>JAJRZL010000036.1 GCA_024275255.1 Candidatus Zixiibacteriota bacterium | reverse complement strand
AGGGAATCTACCAGGGCATCGAGCGATGAATAAATGATTGAAACAACCAGCCGTCCGGATAATATGTTCTGTACCTGTACCACGAATGAAGTTTGCAGTATTTCGGCGAAATTATCAACAAAAAGATGAATGATTTCCGCCGTGACGAAAAAAACTGTGACGGGAACGAATACTTTTTGCTATTTCCGCCAGGTGGCAACACGCAGTACAATAAGCACCGTGAATATTTCCAAACGTCCGACTAACATGGAGAAGACAAGTATCCATTTCCCCGGTATCGGTATCCAGGCATAGTTTTCAACTGCACCTACCCCGGCAAGACCGGGACCGATATTTCCCAGCGTGGCAATCGAGGCGGCAAAAGAAGTGATGAGGTCAGGAATAAACAATGTCAACAATGCTCCCTGAATGGCAAAGATACCCATGAAAAGAATGAAAAATGAGACGATATGAATGACCCGGTCAACTTCAACCGGCTGGTTTCCTATTTTCACCGATGCCACCAGTCGTGGTTGTATCAGTTTTCGTAGTTCCAGCAAAGCTACTTTAATGACTACCAGTATCCGTATATGCTTCATCCCGCCACCGGTGGAGCCGGCACAACCACCAAAGAACATAAGAAAAAGCAGCAGGAATCGAATGAAGTCATGCCAGAGATCAAAATCAGCGGTGATGAAACCGGTAGTCGTGACAATGGATACCGTTTGGAAAGAAGCGACTCGCAGGCAGTCGTAGAAGCTGGTTATTGTTTTACTTTGGGCTGCATAATGTTCATGGACTTGCTCGGCTGAGGGATAACCGGCACGGAAATGTTCGGCTACTTCCACTTCTGATGAAAGCCCGAAATGGTAGAGGATTACAGTGGCAATCAGGATTGTTGCTACGATGACACCCGTATAGAATACATACTCCCGGTTCTTGAAAAGCGATTGCAGGTTTCCCCGAAGGGCTTTGAAATGCAGGACAAAATTTATTCCGGCAAAATACATGAATACAATAATAATCCACTCGATAGCATCGGAATGATACGCCGCAATAGAAGCATTTTTCGTTGAGAATCCCCCTGTTGCCATAGTGGCGAAGGTATGACAAACGGCATCGAAGAGATTCATCCCGGCAAACATGAGCAGTATTGTCTCGGCGATGGTAAACAAGAGATATACTCCCCAGAGAATCTGTGCCGTTTGTGTAAGACGGGGACGAAGCTTGTCAGTGGTCGGACCGGGGACTTCTCCGCGAAACATCCCGTATGCCGAACCGCTCATAGCCGGAAAGATAACAATAGCCAGGGTAATTATTCCCATACCGCCCAGCCAGTGAGTCAACGCCCGAAGAAATAATAACGAGCGGGGGGTTGCTTCGATATTGGTTAATATCGTAGCGCCGGTGGTGGTAAACCCGGACATGATTTCAAAGTATGCATTGGTGAAATCGAGCAGGAAATTCCCTGAGCCGTTTTCACTATATCCGGTATAGAAATAAAAAAACAGGGGAATGGCACCGATGAAAGTAAGCACCAGCCAACCGATAGTAACAATGGCGTATCCTTCGCGAAGCCGCTGTAAATCCTGCCCGCGACGAAACGCAATAACCATAGCGGTCCCGGCAACAAAAGAAATACCGATAGCGAGCAAAAAGCTGTACACTTCCGTTTGATGTAGTATATCAGGGAAACCAAGACCACGATTATCCCACAGGGCAATTCCCAGGGGAGTCAGCAGAGCCACTCCCATCACTTGCATCAGTTTACCGATTGCATACCCGACGGCGGTTTTGTGCATCTATATTCCTCGATATTATCGTTGCTTAAACAGTTTGTTCAGTGATGGAAGATTTTTATGTCGAGTAATCATTATCACGTGGTCGTGTGCTTCAATAGTCGTTTCACCATCCGGCAAAATCATACTGTCACCCCGTACAATAATCCCGACGATAGTGCCACGTTTGAGCTTGCGGGCGATATTTTTAATCTGTTTGCCAACCAGGGAAGTGTCCGGTTCGACCGTGTAACGAACTGCTTGAATATCGACATCGGAAAGCTGGACCACGGCGCCTATCTGTCCGCGGGCGATAATCTCTAAGATTTCCCGGGCGGTGGTCAGGCGAGGATTCACGACATGATCTATCCCTATTGACTGGAATAACTTATCATGCTGAGTTTCGGTGCTGACAGCGATGACTTCATGCGCACCCTCCGCTTTGGCTAACAGAGCCGAGAGCATATTATAATCTGGGGCATCGGAGCAGGCGATAAAAAACGAGGCACTGTCGATGTTGATTTCTTTCAGCAAATCCACCATCGTACAGTCGCCATTGATTACCTGTATGTTATGGAACCGGTCAGCGGCTATGCGGGCATGGGTGAGAGACGGGTCGACAAGGGTGATATTATGTTCGGATTTATCGAGAGTTTCCGCCAATTCGAGGGTAGAAAACGAGTCACCGGTAATAATAATTTTCATGGATTTTTTGTTTTCAATGCCTACCAGTTGAAGGAACCGGGTGAGAGAAGTGTGTGGAAACAGGGAATAGAGTAAATCGCCCGGTTCAATGCGAGTATCACCGCCGGGAATCATTCCTTTCCCGTCACGTACCAGCGCTGCAAAGAGTACAATGTCGGGGGCAATCATCTGCCGGATTTCCAGTGGTGTTTTTCCGGCAAGCTCCATGTTTTCCGTGATTCGGTAACCGCGGAGGAGGATTTTGTTGTTTTCAAAATTGGCGGATTCCACCGCATGAGGGGTCTGTACGAAATGCAATAAATGATCCACCAAGACCTGTTCCGGGTGAATGACCGAGGTTATTCCCAGTTTTTCGAGGTTGACTGCAGAGTTGTGCTCCGAAAAACTACGATTTCTCAGTCGGGCAATACGTCGTTTGACATTATACTGGGCAGCAATGGCACATACGACAATATTTACTTCATCGACAGGTGTCACAGCAAGCACCATGTCGGCAGATTCTATCCCCGCTTCTTTCAGAATTTCCGGTGATGAGCCGGAGCCGGTCAGGATTTGTACATCGAGTTTTTCAGATAATATCTGGCTGAGTTTTGGGTCCTGTTCAATGAGAGATAAATGGTGACCATCACGTAACAGGTGTTCTGCCAGTGAATAACCAACTACACCACCACCGACTATAACTATGCGCATAAACCGATACCCTCAATCCCAAAAGACCAGATACTGTGTATTCTATTGAAAATACTGTTTAACTGAATAAAGAATCAATTAAATTGTTTAACAATATACATCCTTCTCCTGCTATGGACCTGATTTTGTAACTTTCTGTTAACTATATATTTATTAATCCTTTTTCTGTCGTTTCGAGTACAATTTATATTGTGCTGAGGAACAGGTATGTTATATTTCCTTTTCTGAAATCTGGTGGATGATAAATGGTAGCAAAGGAAGCACAACTGAGAATCACGTAAAAAAAACCTCAAAATTTTATAATAGTATTCATTGGTAATCACTTATAATGATATACCGTGGGATAAAAACGTAAGATTTATTTTTTTATATTTATTTCGGAAAATTACACGAGGAGTAAATAGCTGATATGTCTGTTGGAACAAATGAAACATTTGACAGAACGAATGCTATCGTAGCGGCATTTGTCTTTTTCGGTTCATTTATTGTTTATGCGATGACCGTACAGCCAACATTGTCCTTTTGGGATTGCGGAGAGTTTATCGCCTGTTCATACACACTGAGTATTCCTCACCCCCCCGGATCGCCGTTGTTTATCCTGCTTGGTCGTTTAATCTCACTTGTTCCGTTTGTTTCTGATATCTCTCATCGAATTAACTATCTTTCCGTTATCGGCTCTTCTTTTACCGCCATGTTCAGCTATTTGCTCACTGTCCGAATCGCCGGATACTTTTTTGGCAATCGGAAAAACGAAGGTATCAACCGGTACATTGCTTATATCGGCGGTGTCGTTGGTGGATTTTTTGTGGCATTTTCCCGAACCAATTGGGGGAACTCAGTTGAGGCGGAAGTATATGGCATCGGGTTGGCTGTGACTGTGATGCTGGTATGGCTGGCATTACGCTATTTTGAACAGCGCGGCACAATGGCTGCCGGGAGAACACTCATCATCTTTTTCTTTGCCGCTATGCTTGGGGTCGGGGTTCACATGACCGTGTTTCTCGTCGTGCCGGTATGTGCCATCTTGTTTGTCTTAAATAAAAATGCAGAACCGAAGGACTATATATTTGTTGGTGGGTTCTTTATTGTTGAGTTATTGATGATTTTGATGTTTTCCGATGGTCGGGGTGGTCCCGGTATCTTCAAGTTTATGACAGCCGTTCTTGCCATTGTTTTGGTCGTTTTACTGTATAGAAAACTAAACTGGGCGATTCTCATTGCCATTACTTCCGCATTATCCATTATGCAGAGTTTTTCCCTCTACTGGAAAGCCGCAATAGCTGGATTAGTGGTGCTTACTATCCTTGCGTTTCTGTCGGAATCCCGCAAGTGGCACCTGCAATGGAAAACGGGACTTGCCATTGTGCTCATCGGTTTTTTAGGTATGACCGTCAATGCCTATATTCCCATCAGGTCGGAACTGAATCCCCGTATTGATGAAAACAATCCCTCGCGTGGGTGGGACACCTTTATTAATTTTCTCGACCGTAAACAGTACGGGCAAACGTCTATGGTTGACCGTATGTTTCACCGTCGTGGAAAACTGTCCAACCAGTTCGGCAGGCATGCCCACATGGGGTTCTGGTCGTACTTCGAGGAACAGTATTCAACCACCGGCTGGGGGTTTGTTCCCTCTTTCATCCTGGGGTTGATTGGAATTGTCGTGGCCATCCGAAAACGGTTGGAAATCGGGATACCATTTTTTGTACTTTTAATTGTATGTTCGGTAGGATTGATTCTCTATATGAATTTTGCCGATGGTACCCAGTATGATCCGCGTACCGGTGACGCTTATCTTGAAGTACGTGACCGTGACTACTTCTTTACCCCGGCGTTTGTGTTTTTCGGCATTGCCATGGGATTGGGAGTGGCAGCGATTATGTCATATTTACGTGATAAATTTGCCGCTACAAATCCCGGAATGGTAAAACCGGTGGTGTACTTGTCATCGGTGCTGGTACTGCTTCCCGTATCTGCTCTGGCTCATAATTATCATGCCAATGACCGTTCGCTGAATTATATCCCTTATAATTATGCTGCCAACCTGCTCGACTCCTGTGATAAAGATGCCATTCTCTTTACCTCAGGTGATAACGATACCTTCCCGGTATGGTGTATTCAGGAGGTATATCATTACCGGAAAGATGTGCGGGTGGTCAACTTGTCGCTGTTGAATACAGACTGGTATGTTGATCAGATGAAGAATCGGTATGCGGTGCCTATTTCACTTAGTGATGACCAAATCATCTGGTATCCCTATGAGGCTCGACCCGGTTTATGGGCAGCTCGTCCGAAAAAGACATTTTATGATAAACCGCGTAAACGCCAAACATACCTGCAAGCATCACCATACAAGGGGCGGATTGTCAAAGTTCAGGATATGATGGTTGATGAAATCGTTCTGGAAAACAAATGGCAATACCCGATTTATTTCAGCGCTCAACCCTATGCCGAGTCTCCCCTGAAATTACGGGACCGGGCGACGGCTGTCGGGCTGGTCTATCGTCTGGACCGGGAACCGCCGGAACGGAAGATTGATGTCGAAAAAGGGTATGACCTGTTTATGAATACGTACCGCTTTGACGGTTACCAGGATTCGCGGGTGTACCGTGATGAAAATGCAACCGGAGTGTTCCTTGGGTATGGAGTAAACGGGGTGCGTATTTTTGATGAGTTCATCCGTCGGGGTGATACCACCCGCGCCATTAACATATTGGAACGGCTTATCAAGGTGTATCCTGAATACTGGCAGCCATACATGTTGTTGGGTGATTTGAAAGCCGGTATGGGTGATTCGACAGCGCTGGATTCATTATTACACCAGTTGAAAGATACGCTCGAATCGTTTATCAAGAGTAACCCGGAAAACTTGTTCTACCGTCAGGACCTGGGATTAGCGGAAGTGGAACTTGGGTCTCGCAGCGGAGATAAAGAGCTGGTCAATCATGGGCTTACCTTGCTCTGGGATGCGTTCAAAGTGAACCCGAACAGCAGCTATGCGTTCCGCAAACTTGTTTCTGTTCTCATTAACCAGCAGCGATATAGCGATGTCAAGAAAGCTGCGGAGATGTTTGCCGAGTATAAAATCAACCTCAATGATCCTTTTGTCCGACAATTACTCGGTCTTGACAGAAAATCAGTACCGTCTTCGTTCGGACCTTAGACATAGAGATGTGATATCTACGATGAAAAGCCTTCCGGGTTACCCGGGAGGCTTTGTTGTTATGTTTCTTTTGTGAATATCGAGGTCGTGTTATTACCGTACTAATAACATTTTCTTTGTACGTATAGTATTTTCAACACTCAGACGGTAAAAATACACACCGCTGCTTACCGGTTGTCCGAGCTGGTCGGTTCCGTCCCAAACTGTTTGTATGCTTCCCGGACCGTCGATACCATGATATGATTGAATGAGCTGTCCCAGGAGATTGAGTATTTCTATTTTCCATTGTGTATGGATTGGCAAAGAGAAAGTAATGATGGTTGACGGGTTAAACGGGTTCGGGTAATTCTGATATAACCTGAATTGTCCGGGTATTTGATGTTCCGTGTACTCGGTAATATCTGTCGGAGATTGCAGCAGGCAGTTGGTGCCTTCAATAGAAGCGATACGTTCAATACGTGGAGTGGGTGCCGTACCGCTGTAATATATCGTTGCCAGTGATGTTACCCCTGTTGAAATGACCGGTTCGGATGGTAACCCACCTAAAAATAAGAGATTCACCGTATCCGCATTCCATACAACCGTTGCTTGACCATATCTGCCGGGATTATCCATGTTGGCAAAGATAACCGAGTCAACTTGAGAGTAATCTTTCACTAGACGGATATTATATGCCCCTATCGGAACTTCCGAATGAACGGAAATACTAACTGCCCCTGCTGTCGTGTCATAGATGAATTGTGCTTTTGGCTGGGAACGGGTGACAGGTGGGGGAACTTGTTGTAACAATACATATCTGGTGAGAACGAGGTCGGCAAGGGTAGTATCTTTCAAATCACGGTCTATATCGGTTGCGGCAAGTTGCTTGTCATGAGCCAGAGAAAAGACCGTGTCGCCATAGAGGAAGAACGAGGAGAAGAGAGCAAGGTCAGTAGTGTCAAAACCGATCCCGTTGAGATTTATATCACCCGTCTTTCCCACGGAATCAAAAGGAAAAAAAGCAACTTCGGTTGAGTAATAATCGGTATTACGGAATACAATGGTATCACCGGACCCTAAAGAACAATAACCGGGAGGACCGGCTACTGTTGGCAAAGTTGCAAAAGGGTCGGTGATGGTATCGTAATAGGCATCAAGGATATTATCTGCTCCGTACACAGCAAGATTGTCATTTCGCCAAAGCTTATTGTCGTGGCAGTGATTCCAGAGAAAATCAATACTTGTTGACAAGCCAAAAAGTGAGGAGTCATGCCTGGTTTTGAATAGAACAGTCAATACCGGTTCGCTTGGTGTCTGCTGCAAATAAAGCGGAAGAGACCCCGTGATTGCCTGTGCACGTAAATGTGTCATGGCATTGTGACTGGAATCGAAAACCAGGGGATCATGCTGTATGGAAACAAACCAGCCACAACTGTCAAAACGATTATGTTGTTGTATCCCCCAGGGAATTAGTACCATACTGTCATATGCCAAACGGAAATCAAACCCGTCAACAAAGAAGGTATCGGTTTCGTTTTGCTGGGAAATATACAAGTCGATGGCAACCAACTCACTCGGCGAAGCGGAATGTGCTGATACAACCCTGACATCAATAGTGGAGCTAAAAAGTGTACTACAAAACAAGAAGAAAACAGCCGTTATCGTAATGCCTGCGAAAGCTTTCATACCAAATAAATAGCAGGGTAAAAAACCCTGCTATGACAGCTACTTGATTACTTTGTAGGTATATGGCCCACCCCATTGGGGAGTCTGGGTTGCCCCCGGTTTGGGAGCGGCAAACAACCATGTTCCCCCGGGAGGATAAAAAGATGAATCCACGGTAATGGTGCCGGGAGTTGGAATAATCAGGTCAAAGGACAAGCATTTCTGTAATTTATGCGGTTTGTATTCACGCTGTATGCAGAGTCCGCCAAACCCGAGCAGCTCCGGCAGTTTTCCGTCCCAGTCACGTTCTACAACAAATACTCCGCCATAATTCCAGATAGATTTATCCTGCCAGCCGTTATATCCTTTGACATCACCGTTCTTATTCAAGCCATTACCCTTGTCACTCACATGGATGACCTTTTTGATATCCGGTGAAGTAAGTGCAAATCCAAGAGAAAACCCGGTAAACAGTGAGTCATTTTCTATGTAAATATCCATCGAAACCGGTTCTCCTGCTTTGATAGTGCTGTCGTTCACAGCGCCTTTGCCAGAAATTTTTACTTGAACCTGTCCGGTATAACCAAAAGAATTGAAAAACAGAACACCAAACAAACTCAAGACAAGTATTTTGATTAATTTCACAACATACTCCTGTCAGTAATATGGTACATTGGATTTGTTTTCACCAAGTATCGGTGAGTCAAAAATAGCCTTAAACCCCAGAGTTGTCAAATCGATTCTTGATAATCGTTGAAAAGCAGTTTGGTGCCCGACAGATTTGCACAAATACCAGAACAAAACGTCAGTACTGTGGTACAAGTACTAAAAGTTTCAACAACTTATGGAAATATAAGTTTTTTTGATTGACCCTTCTTTTCACATGGGTTAGATTGCTGTAGTTGAAAGAGAAAGTAACAAATTATATCCAGTTGGGAGGATATGAACGATATGAAGAAAATTATCTTGTTAGTCAGTCTCGGTTTACTCGCTGTTGCTATCATAGGTGTTTCCTGTGGAGGTCCGAAAGTAGTTGAAGAGAAACCTGTTATCGATACCACCCCGCCAGCTCCCCCGGAAACAACGGTTACTCCCCCTCCACCACCGCCACCTCCTCCGCCAAAATTGAATGAATCGCAATTCCAGACGGTATATTTCGATTTTGATAAGTACAATCTACGCGCTGATGCCAAAGCTGCTCTGGAACATAACTACCAACTGTTAAAAGAATTCCCTGACGTTGTTATCAAGATTGAGGGACATTGCGACGAACGCGGGACAGTTGAATATAACCTTTCACTCGGTGAGAAACGTGCTCGGGCAGCGATGGATTATCTTGTCAACCTGGGGATAGCTCCCAGCAGGATTTCTATTATCAGCTACGGGAAAGAACGTCCTGTTGATCCGGGTCACAATGAAGCTGCGTGGGCAAAAAACCGCCGTTGTGAATTCAGGATAATTTCGCAATAGCGATGCCTATGGGAATGAGAGTATGAAGTACACATATAGTTCATCAGCAACCGCCATTCTGCTAATGGCGGTTCTGTTTCTCGGTTTGATGATTTCCGGATGTGCCACCGGCAGACAAATTGAAGTGCTGCGTGCTGAAATTGATACGGTCAAAACTCAGAATCAGCAAACAAACAGCAAACTGGACCATCTCGACACCGTGATAACTCAGGAAGCTGAAAGCAACAGGAAATTGCGGGCGGATATCTCGGTGACTATTGACCAGCTCGAAGAGCAGATATCTGCGTTGCAGGAAAGTTACAACGACCTGCTGCAAAAGATTGATGCTATTTACAAGGCAACAACTGAGCGACGGAGAATAATCAGTTCACCGGGTGCTCAGCAAACGCAACCCGAAACTGCCCCACCACCACAGGAAGCAGCAGCCTCTGCCGACTGTTCCGCGAAGTACGATAATGCCTTTATCCTTGTGATGCGTGGAGATTACAAGAAAGCAATCGATGACTTTAATGTCTTCCTGAAAGATTGTGAAAACCATGAGCTGGCACAAAATGCCCATTACTGGATTGGGGAGTCATATTATTCCCTGGAGCAGTATGAAAATGCCATACAGGAATTTGAATACCTGTTGGAGCATTACAAAAATTCGGTCAATGCCAGCCGTGCCCTGTACAAACTCGGTCGCTCCAAACAGGAGCTGGGTAAGATAGACGAAGCCAAAAAAATCTTTAAGCAACTGATTGATGACCATCCGGGAACACTGGAAGCGGAGCAGGCACGGGAACGGCTCAAAGATTTGAAATAACATGGCGATAACACTGCCGAAACTTCGAATTTCGACCCCGACCGAACCAATTTTACCCGGCCGGGGTTTTTATCAACTGGAAGAGGATTCTTTGTATGTACAGGTTGGGTTTTTTTCCGGGACCCGTCATTTTTTTTCATTCCTCGAGTCCAGCCATGTCCGGTTTGAAATCGACAGTCATGGGCATTTAATTTTTATTGAGTATAGTTTACCACGGCGTCAGTGGCGGGTAGCGGAACCGTTTTCCCATCCCCAAGTGGTAGAGCCGGCAGATATCCGATGGCTTGATTTTCGAGAACAAATAACGGAACCAACACCACTTACGAATACGTTGCGAACAGATTTATTATTGCAATTTCAGGAATGTGAACAGACATGGAATTATTATCTTGGAGATTCGGTGGTTCTACAGGTAGATAACAGGGATAACCTTGCCGGGATATGGATTAGCGGTATTATTGATGACTTAGCCGGTCAGGAAATAAGCTTTTTTCGCAAGAAACTTCGGAATTTGTAATAATACTTTCGTATATTACACCAAAGAGCAGGTAAAACAGGATTACGTGACGGAACTTTTTATGTCGTTGTATACTATACATGTAAACGGAGAAAATGGTTGACCGGGCGACGCACAACCAGTTAGATTTATGGGAAGGATATGGGAACTTTGAATACTCTCAAAATAACTTTTCTCATGCTGATCCTGATGTTGATTTTTGTCTGGGTCGGCTATCTGATGGGTGGTCAGAATGGTATGGTTATCGCCTTTATACTGGCTGTGGGGATGAATTTTTTCAGTTACTGGTTTTCCGATAAACTGGTTCTGAAACAATATCGGGCACGTGAGGTGTCTGAGAATGACCACCCGCGTTTGTATCAAATCGTTCGTCGGGTGGCGACAATGGCGATGGTGCCGATGCCGCGGGTTTATATTGTCCCGACAAAAGCTCCCAACGCGTTTGCTACCGGTCGCGATATGGAACATGCAGCGGTGGCGGTGACCGAAGGCATTCTGGAATTGCTCAATGATAACGAACTGGAGGGAGTTATCGGGCATGAACTTGCTCATATAAAAAACAGGGATATGCTGCTGGGAACGATTGTTGCCACGTTTGCCGGAGCAATTAGTATCCTGGCGATGATGGCACGGTGGGGAGCTATCCTGGGAGGATATAGCCGTGACAATAATCGGGGTGGAGGAATAGGAATGTTGGTAGCCGCTATTGTTGCCCCTTTGGTTGCTATTATTATTCAAATTGCTATTTCCCGTCAGCGGGAGTTCAAAGCGGATGCCATCGGAGCCAAAATGACCGGTCAATATCAGGGGCTTGCCTCGGCATTGCAGAAACTTCACCGGGCGCCGGTGCGGTTGCGGTTAGATGAAAAACCCGCTACTGCTCACTTGATGATTGCCAACCCGCTTTCCGGAAAGGGATTCTCATCGTTATTTTCAACCCATCCCCCGGTTGAGGAGCGGGTTAAACGGTTACGTAAAATGACTCAACAATCGATATATTAATTATGGAAACAATATCGTACAGTGACTTATCGGATGACCCGTTACCTCCCCTGAACGGAGACTCGACGTAACATGGACGGCGAGTTAGTCTGGGAGATAGCAGCTATTTTTGTCCTGATACTGGGTAACGGTTTTTTTGCCTTGTCAGAGTTTTCAATTATTGCCTCCCGCAAGAGCAAACTTCAGCAGAGAGCTGCGCAGGGTAAACGTGGCGCTCAACAGGCGGAAAAACTCCGCAGCAATCCGGACCGTTTCCTCGCAACTATCCAGATTGGTATTACCCTTGTCGGTACTCTGGCAGGGGTCTTTGGCGGGGCAACACTTGTTGAGCCCCTCCAGGATTTTTTACGTACGGTGCCTGTTGATGTTATTGCCAAGACAGCGACAACACTATCGGTCGTGATTGTCTCTATTGGTATCACGGTGACTGCGGTTGTACTCGGTGAGCTGGTGCCGAAATACATTGCCCTTTCCGATCCGGAACGGTATGCCAGCACTGTTGCTCCGGTAATAAGTTTATTTACACGGCTCACAGGTATTTTCACCATGCTGTTAAGTGGTGCCGCCAATGCGGTAGTACGAATGATTGGATTGCAGGGCGAGAAAAGCGAAACACATATTACCGAAGAAGAAATCAACTTGATGATTTTCGAGGGAAAGCAAAAAGGTATTTTCGATGAGACGGAAGAACAGCTTATCAAAAATGTCTTTGATTTTGCCGATTCCACTGTCCGTCGCGCGATGACTCCCCGTACCGATGTTGTGGCGTTACCGTATAACACCCCGCCAGAGGAAATAATTAGAACGGTTATTGAAAACGGACACAGCAAATACCCCGTGTATGATAAAAATATTGATAACATTGTCGGTATACTCTATACGAAAGACCTTATTCACCATAAACTAAACCCTAATTTAATTGTCCTGTCAGACCTTATTCGGAAACCAACCTTTGTCCCGGATTCGATGCCGTTATCGAGGTTGTTGAAGGACTTTCAGCGAAAAAAGAACCAGTTTGCGGTTGTGCTCGATGAGTTTGGCGGGACGGCAGGGATTATCACTATTGAGGATATTCTCGAAGAGCTGGTTGGAGAAATACAGGACGAAGATGACACGAAGGAACATCCGCTGGTAAAACATTCGGATACGGTGGCATTTGCCGATGGCGCGGTTTGGCCCGGGGCTGTAAATGAATTGATGGGCAGCCACTTACCGGAGGACAAGGTAGAAACCCTTGCCGGTCTTGTCATTGACCATATTGGAAGATTACCGTACAAAGGAGAGTCAATTGTGATTGAAGATATGAAGATCACCGTGCTGACCTTAGACCAAAACCGACTGACCCGTCTGAAACTGGAACGAGTTACTTCTTCCCTGGAAAAAGAATCATAGAGTCCGGTATGGTTGCTATCTTGATGAAACCGTTGGTATGGACTCGCGCCCTGTACGACTGGGTGTTGCGATGGAGTGATTCAAAACACAGCGAGGTGGCATTATTTTTCCTCTCGATGGCGGAAGCATCGTTTTTCCCCATCCCACCTGATGCCTTGCTAATTGCTCTTTGTATGGGGGCATACCGGAAATGGATACGTTTTGCGTTGATTTGTTCGCTGGGCTCGGTTATCGGTGGGGCTATCGGCTATTTAATTGGATATGGCGCCTTTGATATTATAGGTGAAAAGGTGATTCATCTCACGGCAGCGTTGTCCGGTTCTGATGCGAATGAGCTTTTACGGCAAGCACAGTTTTGGTTCAGTGAAAAAGAAGTGATGGGGGTGAAAGTCGGTGCCTGGGCGGTCGGTATTGCTGGTTTTACTCCTATTCCCTACAAGGTATTTACTATTGCATCCGGTTTTTTCGGTATGCCGTTTTTTGTGTTTTTGCTGGCATCGGCAATAAGCCGTTCCTTACGCTTTTTCATCGTTGCCGGGATTATCGGTTTGTTATATCGTCGGTTTGGCGACAGGATTAAAACATTTATTGATAAATACTTTAACCTGCTTGCGATAGCCTTTGTTATATTGTTACTTCTGGGATTTTGGGGTATTAGTTTTGTGCGTTGAGAGTATCGCGTATAGTGAAAAGTAAAACTGACCTTTTTATTACGGATAACGTAAAAAAATATGAAGAATATTGTTTCAATGCGAAAGAGTTTGTGAAAGATGTCTCCTCATACCCATTCACATAATGATTTCAATGTCTCTGGTAAAAAACTAAGCTGGACGATTGTTTTCAACATGGTAATAACCATTGCCGAAGTTATCGGTGGTTTGGTTACCGGTTACCTGGCATTGTTAGCGGATGCTATTCATAACTTATCCGATGTGGCGGCGCTTGGTTTGGCATGGCTGGGAGCCAAGGGTTCACAAAAACCAGCAACAAAACGCTCAACCTATGGGTACAAGCGTATTGAAGTGATGACTGCTTTTATCTCGGCGGTGGCGCTTGTTGTTATTGCTATCTTTATCATTATTGAAGCGTATAAACGATTTATTCACCCGCAGCCAATTACTTCCCCCTGGATTTTCCTCTCAGTTGCATGTGTCGGGCTTATCGGGAATATTGTATCTATCTGGCTATTGCATTCTGAAAAAGGGAAATCACTAAACATGAAAACCGCCTTTCTGCACATGCTCTATGATGCCCTGTCATCGGTGGTCGTGATTATCGGTGGTATTGTTATCATGTTTACCGGCTGGTATAGTATTGATGTGATTCTTTCGATTATAATATCCTTAATGATTTTCTGGTCTTCGTATCTTGTTATCAAAGAAGCAGTGCGGATATTTCTCGAAGCCGTACCTGAAGGGATTGACTTTGATATGGTTCTGGAAGCGATTCAGCAAGTCCCGAAAGTGCAAGATGTCCATGACCTGCATATCTGGTCGTTGTCGTCTCATGAAGTAGCATTATCGTGTCATGTCGCTATTGAAGAAGAAGATTTCCAGAATGGACCTGATATTATTGTCGATATTAACAAGATGTTGCGTGAGCGGTTTGATATCGGGCATGGTACGATTCAACTGGAAAAAAATGTATGTGACCGCACTGATGTGTTGTGCAAGTATCATGAAGATAGCGAACACCGTTGGGAGTAGGAGTAGTGAGTAAACTGGTAGAATTGGAAATCACCGACCTTGCTTTTAACGGGAAAGCGGTTGCACATCTCGAAGGGAAAGTAGTTTTTCTCAATGGCGGTCTTCCGGGCGAGATAGTGGAAGCTGAAATTTATCGCTCGAAACCTCGTTATAATGATGCCCGGGTTATCAAAATAATCAAGCCGTCTGAGCTGCGTATTCCCGCTCATTGTTCTCATTTTGATATTTGTGGCGGCTGTACCTGGCAGGACCTTGCGTACCCTGAGCAACTGAAATTCAAATATAAGCAGGTCAAGAACTGTCTCGAACGGATTGGTGGTTTTGATGATGTTGTGCTCCATGATGTTATCGGAGCGGCGGAGTTGTTCCATTATCGAAATAAGATGGAATTTTCTTTTCATGTGGCGGAAGAGACAGGTTTTACCCTGGGGTTGCATCATCGCGGGCGATTTGATATGGTTTTCGATGTTGAAGAATGTTTTCTCCAGGCGCCGATTGCCAACAGGCTCGTGAACTGGATGCGCGATTACGTCCGGCAAGAGCAAATACCCGTTTATGACGTCAAGAACCATACCGGGTATATCCGTTTTCTAATGCTTCGGGTAGGGAAACGTACCGGACAGGTGATGGTCAATGTTGTTACCAACTATGGTGAATTCCCCAATCGTCGTTCCTTTATCAAGAGTTTGAAATCGGAGTTCCCGGAAATTACCACCATCGTGCATAACCAGAATGGTCAGAAGTCCAACATCGCGGTAGGAGAAAGCGAACAGGTGCTCTATGGACTGGGATATATTGAAGAAAAGCTTTTTCATACCAGTTTTCGGATACGAGCCAATTCGTTTTTCCAAACCAATACCCTCCAGACAGAAACCCTCTACCGCACAGCTTTTGAAATGCTGGATCCGCAGGCAGGTGATGATGTGTTGGATTTGTATTGCGGAACCGGCTCAATCGGGATTTTATTAGCCCAATACGTGAATACGGTTGTGGGGGTGGAATTGGTTGAGGATGCGGTAGCTATTGCGTGGGAAAACGCCAAAGCGAATGCAATTGAAAATATAACTTTCTACCAGGGGCATGTGAAAGATTTTCTGAAAAGCTGGGAGGCGGAAAACAAAGTAATCAATACCGTGATTGTTGATCCTCCTCGTGCTGGTTTGCATCCCAAAGCACTGAAAGAACTTATCCGTTTGCACCCGCCGAAGATTCTATACATCTCATGTAACCCTGCAACTTTTGCCCGTGATGCCGCCAGGCTCATTGAAGCCGGTTACCGTTTACCGGAAGTGAAACCGGTCGATATGTTTCCTCATACCATGCACATAGAAGTGATAAGTGTGTTTTATGCTACGTAAAATTTCCAACGGGTTGGTTTTCTGTCAGCTTAAGACATCAGAACTTGCCCGAAGTGCCGATTCTCACTACATTGACGGCTAAAATACGGAGGAATACATGGCGCGACAACTGGTGGTATTATTTATAATTATTAGTCTTGGTCTTGTCTTAGTGCCTGTCAGCTCGGCGGCACCAAAAGCAACGAAATTTACAACGCTCTGCCTGGACATTTTGGAATCGTTGCAGTCGTTTTATCCTGTTCGTTCAACAGAAATGGGAATCCATTCTTATGATCATCGTTTGACGGATTATTCCTCTTCTTCGGTGAAGAAGATGATAAAAAAACTGAAAAATTACGAGAAAAAACTCTACCGGTACAAAGGAGCAAAACTTTCTGACTATGACCGACTGAATTATAAACTGGTAAAATCAAACGTAGATATTGCCCTGTTGGATCTTAAGCGAATTGCCTGGCATAAAAAATCACCGCAGTTGTATATCGATAATGCTGTCAATGGTATTTACTTTTTACTGTTATCCCGTCATGCTCCCATGTCGGAGCGGATTGTCCCCTTGATTGCCCGTATGAAAGCGGTCCCCGGATTGTTTGCTACTGCCAGAAAAAATATCAAAGCACCTGCACAGGTGTATATTGATGCTTCTCTTGAGTCTCTTGAATCGGGAATGCAGTTTTATCAGGAAGTTGCAGCGGAGTTGATGAAAGAATTTCCGGACCGGGCAGATGAAATTCTCCGGGTTTCCACCAAGGCACGTGAAGCGATGAATGATTTTTCGATATGGCTTTCAGAGATAACACCCGGTTCCCCCACCAGCTTTGCAATTGGGAAAGATAACTTCGATTACAAACTGGCTCATGAGTATTTCCTCAACTACAACTCCGATTCTCTTCTCATTCTTGGTGAACATCTGCTTGCCGATGCCCAGGAAGCATATAACACTTTTGAGAAGGAGATGGAAACAAATTACCAGAATGGCTCCGATTCCGTTTTTGTGCCGGCATCGTTTTGCAGAAACGATATTCTTGATTACTACAACTGGGAAACGAACCAGGAACGGATTTTTTTAGAAGTAAACAATATCATTACTGTCCCTGATGACATTGCACCGGTCACTGTTATTGAAACACCTCCATTTTTGCGAACAATGATTGCCGGTATTGCATACCAGCCGGCAGGACCTTTTGATACGCTCGGGCAGGGATATTTCTATGTTCGCCCGATACCGGAAGACCTGGACCGAAAACAGCTCGAAGCCCGCTTCCGATATATTCACCGTCGTGGATTCAAAGGGTCAGTAGTGCATGAAGCCTATCCGGGACATCACCTGCAACTGCAACTGGCAAGCAGGAATACCGACCCGGTCCGAAAATGGCAATTTAATATTATGATGATTGAGGGATGGGCGCTGTATTGTGAAGAAATGATGTATCATCAGGGGCTGTATGGAGAGAAAAACCCTGCACAATGGCTGGGGATTCTGGGGGGGATTCGATTTCGTGCCGCACGTATCGTTGCTGATGTCAAACTGCATACGGGACAGTTTACGTATGACGAATGTGTGAACTGGATGATTGATGCCCTCGATATTACCACCGAATCGGGAAAGGAGTATATCCGCACCGAAGTCCGGCGCTATACCCACACGCCAACAGTGCAAATGGCATATTTAATCGGTAAGCGCGAGATTATACGATTGCGCGATGCGGTGCAAAACCGAGAAGGAAACGGGTTCTCCCTGCAGGAATTTCATGACAAGTTGTTGTCGGAAGGTTCTATCCCTCCCACGCTGATGTGGAAACAATTTGGTTTGCAACAATAAATCGTTCTTCCGACAGCATGTTACCGGTTGCAAAACGTAACCGACAAACCATATTGTTCGTACGATAAAGCAGGTAATAGATGTTTTTGCGTTGCTACAATAGTTTCAAAATGGATGGCAGGTGGGAATGATATACCTATTCATTTGCATTCTGATTATCGGTACTGCCATGCTGTTGTTGAATATTCGTATAAAAGCAGTCTTGGGCAGTGAAGAACGGTGGTTTTTTGTCGGGTTGGGAAGAAGCGGGGTACAGGTTGATTCACGTTCTCAACAAGGGATATTGAAAGTATTTGGATTGACTGTTTTCCGCTTTGATATTGACAAAGAACAGGGAAAAAAAGAAAAAAAGAAACCCGGCAAAAAACAACCATCCGGGAAGCCTGCTCCTGCCCGAAAACAAAGACAGCGTTCATGGCAACTGGCTAAAGAAATCCTGCCAAACTGTCTTAAAGCATTGAAACGATATATCATCAAAATTCTGCAGGCACTGGTGGTCGAAGAACTGGAAGCGGAAGTCAAGGCGGGGTTTGATTCTCCTGCTCTCACCGGTCAGGTGTATGGATATTACCAGGCTGCCTTGGGAGCTGTTCCCGCTGTCTTTCGACGGGTACGTTTTACTCCCGACTGGACCGGCACCTCGTTGTCCGGTGTTGTGCGGCTATCGGTGGTGCTGCCGTTTTACATATTTTTATGGCGTACCATAGTGTTAATCTGGGATTTACCATTGAGAAAAGTGTACAAATTGGCGATAGGAACAAAGAAAGGAGCATAGTATGACAAACAATGTGGTGGAGATCCTAAAAGGAGTTGTCGGAGAGCTTCGCGAGATTGCCAAATCGGAAACGGTAATCGGAGAGCCGGTAACAGTTGGTGACAGGACCGTCATACCTATTGTTAAGATAACTGTCGGGTTCGGCGCTGGTGGCGGTCAGGGCGAGGACGATAAATCACGTTCCGGGTTTGGTGGCGGTGGCGGCGGTGGAGCAAAAATTGAGCCTTCCGCATTTATTATTATGGATGCCGATGGGGTCAAGCTGCTTCCTGCCGGAAAAGGTAAGTGGGAAAGTATTATCGAAGCTGTTCCGGGACTGGCAAAGAAACTGTCCAAGTTGAAAGATAAGCTGAAATCAGAGAAAAAAGAAGATGCCGACTCATCTGATGGTGATAAGAGCAAGTCAGATGATTCTTCTTCAGAGACCGAATCCAACACATAGTCATACGTGGTAAAAAGCCATATAAAAAGCCCTCCCTCTTATGTTGAGAGGTGAGGGCTATGGTCAAATGGAGAAAGGGGGATCCGCTTCTTATAACAAATGAAGGATTGATTTGGTTCATTTTTTCTGAACATGGGGAAGTAGAAGGCTGGTTTTTCTGCTAATTTTCTGATTTTATACAAGTAACTCACAAAACAGGGTGAAAACTGGAGACAGCTACGGTTCTTGGTATGCTTTTCTTTCAACTAAGAAATCAAGGAGAAAAACTTGTGTCACTCAAGTCAGCCAGGAGCGTAATCGCCAATAGCAGTGACAACCTGATACTATATAAAAAACAAAAGAAACTGGAAAAAGTGTACCTTACTCTTTCAGCAGTTCGTTGTTATTTTACATCTGCAGTCCTTTCACCCACATGGACACAAAACGCTCCATGGTTTCCGGTTTGTATCCGACAACCCCAACCAGTTTTTGGCGTGCCAGTCCGGCAATTATCAAACCATGGGTTGGATGTTCAAAAGCGATACCATACCCATTTTCAAATTCAAAAACAGGCGGAAGGGGAATACGTTTGCCGGCACTTTCTGCGTAGCTTTCCAAATATATTAACTGCCCCCCGCTTTCGTCCATTGTCAGAAAGAGCGTCATGGTATCCCCTTCAATAACATAATCGGTGGTATATACGTTATTCAGTTTCGGGACACCAAGATAATTGTAACGGTAAAACTTTGTGGATGGTATTATTTTATCTCGATAGGGAAACATCATGTAGAACGCAGGTGGTGACAGTTTCCCGGTAAGGTGATTATTAATTTGTTCCGCCAGCAGGTCCACCGCTTTCATATTGGTTTCGGAAGCTTTGTCAGCGGAAAGCGTGACAACAAACGTACCGCGCGT
>JAJRZL010000035.1 GCA_024275255.1 Candidatus Zixiibacteriota bacterium | reverse complement strand
TTTGGGGTGAAAACAAGTTATTCTATGACAAGTGGAACGTGTTGGAAAATAATCGCTTAGCGATCAGAAACAGCAAATAATAGCGTTGTTTCACAATGAGTTACGCTGTATTTTGCCATCTTGTGATCACTTTTTTGTGACATTTCTACATTGGTAGACATTGAGGTAGAAAATGGCGGGGTTGACGAGACTCGAACTCGCGGCCTCCTGCGTGACAGGCAGGCGTTCTAACCAACTGAACTACAACCCCGTTATAAAAAACACCTCTCTTTTTTGAACACTGTCCTCACAACTGTTAAACCACGTTCATTACCGCACGCACTACTTAAAATGGGCGATACTGGATTCGAACCAGTGACCCCCTGCGTGTAAGGCAGGTGCTCTAACCAGCTGAGCTAACCGCCCATCTGAATCGCAGTTCCATGCACCGGATCAAGATCCAGTCGGCACGCGATCAAACCGTTGTCTGACAGCGTCAGCAGCAAAGGATAATCAAAATCAGAAAAAAAGCAAGTGCAAATATAAAAAAATACCCCCGGTACGAACCATTTAATTTATAACTGTAATTGATAACCTCAAAATTCAATGGATACGGGAAAAATGCTTTCATCTGGTGTAATGAAAGGGCTGGGAAGCTCAATAGTAACGGATACTCCACCCTGTTTGCCTTTCTGATATTCGCATGATAACATCGTCTCCACGAATTATCATATAACCGGAAAACCATTCAGCAAATGGAAACAGGTATTGCATCAGTCCCTTATCCCCGGAACTCACTAAGCGAAAAAAAAGTTGTCATCATCATATTATTAAGTGTATAATGCCCCGTAATGAACTACGAATCTTTTATTGCCCGACGATATTTGAAATCCGGGCGGTTTTTTGTCTCGGTCTCAACCTGGATTACTATTCTCGGAGTTACATTGGGGGTTGCCGTTGTCTGTTTTGTTATGTCCATGCACAATGGCTTTGAAACTGAAATCCGTACCCGACTGTTAGGGACAACCTCGCATATCTCAATTTTTCCGCTCAATAACCAGTTGATAGATAATTACAGGGAACTGGTAGATAGCATAGAGACTATTCCCGGAGTAAAAGCAGCCTCGGCATTTATTTATTATAAGGCGGCGATTGCCTCAGCATCAGCCGGTGATGGTATTATCATCCGGGGTATTGACTCTGCCAGCGAGATGCGAACCTCGAAAGTTGCCGAGGATGTGAAAATCGGTGATTACTCCTTTGAGCCGATTGTTGCTGATGGCGATACCATACCCGGGATGATAATCGGGGGTGACCTTGCAGACAGGATGGGGGTTTATCTTGGTTCGGAAGTTGTGTTGTATTCCCTGCGGGGGGAGGATTTGCACCGTCGTTCGCGTCCACGAGTAGCAAAATTTTATATCTCAGGTATTTTTGAAACCGGGATGTATGAGTTTGATGCCAATATGGCGTATATATCACTTCACGATGCTCAGAGACTTTTCCGGCTTGGTGATGCGGTAACGACAATACATCTGAAACTCGATAATATTTACGATGCAGAAAAAATGGCGCCGCAAATTGACTCAATTCTTGGATATAAATATGATGTTGTGCCTTGGAATATTCTCCATAAAAATCTATTTACCTGGATTGCTATCGAAAAAAAGGTGCTGTTTCTCGGTTTTATTCTTATTGTACTGGTAGCAGCATTTTCGATTATTTCGACCTTGGTGATGCTGACCATGGAGAAACGTGAGGAAATAGGGATATTGAAAACCATCGGTTCAACCCCGGCATCAATTCGTAAGATATTTGTTTACAAGGGGTTAGTAATTGCCGGTTTCGGTGTGGTCCTGGGGTGGGGGATAGCGTTGTTCTTTTCATACATACAAAACAAATTTGGTATTATAACCTTGCCGTCGGAAATATATTTTATCAGTTACTTACCGATAGAGACACATATCCTTGATTACTTATATGCCGGAGCGCTCACATTTGTTATTTGCTTTCTGGCTTCATTATATCCGGCAACTCAGGCTGCGCGTCTTTCAGTTATTGAAGTATTGCGGCGGTAGAGTAAAAAGACAATAAATACTAAACGTTTGCACAAATCTGGCGAAAATACTAATATACTCACTGGATGTGGGTAGGTATTAATAACATGGATAGTAAAAATAACATTCTTGAAGCAAAAGATATTAAGCGCCACTTTCAAACACCGGAAACGACCTTGAAAGTGTTAAACGGAATATCCCTGACGGTTGTAAAAGGGGATATGGTGGCGGTAACAGGCGCCTCGGGAGTAGGAAAATCAACATTGTTGCACCTGCTGGGGGGGCTGGACAGACCAACATCTGGAGAAGTTCGTATCAATAATATACTGCTGACAGACAAGACAGAAGAAGAATTGGCTGATTTTCGCAATAAACATGTAGGTTTCGTCTTCCAGTCACATTACTTGCTCCAGGATTTTTCTGCGCTTGAAAATGTGATGATTCCGTTACTTGTAGCCAGGAAATCTCATCATGAAGCTCGCAAGAAAGCGGAACTATTATTAGATTTCGTTGGTTTAAGTGATAGAACATCACACCGTCCAACACAATTATCGGGCGGTGAACAACAACGGGTTGCGGTTGCACGTGCTTTGGCAAATGAACCGGATATCGTGTTAGCTGATGAGCCATCGGGAAATCTTGATACGGCAACCGGACGAAAACTCCATGACCTCCTCTTTCGACTCAGCCAAGAACATGAAATGACGTTTTTAATAGCAACCCATAATAATGAGCTGGCAGAAATGTGCCGGCAACAGTACGAAATTGTTGAGGGAAAAATAATAGAACGCCGATAATATAAGGCGATTGTAATATGAAATGTCAGGATTGTCATATACGGGAAGCACAGGTACACTTGACACAAATTGTCAATAACGAGAAGACAACACTTCACCTGTGCAACGAGTGCGCTGCTGCCCGTGGGTTTCATTCACCGTTGGCAAATGTGCCGTTTCCATTGGCGGAAATATTATCGAGTTTTGCCTCGATGCCACTGGGAAAAAAGCAACCTGCGGTAGATGAAATCCAGGTTCAGTGTAGTATGTGCGGTTTAACGTTCCACGAGTTTACCCGCAAAGGACGGTTCGGCTGCGGAGAATGTTATAAAAAATTCCGCACACGTCTTGAGCCGATAATGCGTAAAATTCATGGTGCATCATTGCATCGGGGGAGAGGTCCTTTTGTAAAGGCAACTGGTGAAAACAGTCAAAAAATGTTGCCCATAAAGGAAGAAGAACGGCTCGAGGCTGAGTTGCAGCGTGCTATTGAATCTGAAGATTTTGAACGAGCCGCCGAAATACGCGATAAACTCAAGAGTATTCGGGAAAGTATTACTCTTGACAAATAGCTGCGAGGAATGAAAGTTGGGAACAATGTTTGAAGATATGGCCAGAATACCTGCTGTATGGCTTTCAGGCAGAGGGAAAGATGCCCTGGTCGTGCTTTCGTCGCGAGTGCGTCTGGCTCGGAATGTTGCCGGATGCAAGTACCCTTCCTCGGCTGATCTTGATACAAAGAAACGAGTGGTCAGTTATTTCGATTCCACAGTAGCGCGTTCCAAGGAACTTAGTGCCGGGAAATACTACAAAGCGACCGATATTTCTGAGCTTGACCGTGATTTTCTTATAGAGCGACATCTCATCTCACCGGGATTTCTCGACGGGGAATTGTCGAAAGCATTATTTATCAATCCCGATGAGCGGGTATCTATTATGGTAAACGAAGAGGACCATCTTCGTATTCAGGCGCTCTCATCAGGGCTTGACCCCTATGGTTCGTATGAACTGGCTATGAAATATGAAGAGGAAATCGGTCGTCATCTTGAGTATGACTATGACCCCGATTTCGGATATCTTACCGCTTGTCCTACCAATGCCGGGACCGGTATGCGGGCATCAGTGCTTATCCATTTGCCGGGGTTGGTGCTCACGCGTGATATTGACCATGTTATTCGATATATTACCCAGAGTGACTTGGTTGTACGGGGGTTTTACGGGGAAGGTTCCGACGTATTGGGTAACCTGTTCCAGATATCAAATCAGCGAACCCTGGGGATTTCGGAAGAAGAGGTTTTGGAACAGATAACAAGAATTACAAACGAGATTATAGAAAAAGAAGCTGCTGCTCGTCAGCGACTGGTTGACGAAGCCGCGGATATGATAGAGGATAAAATCTGGCGTGCGTATGGTATTCTGAAACATGCCCGGGTACTGACTTCGGAAGAGGTGATGAACCTGCTTTCAGCAGTCCGCCTGGGACATGCAATGAACATCATAGACTTTTTAGACGTCGGATTAATAAACGAGATATTACTGCTGTCACAACCGGCGCACCTCCAGAAGTACTACAATTCTGAGATGGATCCGAACCGAAGAGATTTTGTTCGGGCGCAAATGGTACGTGAAAAGTTACGAAACTCGTAGTACCGATTAGTGAATATGGAAACGAATGGTTGTGATAACAACATATTGATGATTTCAGGAAGGATGGTTCACGATGAATGAAATGTTTACGGAGCGTGCTCGTAAGGCGATAGAATACGCTCGCGATGAAGCTGCTCGCTTTCGGCACGACTACATCGGAACCGAGCATCTGCTGCTGGGTCTGATCCGTCTTGGCGAAGGACGGGCATTGGAGATCATCACAAATCTTGGCTTGGAGCCGAATGATTTGAAAGCCTCCATTGAGGAAGTGGTGCGTCCGGCAGGCGGGACAATGACAATGGGACAGCTCCCGTTGACCGCCCGTGCCAAGAAAACGCTCGAAGTCTCGGGGCAGGAAGCCCGGGCGTTGAAGTCGAAGGATATTGATACTGAACATATTCTGTTGGCATTGCTCAAAGACGAAGAAGGAGTCGCCGCACAGGTACTGGCTACATATGAAGTCGATTATAAAGAAGCATACGAAGAACTGAAAAATATCCAAAATGGTCGTCCGTCGTCATTTAAGAAGAAACGCAAAAAATCAAAGACTCCCGCTCTTGACCATTTTGGTCGTGACCTTACCGAACTGGCAAGACGGGGGCGGTTGGATCCGATTATCGGACGCCAGGATGAAATCGAACGTGTCGCCCAGGTGTTGTCACGCCGGAAGAAAAATAACCCGGTGTTGATTGGTGAACCGGGAGTTGGGAAAACTGCTATTGTAGAAGGTCTGGCACAACGAATTGTTGAGAACCGTGTTCCGCAAACGCTCGAAAACAAGCGGGTCGTTACGCTCGATATGGCGTCACTGGTTGCCGGTACGAAATATCGCGGACAGTTTGAAGAACGGTTGAAAGCGGTCTTAAATGAGATAATCAATGCCTCCGATGTGATTATTTTCATCGACGAAATTCATACTATCGTTGGTGCCGGTGGTGCGGAAGGTTCTCTCGATGCCTCGAATATTTTCAAGCCGTCACTGGCAAGAGGCGAACTGCGTTGCATCGGCGCCACCACAATGAACGAGTATCGCAAGTATATCGAAAAAGATGGAGCGTTGGATCGCCGGTTCCAAACCGTGATGGTTGACCCGCCCAGTGAGGCTGATACGATTAAGATATTGAAAGGGCTGCGTCCTCAATATGAGAAACATCACCAACTGGTTATTTCCGATGAAGCTATCGAAGCGGCGGTGAAATTGTCCAACCGGTATATTTCCGGGAAGTTCCAGCCGGATAAAGCTATCGACTTAATCGATGAAGCCGGATCTCGGGCGCACCTTTCCACTTATACCCGTCCGGAAGAGTTCAGCGAGCTGGAAAATCAGCTGACAGAGCTGCAAGCCAAGAAAGAGCAGGCAGTGAAAAACCAGGCGTTTGAAACCGCTGCCCAGCTACGCGATGAAATAAAGGCGAAAAAAGAAGAACTGGCAAATCTCCAGAAACAGTGGGAAGAATCCCGCGAAAAAGAGAAAATCGTTTTGACCGGCGAGGATGTTGCCCAGGTGCTTTCCAAGATGACAGGTATTCCTCTGTTCCGTCTTGAAGAAAACGAATCGAAGCGGTTACTGCGGATGGAAGAGGAACTCCAGAAAGTCATTGTTGGACAGGATCCGGCAATTACCAGTATTGCCAAGGCTATCCGTCGTGCTCGAGCCGGACTTGGAGATGTGCGGAGACCTATCGGTACGTTTATTTTCCTTGGCCCGACCGGTGTCGGTAAAACAGAACTGGCACGACAGTTGGCACAGTTCCTCTTTGAGGATACCGACTCGCTTATTCGTATTGATATGTCGGAATACATGGAGAAGTTTGCCGTCTCACGGCTTATCGGTGCTCCTCCGGGATATGTCGGATACGAAGAGGGTGGACAGTTGACTGAGAAAGTACGCCGGAAACCATATTCGGTGGTGCTGCTCGATGAAATCGAGAAAGCACACCCGGATGTGTTTAACATCCTGCTGCAGTTGATGGATGACGGGCAGTTGACCGATTCCTTCGGCAGAAAAGTTGATTTCCGTAATACCGTGGTCATTATGACATCCAATCTCGGTACGCGACAACTGCGGGATGGCAAAACGGTCGGGTTTGATGCCCCGGAAGTTGACTTGTCTTATGACAGTATGAAAAAGAAAATCAAGGATGAGCTGCGTAAGACCTTCAATCCGGAACTGTTGAACCGTCTTGATGAAGTGATTGTGTTCCGTGCCCTGGAACGTGAGCATATCAAGAAAATTATCGAGATTCTCATTGCCGATACTGCCAAGCAGTTAGCGGAACGTGGTATCAGCTTCCGTTTGACTGAAGAAGCCAAGGAATTTTTGACGGATAAAGGATATGAACCGGAATACGGCGCTCGTCCTCTGAAACGCGCCTTGCGGAAATATCTCGATGATCCGTTGGCAGAAGAAATTCTCCGTGGTCAGTATGCCGGGGATTGTGAGCTGGTTATTGGTGCTGATGAGAACGGTTTGACTTTCCACTTTAACGGAAAAGAGTCTTCTCACCCGGAACCGAACCAGCCGGTGAATAAGTAAGAACGTTATAACATACATCATATACCAGGAAGCCGGGTTGAAAAATCCGGCTTCTTCTATTGGTATATCTGCGGTGTCATCATCTTTGCTGCAGGGAATCAATCAGGTTGCGGACAAACATCGCCTGACTGGAGGGACCATGCCAATACTTGAGAAAGCGCTGTAAATATACAGTTGCCGAATCAGCCTTGTTACGCAGTATCCACACTCGACCGAGGTTATAGTATGTTTCCGCATTGGTAGAATCAGTTTGGACAGCTCGTTGCAGCCAGTAATAGGCAGAGTCCGGCATGTTCAGTTGTAAAAACGTGCTTCCCAGGTTATAGTATGTTTTTGGGAAAGGTATCTCAGCATTGGATATCTGACGGTAATACACCAGGGCGCTGTCATATTGCTTTTTCAAGGTAAATGCCCAGCCGAGTAAATCCCTGCTGTCGAGATTACCGGGCTCCTGTTTCAGGATTTGGTGTAATATCGGGATGGCTTTGTCGGTTTGTCCGGCAACGAGTAAGGCGTAACAGTAGTTGTATTGAAGTTGGATGAAATTAGGGGTATATGATAAACCTCGTTGCAATACATGCAGGGCTTCATCTATCCGTCCCTGGTTTGTTAGCAACAATCCATAGTCGTTATATGCCTGGGCAAAGGTGGAGTCAGCTTTGATGGATTGTTTATAGTAATGTTCTGCCAGGGTTACCTTCCCCTGTTGAATGTATATTGTCGCTGTTGAGAACAGACCGGGAGCATCGGAACGATTGGCATGGTTAAATATATCTATGTTAGCAAACAGGAGTAGCGGCAACAACACTACTCCTGCCAAACTGAGTCTTTTAGTAGCACGTTCCCTGACAAACCGGATAAAAAGTATTACTGCTTCTGCTGCGAACAGGGCGAGTATGGGGGCAATCGGCAGGCGATAGCGGGCAGTTACAAAAAACAACACCACGGTAAGCG
>JAJRZL010000034.1 GCA_024275255.1 Candidatus Zixiibacteriota bacterium | reverse complement strand
ATCATTACCCGATATATTGGATAACCCTTGAGGGAGGTAAACATAATAGCTCAATTTATTTGCTCCGATTGCAGCTGGAATAGGGTAGTTCTCATGGTTATATGATTCATTCATTAAGTATAATCTTGCATTACCCACCTTCTCGCTACTATCAACAGGGTTTTGCCCGTTATTAATATAAGTTAAATACTCTTCTTTAGTAAATAGTGAAAGGCCGTGTGTCTCAACTCCTCCGCTGCCATCATCTTTTTTGCCGCCTGTAATAGTTGCCTTCAGGCTATGGCCGCGGACTGCATTTACATCGTCAATTTCAAGGAAAGCGAATGATTCATACCCCATGTGTGGATTATTGTATGTGTTTTTATAAAGCTTGAAGAAGTCCTCATACTCGGGATGATCTGTGTATGCCTTAGTATTCCACCAGCCACAGGAACCAAAAAAATTATACTTTGTATATGTGATGTGCGATGAATACCGCCAGCCACCACCGTCTCCAGGTATCTCATTTGCTCCTGTCACAGGAAGCTCATCAAAATTCTGGTAAACGCCAACAGCCATGGAGTTGTCTGCCGGAGCCATTCCCAGTATAAAAAAAGCACATAAAGCGATTATATAAGTTCTTTGCTGTTTCATTTTATTCATCCTGTTTTGTTAGGGTGTTGAAGAAATAGTCAGCCAGCATAATCTAGCCGGATTTGTGCTTCCGGCAAAGGTAACAGAGAGCTTGCTGTCTGAAACCGTGACGTTTGCTGTTTTTTCAACCCAGGGGGTTGTGGCCGATATTTCGACATTGTCTATAACGGTCACTCCTTCGGCCTGGACATTCTGTATTCCTTGGGCAAAAGATGCATCGCCATTACAAATGGTCACGCTGTAATTGCCGTTTGGTACTGTCATCTCCCAAATACTGGTCGGATTAACGTGGATCATGGTGTCATATCGCTGGTCGGGTGATACCGCGTCGTCTCTGTCCCTCGTCCCAGCACCGGAAGGGCCTGTTTCCCAGCCATACCCGGTCGCAGTGCTAAATGTTCGACCGTTGTCCATTTGGTAACCAGCCGGAACTTCAACGTTGTCAGGCTGAAAATTAATTTTATATACAACAGTGGGAGCTGGTGGGGGAGGCGATTGGGAATTGTTTAGTTCCATGGTAAATCCCCGCACCACGGAAATGCCTGTGCTGAAGGATTGGGAGGATACCGGTGAGGTTGATTCGCCTTGCGGGGTTGATGCCGCTATGACAAAATAAACCGGTGAGCTTGTCAGGTCAAGGTTTGAACAGGTCAGGGACGTGGCTGCGCCATCAGTGGTTGTGCAGGCGAGGAGTCTGTTCGCCATGGTGCTGCTGTAAGAATAGTACATTGTGTACCCGCTCACATTGCCGGCATCGGACATCGACCAGGTAATTGTGACATTCTTTATTGCTCCCCATGAATTGAGAGGGGAAAAAAGCATGAACAATAAACATAACGGGATGATTGTTTTTCTCATGGTGCTTCTCCGGGGCAGTAAGATGAGTGGTGCTGTTATTTTCATGTCTTTAATTAATTGCAAATTGTATGCCATATGCTCATTTTGCTCTGTATGATTGCTTGAATCGTGGCATGGTTATACCGAGGATGAATAATTCAAATCGGATGACCGCGATTGGGTTTCTCTGAATTCAAAATAGCAATAACTGGGTATCCGCTTCCCTTAAACAGCCACTATATACGGTATACATTCTCGCCCTCGTCACACCGCTGCGGTGTGACGTAATTTGGGGCGCTCTGCGCCTGTTATATCCCAGCTTCCGGTGATTCCGTATCGTATAAGTCCCACCATTTCCGGGTAACGTTGAAAGCGCTATCCACAGGTGCCGCAGCACCGCAGAGCGGTGCTGCGAGGTGGCTCGTACTCCATGCAACATGTTGCATAGCCTTGAGTAAAGCGGAACCCCCGTTGGCAATATTTTGTTGAATAGGTGAAATCGCCTTGGTGAAGACACTGTAAAGAGAATCTATTACGAAAACGAACCTGATTCGGCATCGGGTTGTACATTTTTTTACGCATATCAATTATAACTGTGTTGGCGGTGACGATGCGGTTGTTTTTTGTACAGTGAAATGGGTTACAAAAATGATATATATGAGGAAGGGTATTGGTGTAATAAGGTGTTTTTT
>JAJRZL010000033.1 GCA_024275255.1 Candidatus Zixiibacteriota bacterium | reverse complement strand
TATTCTCCCAACTCTGAAGACGGCTATACCGGTTTTGGACTGGATGGTACGAAATTCCGTAAACTTGCCTGGCAGGGAATGGTATATATTGACTGCCTGATGAAACTCCTGTTGCGGGTACGCCCATACGAAACGGTGCCCTGAAGTGCTGAAAAAGTCTATTACCACGAATTGAGCCGTTTGAATCATGCGATTCTCCATGATGAGTCATTGACCGAAACTGCCTATGAGGCAGTCGCAGCATTCAAACAGGTTGAAACAGTGGGCAAACAAAGACCCATCGTGGGTGTAGTGGGTGAGATTTATTTACGGAACAACCGGTTTTCCAATAATTACCTGATACAAAAACTCGAAAAACTGGGGCTGGAAGTTCGCCTGGCGACCTTTGCCGAGTGGCCGCTTTATACCTCATATACTTATCGACGGGATGCGAGAGCCAACCGTGATTTTAAGGCATTCTTTGAAAGCAATATTCAGATTTTCTCGCAGGAACGGATGGAACATAAGATTTTCAGCGCCTTTAGGAGAAAGTTTGATATCGTGGAGGATTTACATGTGGGACATGTGATGAAGTTAGCTTCCCGGTATCTTCCGCTGGATTTCAAGGGAGAAGCGGTACTGTCGATAGGGAAAGCAATCGAAATGGTTCGTGACGGTGCATGTGGAATTATCAATGCTATGCCGTTTAACTGTATGCCGGGTACGATTGTATCCTCGTTGTCAAAACAGGTATCGGAAGATTTGGGGCGGGTGCCGTGGTTAAATATGAGTTACGAGGGATTGCGAGATTCCGGTGAGGAAACCCGGCTGGAAGCTTTTGCGGAACAGGTCCACAGCTTTGCCCGAAATGCTCAAGTAGCGGGATATCACCTGACAGCAAAAGAGTAACAGCAGTGAAACTGTCAGAAACCGGCAAAAACAACCTGTCTGGTAGTTTTCTTCTTTACGATTTAAGGATTTCATTGTATAATTTACACCTTGCTCGGTATGGACCGGGGTGAATGTACTGTATTTGCACTATTTTGCTGGAACAACAAAGTAGAATTGGTGTTACAGACAGACAAAAATAACATGATTGATTTGGAGGATAAATAATGAGTAAGCCGGTCGTAGTTACTGATGAGACATTTGAAAATGAAGTTCTCAAATCTGACAAACTTGTTATAGTCGATTTCTGGGCAACATGGTGCGGCCCTTGCAAGATGATTGCTCCTATTCTTGAAGAAGTGGCAGAAGAATTTGCCGATAAGGTAAAGGTTGCGAAACTTGATGTCGACAGCAACAATATGACTGCCGGCAGATATGGTATTATGTCGATTCCATCTTTGATATTTTTTAAGAATGGCGAAGAGGTTGACCGAATTATCGGCGCTGTACCGAAATCACATATTACCAGTCGTCTTGAAAACGTATTTGCCTGATATATGTTGAATTATTGACGGATTATGAAATACCGGCAGAATATATTATCCTGTCGGTATTTTTTATGTTATATTATGTTGTAAACAAGTTGGAACTTTTACCTGCGAAAGGCTTTTTAATAGTAGAAGAGTATTTTTGATTTTCAATGTAATGTGCTCACCAATACAGGTATTTTATGAGTTGGTATGATATTATTTTCCTTATTGTATTTGCGGTAGTCTGGTTCTTTTTAGTAGTAAAAATACTACCCAAATACGGTGGTGGCTGAGTCCCCGGTCATTGTGATCTTCCGGAGGAAGGTATATCATCGAAATCGGCTGAATCCGATAAAAAGCCTCGTTTATGATTTCAGCTTATCTGGTTGCCGGTTAATGGTTTTAGTCGTTCTAACCGATAACAGAATTAAGGTATCATGAGATTGTATCAATACAGAGGAATGAACCAAGGTGGTTTTAGCATTGGTCCCCGGGGAGCAATATCTCCGTTTATCAAGGTCATGCTGATAGCCAATACGGGAATCTTTATTCTCCAGAATATTTTCCCGCAATTAACTATTGCTCTTGGGCTTGTTCCTGCCCGTTTTTTTGCTGATTTTCCTAATCTTCTGTACCAGCCGCTTACGTACATGTTTTTGCATGGCGGGTTTTTTCACCTGCTGTTTAACATGTTTGTGCTCTGGATGTTTGGTACTGAAATCGAGTATGCTTGGGGGAGTAAGCCGTTTGGACGTTTTTACCTGTTAGCGGGACTGGCAGGGGCGCTGTTAACCTTGATTGTCAACTCATCACAAATGATACCGACTGTCGGGGCTTCGGCAGCTATTTACGGGGTATTGATTGCCTATTGGCTTATGTATCCGAATCGGTTACTATATATCTACTTCCTGTTTCCCATAAAAGTGAAATGGGCTATACCCGGTATGATGTTGTTGGGATTTTTAGCGGGTGGCGCCAATATTGCCCATATGGCGCATCTTGGCGGGGCATTGTTTGCCCTGGTCTATTTGAAAGCTGATTGGCGATGGTTACGATTAACCGATTATTTTCGAACAGTTAAATATCGACGGCAAGAAGCGAAACTGGAGAAAAACCGCCAGAAAGCGGAAGATATCATGAAACGTGTTGATGCCATTCTTGATAAGATCAATGAGGTTGGAATTGATAACCTGACCCCGGCGGAACGGAAATTTCTTGAAGAAGCATCAACTCACCTGTCCGAACAAAACTCTACCGACGAGTAATGACTACGAAAAAGAAAAAAGTATTGCTGGCCGAAGAAAACGATGCTGCCAGGGGCATTGCCGAGTTGATATTGCGTCAAAACGGCTTTGAAGTCATTACGCTGTCAACCGCTGCCAAGGCTTTGGAAGTACTCCAGTTTACCCGTCCCGATCTGATTATTATTGGTGGTGATCTCTTTACCGGCACAGGTGAACCATTGTACCAGTGGATTCAAAAAAATAAACAAACCGCTTCCATACCGCTTTTGTTGTTCGCCGTTCCGGATGGGCAGTCTTTACCCTTTCCTGATGAAGTGATTATTTCCAAGCCGTTTGACCAGGATGATTTTCTTGAGCGGGTAAGGATTTTCTCCGGTCAGGCAGGAGCACCACTGGAGCCCCCCTCTGATAATCCACTGGAGAGGGCAAACCTCAATGAGGAATTCCTCGATGCCGCTCTGGGTCTGGACAGCATACAGGTAACTGAGTCCGAGATAATGGACAAAACTTCGATGAATTTGAAAGTGCCTAAAAAGAACCCATTGGCAAATGAAGCGTTTGTCGGAGTCGGGGGAGTGGAAACGGAAGACCCGGAACCGACCGACAGCGGGCGGGTGGAGTCGTTGATGATTACTGACCCCCAAACAGATATCCGCCGCCCGAAAACGGAAAAACGGAAAAAGGTCGATGTCTCTACTACCGGAAAACTTGAAATTCTCAACGATCAGTATGGCTTGGTGGAGTCAGAATCGACAGATACCACTACATCTGACAGAGATCACGATTATGACTGGTTTATAAATGAGATGCAGAAAGAAGTGCAGCCGACAATAGCACCGGTTTCAAAATCATCGGAGGATTTATCAATCGATGAACCGGCATCTATGGTTGACCCGGTAACCCCGGTACACAGCTCTCCCAAACCCGGGCAGGCGGAAGGTGAGGGAGTTGAAAAATATATAGATGAATTCAAACAGGAAATAGAGAAATTCGAATCCGATGAACCTGCCGAAACGGCTACGCCAACTCAAGTTCCTCCACAACAGACTCCCCCCCCCGGTTTGACCCCACAAGCGATGGATTTGTTTATAAACCAATTGACAACCAAGTTAGCTGAGCAAATAGCCACCAGGATAGCTGCTAAAATTGACAGCGATAAGTTATTGAACCTCATTAAAGCTGAAATACTATCCCACTTGAAACAGCAACGATAAATTTTTTATTGGAGCTATCTCTCCCCACTTGTAAAATATAATATCATGTCATAGCTGATAATTACACATATCTTCAT
>JAJRZL010000002.1 GCA_024275255.1 Candidatus Zixiibacteriota bacterium | reverse complement strand
CGTGATATTATCCATATCAAGGGAAACCGCTCCGTAACTATTGAAGTGCTGGACCTCCCTGCGGGTTCTGTTCCCAAAGAAAAACGCGAGCAATACTTCAAACAACTTCCTCCTTTATAGAGCTTCTCCAAAAGAGTAAGAAAAAATACCGTATTAGTTCCTAATATGTTGTTCACATAAACAATGAAACTCAACTTCTAAGAAAGAATACTCTCCCCGATTTTCACACAAGTAACTGAAGAAAAGATGAGTGGCAAGAGGAAACATTTAATAGACTCTGTATTCAAGCTTTTTAACTATTATAAAAGATAGCGTACTTCTTACTGTCTGGTATGATAAAGCTGGAAGATGTTTATTTCGGCCAATTCATTTATTTATCAATAGATATTTATTATCTTTCCCTTGAATGAAACTGTCGATACCTTGTGGTGTATCTCTTGAAGGAGTAATAATGCGAATATTTCTTGTTTCAATATTCCTTATCAGCCTTGTGCTGTGTTTTAGTCCAGCCTCGGCAATAGAGCCGGACTCAGTATTTATCAGGTCGGTTGGCGGGCAGGAAGCTTTGGACTCTCTTAATACGTTTTCATCGTTTCGGGTTGAAGGTTCCGCTGCTTTGAATGATAAAACCGGGACATTTGTCGAGCTGTTTCAAGCACCGGATAAGTTTTACCTGCAACTGAATCTCGATGGATTAACACTTACCCAGGCGTATGACGGCAACACTGCCTGGCAGAGTGACCACAACGGACGCATTTCGGAACTACATGGCTTTGAAAAAAAGTCGTTGCTGACATCAATCTATATCGAATCGTTTGCATACCTGATTCCCGGTCGCATGGATGGCGGATATAAGTTTATAAGCGATACGACAATCATGGGGAGCACATATCATAACATCGCCTTGTACCCGTTGCATAACGATACGATATATGTTCTTTTTGATGTGAAAACCGGAAATCGGAAATACTTGTTAAGCAAGATTGACAATTTATCTACGATAACAACCTTTGATGATTTTCGGGTGGTACGCGGTGTACGGTTTCCCTTCAAATCGCAAACAACCTTTGAAGGTGTTCCCCTTTCAACCAGCCTGTATGCTGAGAAGATAACTTTCAATGTCGATATCGACTCCACGATATTCCGCCTTCCGACTCAAAAAGTATCGGATTATCGTTTTGGCGGAACGGCTCATTCTGTGACGCTGCCGTTTGATTATTCCTATGGTCATATCTGGCTTACGGCAACAATAAACGGGAAAAAGAAGTGTCGCTTTATTCTCGATTCCGGGGCATCTGCTAATATGCTGCATGCGCCAACAGTGGCATCGCTCCAACTGCCATCGGAAGGTTCCCTGCCAGCTAAGGGGTTGACAGGATATGAAGAAGTCCAGCTTGTTCGTTATGATTCCCTCTCTCTTGGAAACCTGACTCTTCTCAACCAGGTCGCCGGGGCAATGGATCTGAGTATGTTAAGTACAAATCTGAAAAAGGGTGAGGTATTTGGAGGAATTTTAGGGTATGATTTCCTGTCACGCTTTCCAGTATTGATTGATTATAAAGATTCCACCCTGACCGTTTTTAACCCCGATTCCTTTCAACTGCCCGAAGGCGGTACGGTGGTTGATTTCCACCTGTCGATGCTAATTCCTGTTATTAAGGCACGAATTGATAGTATTCCAGGTGATTTTATTATTGACCTTGGCAATCCCTATGGATTATTGCTTCATAAAAGATTTGTAGAAGAGCACAACCTGTTGAAAGTACTTGATGATATTGAGGATATCCCTTCACGGTTTGGCGGTATCAGTGGCACTACCGGAGGAAAAACAGGGCTTGCGACAAGTTTTGTCATGGGCGGGATTCGTATTGACTCTCTTCGGGTTATTTTGCCTGATTCTGGTCCCGGGTTGACCGGTTCTGAGGAACTGGACGGAAATATCGGTAACTTGTTACTGGAGCATTTCAAGGTTCTGTTCGATTATAAGAATAGTCGTATTGTGTTGTATAATTGATGTGATGTACACATTTGAATATTCGTAGCATTATGGGAGACATAATTTGCAAAGAATTACCACAGGGAAGTTGCTGATATACGGATTGCTGGTATTCATTTTCGGGTTATCATCATTTTCTGTAACAGAAGCCTCACAGCTAACCTTGAAAAAGCATCAGGCAGGTCTTCGGCTGGGGGTGTGGAGTCATCAGGGAGGAGTGATTCCGGCATCGGATACTGCCGGTACGTTCCGAACAAATATCAATAAGGAGAGTTTCTTTCTTGAGGGGTACTACGGATACCGGATATTTCCTGCGTTGGTAGGAGAGTTTTCTCTTTCCATTGTGAATCGCGGTTCAGTCACGTTTGAGGAAGCCGGAACCAGTAATATCGGTAACCTGTTAGTGTACTCATTTTTACTACATGCCCGGTGCTATCCGCTGGTGATGGTGAAATCAAAAGTTCAACCATTTGTCTCTATCGGAGGAGGGATATATTATGGACGGAGGTCAGTACAGTTTTCTTCTAACTATTATTACGCCGCGTACAACGAAGAGACCGGGGTAAATCTGAACTATTCTTTCGGGGGCGGGTTTGAGGTACAGCTAAGCAACTCCATCGCCCTGGAAACCGGGTCGCGGTTTATGTCAGTGAACTTTTCAAAGGAATTAATGGGGATTAAGGATTACGATGCACTTGCCTTTTGGGTGGGGGTCAAATATCTTTACCAATCTGAAAAAAAAGAGCAGAAACATAAACGGAGGTTACGATGAAAGTAGGAATCAATGGATTTGGCAGGATTGGGCGTCTGGTATTCCGGGCGGCACAGGATACGGATATTGAGTTTGTCGGAATAAACGATATTACCGATGCCAAAACTCTCGGTCACTTGTTGAAGTATGACTCTATTCACGGGAAGTTTCCGGGTGAGGTTTCGGTTGATGGCAATAATCTTGTTGTGAACGGGAAAGCTATTCCGATTAGTGCGGAACGCGATCCGGCGAACCTTCCGTGGAAATCTCTCGGTGCTGATGTGGTGCTGGAATGTACCGGGCTGTTTCGTACCAGGGAGACAGCTTCCAAGCATATTCAGGCAGGTGCGAAAAAAGTGCTTATATCCGCTCCGGCAAAAGGACATGACGGGACATTTATTCCCGGTATCAATGCCGACAAGTATGATAAATCCAAGCACGATGTAATTTCCATTGGTTCCTGCACCACCAACTGTCTTGCTCCTGTGTGCAAGGTGTTGATGGATAACTTCGGGATAGTCCAGGGCTTTATGACCACTATCCATTCATATACAGCAGACCAGCGCTTGATGGATGCTCCCCATAAGGATTTGCGTCGGGCACGATGTGCGGCACTTTCCATGGTTCCGACTACGACCGGGGCTGCCAAGGCGATATCGCTGGTAATACCGGAGCTTGAGGGAAAAATGGATGGATGTGCTATCCGTGTTCCCACTCCCGATGGCTCGATGGTGGATTTGGCGGTTATTCTTGAGAAGGAAGTTTCTGCTGATGAAATAAATGCTGCCATGAAAGAGGCAGCGACAACAAAAGAGCTTTCACGAGCGTTGGAGTATTGTGAAGACCCGATCGTATCAACTGATATTATCGGTAACCCGCATGGCTCGGTGTTTGACAGCCTGATGACCATGGCGCATGGTAAACATGCCAAAGTGTTCAGCTGGTATGACAATGAGTGGGGATTCTCCAACCGTATGGTTGATATGATGCTGATGATGCTGTAACGCAAAGGATGTGATTATGAACAAGGTTTCTGTTAGTGACATCAACTTTCGCTCGCGACGGGTGCTGGTTCGGGTGGACTTTAATGTACCGCTCGATGAAGACCAAAATATAACGGATGACCGTCGCATACGAGCGGCTCTGCCGACATTGAAAAAGATACTCGATGATGGCGGAATGGTTATTGCCTGTTCGCATCTGGGACGTCCCAAGGGGAAACATGTACCTGAGCTTTCGCTGCGTCCGGTAGCAAAACGTCTCTCCGAATTACTGGGTCAGGAAGTTATTTTTGCCGAGGATTGTATCGGTCCCGAGGCGGCAAATGTTGCCGGTAAGATGAAGGAAGGCGATTGCCTGTTACTGGAAAATCTCCGGTTTCACCCGGAAGAGAAAAAAAACGACCCGGAATTTGCCCGCAAGTTGGCTTCGCTCGCTGATATTTATGTGAACGATGCATTTGGGACTGCTCATCGGGCGCATGCTTCTACCGTTGGGGTTACGAGATATTTTCAACAGGCAGTGGCAGGATACCTGATGGAAAAAGAAATCAAGTATCTTGGTGATGCCCTGAACAATCCCCAGAGACCGTTTGCCGCTATTTTGGGTGGTGCAAAAATCTCCGGGAAAATTGATGTCATCACGAACTTGCTGGACAAAGTCGATATGCTTTTGATTGGCGGCGGGATGGTATTTACTTTTACCAGGGCAATGGGATATGAAGTTGGCGACTCGCTCGTTGAAGAAGAAAAAGTGGACCTCGCTGCTGAAATTATCGAAAAAGCAAAACAGTCACATGCGGAACTGGTGTTTCCGAAAGATGTTGTTATTGCTTCAGAAATATCGGATTCTGCCAAAACAGATGTTGTGCCTGTCGATAAGATACCTGCCGGGATGAAAGGACTTGATATTGGTCCGGCAACTATCCGACTGTTCCAGGAGAAGCTTGCCGATGCCAGGACTATCGTGTGGAATGGTCCTATGGGAGTGTTTGAGCATTGTCCGTTTGAAACAGGAACACTGGCAATAGCCAAGCTGCTGGCGACACTGACTGAACAGCAGGGAGCGGTAACGATTGTCGGTGGTGGCGATTCCGCAGCAGCGGTTGCCAAAGCGGGACTGGAGGAGAAACTTACTCATATCTCTACCGGTGGCGGAGCCTCGCTGGAATTTCTTGCCGGTAAAGAACTGCCGGGAATTGCAGCCCTGACCAACCGAACGAAAGTTGAGGCAGTATAAGCTATGCGTGAAATTATCATTGCCGGCAACTGGAAACTGAACGGGACAATTCCCGAAACAGAAAGCCTTCTCAAAGGTTTACTGGATGGTAATTCCCAAAACGATAAGGTAACAGTTTTGGTCTGCCCTCCCTATACCTCGCTGCATTATGCTCATAAGTTATTGGAGGGAAGCCACATAAAGCTTGGCGCGCAGGATATGTCCGCCCATGAAAAGGGTGCTTACACCGGTGAGATCTCAGCAGACATGCTCTTGACAGTTGGCGCAAGGTACGTTATATTGGGCCACTCTGAGAGAAGGCAGTACCATGCCGAGACCGATGAGCTGGTTAATGCCAAGGCAAAGCTCGCTTTGGCAAAAGGATTGCGACCGATAATATGTGTCGGGGAATTGCTCGAACAACGGGAACGCAACCAGACCGAAGAAGTTGTGGGTACTCAGGTTGCCGGTACACTCTCAGGATTTACGGCCGAGATGGTACAACAGTCGGTCATTGCCTATGAGCCGGTCTGGGCAATCGGAACCGGTAAGACGGCGACTCCTGAAATGGCTCAGGAGGTGCATAAGTTCATTCGGGAGAGAGTAGCTGCTGTTGACAGCAATGCAGCGCAAACACTCCCGATTTTATATGGCGGGTCGGTAAAACCGGGGAATGCCGCCGGGCTGTTGGAACAGCCGGATATTGACGGTGCTCTGGTTGGTGGTGCTTCGTTGAAAGCAGCCGACTTTATTGGAATTATCAATGCTGTGTAAGCGGAGGTTGATTTCTTGTTTATTGCCTGGGTGATTTTTCACGTTATTGTGTGCGTTGGCTTGATTCTTGTAGTATTGCTGCAATCAAGTAAAGGCGAAGGGTTGGCTGGAACCGCCTTGGGTGGCGGTGGTGGCCTTTCCGGGGCAGTGTTTGGCGGTCGTGGTGCCGGTTCGTTTCTTTCCAAGGCTACGACGGTACTGGCTATTTTATTTATGATAAACAGCATTGCGCTGGCGTTTATGTCCTCCTCGAAGATTATTACAACAACGAGTAGTGGCGAAGAATCGGTTGTCACCAAGATGGCTCAGGAGGAACGGGACCGTTTGCTCCAGCAGCAACAGCAACAACAACAGGCGGCAGACACTGCCGGCGGGTTGGAAATTACCCCTATTGAGGGAACCACGACACCAAGTGACAGCCAATAAACTATTTTGTTAGTATATGATTTGTCTTGCGGATGTGGTGGAACTGGTAGACACGCTATCTTGAGGGGGTAGTGGAGCAATCCGTGCCGGTTCGAGTCCGGCCATCCGCATGAAAATATTAACCCTCAGGTGACAAAAAAACCTGAGGGTTT
>JAJRZL010000032.1 GCA_024275255.1 Candidatus Zixiibacteriota bacterium | reverse complement strand
TAATACGTTATCGATAAAAATTGGTTATAATCTTTCTGCCGGTTCGCCAACCCGGGTATGGGCTGAAGAAAAATCAATTCAACTGGTGCAGGAGTTGTTGAAGCGGAGAGATGATATTCATATTATTCTCTTTACCATTCCTTCGGAACGAAAAAGAGCGGAGCAAATCGTACGGCATTGTGGCGAACGGGTACACGTAATCCCAGATGGATTGGGGTTACAGGCGGTATCTGCGTTAATCAGTAAGCTTGACTTGTTGATTTCGCCAGATACCTCGTTAATACATATTGCCAGGTCGTTTCATATTCCGGTAGTAGGATTATATACAAAATACATGAAAAATTTCCTGCTCTGGAAACCGTATGGACAAGATACGGGGGCGGTGGTGTCTGACCATGATGACAATATCCATAACATACCCGTTGAAAATGTTGTCGATATGGTTCAGAAAGTGTTGGCAGAGCCATCGATTGTGAGGGGAAAATGATGCTCTCGGTGGTAGTGATAACCAAAAACGAAGAACAAAATATTTATCGCTGCCTTGATGCTGTGCGATGGGCGGATGAAATCATTATTGTCGATAGCCAGTCAACCGACAGAACACTGGAGATTGTGAAGCAGTTTCATGCGAAAGTATATTCCCCGGTGTGGCGTGGCTATGGTCCGGCAAAACGGGAAGGAGTCGCACATGCTACCGGTGACTGGGTTCTTTCTATTGATGCCGATGAAGTGGTAACGCCGGAACTTGCCGGGGAAATTCAGGATATTATCAATGGTGAAACACCTTATGACGGCTACTACATGAATCGCCGTACCAATTTTCTCGGACGGTGGATTTATCATTGTGGATGGTATCCGGACAGGGTGCTCCGCTTGTTTCGTCGGGGAAAAGGCAACGTGACGGACTCCCCGGTGCATGAGCGGGTGAAGGTAAATGGAAAAACGGGTTACTTGAAAGGAGAATTGCTGCACTACTGTTACCCGACTCTTGAGCTGTACTTATCGAAATCCAACACATATACAACCCTGGGAGCGGAGGAAGCATTTCGCCGCGGGAAACAATTTCGCGTATTTGATATTGTAATTCGTCCTATGGTTTCTTTCATAAGTCATTATATTATAAAGCAGGGATTTCGGGATGGACTGGAGGGTTTTTTAATATCGGTGTTGTCTTCGGTTGCGGTAATGGTGAAATATGCCAAACTGCGACAGATGTATAAACATGAGAAAACGAAAGCAGAAACAGATGTCGAAAGAAATTAAATTTCAACCTGGAGATTCTATTCTTGTCAGCCGTACTGATCGTCTGGGTGATTTAATCCTGGCTCTTCCGTTTGTAGAGACCTTGAAAGTGCGCTATCCTGAGTGTCAGATACATGTACTTTCATCTTTGTATGCCTCGCCAATTCTTGAGAATAACCCGAGGATTGATAAAATCGTGCGGGTACAGAACGACCAGTTATTCATGGATAAACTGTATAAAAAGGATTTACTGCACCGTATTCGTCTTGGAAAGTATAAAGCGGTAGTAGTGTTGTACCCGGAACGTCAGGTAAGTCGATTATTTTACAAGGCAGGTATCCCGGTTCGAATCGGAACAGCGGGAAGATTTCATTCCGTGTTTTTTAATACGCACCTGTTCCATAGCCGAAAAGAAAACAAGAAACACGAGTATGAATACAACCTTGATTTTTTACGATTCTTTCGGGATGGTGAAACAATTGAGACGCCCCGTGTATATTTGAAAGAGAAAGAGTTGAAAAATGCCCGGCGTATTCTTTCCAATATAGGAGTAGAAAGTCCGTTTGTTGTTATTCATCCCGGCTCCGGCGGTTCTGCCGAGCAGTGGTCGTTGTCAAACTTCATGAAATTATACAAACTGCTTATGGAAGAGGGCGTTTCCGTTGTTATCTCCGGTTCTGAAAGTGAAGGGGATATGGTTCGGGAAATCGTGAAAGAGTTGGGAGTCCCGGTCAAGGAAATCACCGGGGAAACAGATTTGCGTACTCTTGCGGCAGTTCTGTCACTGGCAAGTGTTGTTGTTGCCAATTCAACAGGACCGCTCCATCTGGCAGCAGCAGTAGGAACAAAGGTTGTCGGGTTATATCCCAGCAAACGAATCATGTCACCGGTTCGCTGGGGACCGGTAGGTCTGTATCATCAGGTGTTGCTGCCGACAAAGAAAGATTGTCACTGTCCCGACAAACAATGCCGATGTATGGAAACAATACTTGTCGAGAATGTTGTCGAACAAGTATTATCGTTACTTGAAGTTACAACATCGTAGAGTTTTACTGTTATGAACCTGGCTGAGTTTATTATTCATATTGAATCATACAATGCCAATATCAGTATTCCGCTGGTACGCAAAGCGTATGAGTTCTCTGATAAGGCTCATGCCGGTCAGAAGAGAACATCGGGGGAGCCGTATGTCGAACATTGCCTCGAAGTTGCTTTTATCCTGGCTGAGCAGCACATGGACTCAACCACCATAGCAGCCGGTCTTATTCACGATGTTGTAGAGGATACGGACTATACTATTGATGATATTCGCCAGGAATTTGGAGACGAAATTGCCGACCTTGTCGATGGCGTGACAAAAATCGGCTCGGTTGCATTCAGTTCTCGCGAGGAACAACAGGTAGAGTATTTCAGGAAAATGCTCCTGACTATGGTGAAAGATATCCGTGTTATCTTAATCAAGTTGGCTGATCGTTTACATAATATGCGAACGCTTGATGCCCTTCCACCTGAAAAAAGACGACGCATAGCCCAGGAAACCCGCGATGTCTATGCCCCGCTGGCTCATCGGTTTGGGATTAACAAGATTAAAGTAGAGCTTGAGGATTTATCGCTTAAGTACCTGGAACCTGAGGTATATCTTGATTTGGCAAATAAGGTTAAGGAGCGCAAGGAACGCCGCGAAGCATATATTGCCACGGTTGTAAAACCACTGAAAGAAGAACTTGAGAAAAACGGTATTCAGGCGACCGTGTACGGCAGAGCAAAACATCTTGATTCCATTTACCGTAAGATAAGAGTTCGGAGAGTGCCGTTTGATGAGATATATGACTTGCTGGCAATTCGTTGCATTGTCGGTACTATCAGGGAATGTTACCATGCATTAGGTATTGTCCACTCCATGTGGAAACCGGTTTCAGGCAGGTTCCATGACTATATTGCCAATCCCAAGCCGAATGGTTATCGCTCATTGCACACGACAGTTTTTGGTCCCGAGGGTAACATGGTGGAAATACAAATCAGAACACACCAGATGCATCACATTGCTGAAAATGGTATTGCTGCTCACTGGCTCTACAAGGAAGGACGTCAGGAAATGAGCAAGTCCGACCGTCAGATGATATGGCTTCGTGATGTGTTGGAGTGGCAGAAAGATATGACCAATCCCTCGGATTTTCTTGAGTACTTGAAGGTTGACCTGTATTCCGAGGATATCTTTGTCTTTACCCCTGATAACAAGCTTGTACATCTTCCTAAGGGTTCAACACCGCTTGATTTTGCCTTTCGTATTCACACTGAAGTGGGAATACATTGTGCAGGCGTAAAAATAAATGGTCGTTTGCAGCCGTTATCAACGGAATTAAAAACGGGTGATAGAATAGAGATTATCACCAATCCCAACCGTACCCCATCACATGACTGGCTGAAACTGGTAAAAACATCCACTGCCCGAAGTAAAATCCGTCGCTGGTTAAAACAGGCGGGATTCGAGCAGTCGGTGGCGCTGGGACGTGAAATTGTCGAGCGTAAACTTCGAGAGTTGCACCTGAAATTACCACCGGAAGATGTTCTGCAGGGGTATGCCGAACAGCTTGACAGAAAAACAGTAGAGGATTTGTTTGCTGCTATTGGCAACGGGAGTATTTCTTCTCGAAGTTTAATTAATCTCATACAACCGGAAGAAGAAAAGCCTAAAGTTGGTTTTGTCGGGCGTGTTATTGATAAAATCCGTGGTTCCAAGGGAATCAGGGTACATGGTCTTGATAATATGATGTTCCGGTTTGCCGGGTGTTGCCAGCCGATTCCCGGTGAGGATATTGTCGGTTTTATCACCCGTGGACGCGGGGTCACCGTACACCGGGCGGATTGTAAAGTCGCTATCGCCATGCAACAACAGACACCGGAACGTAAAATCGATGTGAGTTGGGATACGGCAAAGGGACAGTCTTTTATTGTTCGCCTGGAACTTGTAGTGGAAGACAGAAAAAATATGCTTCGTGATATCACACAGGCAATTGCCGATGTGGATACGAATGTTCGTGCGGCGGAGATGGTGGCTAGTGACAGTACAGCGGTTGGGGAGTTTGTCGTGGAGGTGTCCAGTCTGTCGCATCTCAATCGTATTCTGGATAAGGTTCGCAAGGTCAAGGGTGTTATCAGCGTTGTACGGGCGCATGGTTCAGACAGGCAGGAAATATTTAAGGATAAAGATAAGGCATAGCGGGAAACAGGGGATTGTTATTCCGAATAATATCTTTTCTTAACGCAGGCTAAAGGGATATCCGCTTCTTCCGTATCAGTTATCACCTTATTTGAAAATAATAACTTATAAGAAGTCGGGTTGGTCATTATTCATTTGAGGATATACTGAAGGAAAAAGGGGCAACCATAGTTGGTTACCCCCTTTGTAACATTAATAATTGCTATGTAAATCTTCAATAGCTGCTACTACCTTATCCACAGTGGGCAGGCAGGCGTTGTCACCATCGACACCGTATGCGACACGGGCATCAATGGCAGTGACCAGTTTGACCGGGGCTTCCAGATAATATAATCCTTCACCTTTGGTAATCACAGAAGCGATTGTTGGGGCTGCACCACCATGAAAACGGTCTTCGGTAACAACCAGAACCTTGCCGCAATCTTTTGCCGTTTTCAGGATGGTTTCTTCATCCATCGGTT
>JAJRZL010000031.1 GCA_024275255.1 Candidatus Zixiibacteriota bacterium | reverse complement strand
GTGCTTTTTGGTCACCCTGAGCGAAGTCGAAGGGTGACAAGAAGAAAACACGAATTTTCCAACAAGCCCAATTACACAGATTCATATCTCAAAACGGTTCAAGATAGTTACGGACGCTCGCTAACATAATGATACACAATATAATAGCCTGTATGGCTCGATTGCAGTCCGATGATTATTGCACAGCTCATGTTGTAATATACCCGGTAGAAAGAAGAAAAATCCAGGTAATCTGAAAAAAGTGTGTTTTTTGTCATGTTTTTTGAAAAAACACTTGACTTTTCAGAAATATGTCCGATAATTGAAAATGAAAATCGTTTTCAATGGTCGCGAAAGGATTGAATTGAGATGCGTGAATTCTTAAAGACCAAAGGCTTCAAAATGACCCCCCAGCGGGAGTTGATTTTCAGGGCTTTTTTTGAGCATGGCGACCATGTCTCTGTTGATGAGCTATACGATAAAGTGCGAGAATTGGACCATACTATCGGGTATAGCACTGTCTGGCGCAATCTCAAGCTTATCTGCAAAGTGGGATTGGCGGAAGAGGTGAACCTTGGTGACGGAGTGACTCGGTATGACCGGGTGACACAGGTACCGCATGGCCATCTTTTTTGCACGAACTGTAAAAAACTGATTGAATTTAATGTCGATCAGGTTGTCGGTTTACTGGCTCAGGTTTCTCGGGACCATGCGTTTGCACCGGATTCTTTCAAGGTGGAGATTCATGGACTCTGCGCTGAATGCAGTGCAAAAACCGAGCAGATAAAGAACCCGGAACAGGTAAAAAGCTAAATTGGTAAAAATATGATGAACATAAATTGCATACAACAGGAAGTCAGGCGTACATTATGACATACTTGAGTAAATTATCACCGGGACAAAAAGGAGTTATCGTGGGGTTTACCGACGATAATCCGATGGCGCGGCGTTTGTTTGAACTGGGCATTCAACCGGGTCGTTCTGTTGTCCATGTCAGAAATGCGCCCCTCAACGATCCGATAGAAGTGCAGGTGGGAGCCAATTGTTTGACTCTCCGCCGGGAAGATGCTTCGATAGTAACAGTTGAGGTAGATAACTAAAGAAAGTTTAGAGGTCGGCTGGTGCTCGGTCAATCTCCTATAGATACTTCAGTAAAAACCGGCACGGTCGCTATTTGTGGTAATCCCAATTGCGGGAAAACCACAATTTTTAATGCTATTACGGGACTGAACCAACATGTTGCCAATTATCCGGGGGTAACCGTTGAAAAGGTCTTTGGGCAGTTTTCGGTTGGACGGGATAATAAATTCAAGTTTATATTAGTTGATATCCCCGGCACATATTCGCTTTCCGCTTTTTCTCCCGATGAAGATATCGCAGTTTCGGCATTGACCGGCTCGTTAAAAGGGACAACAGTTCCTGATGTGATTATTTGTGTCCTCGATGCTACCAATCTTGAGCGCAGTTTGACTTTTCTGTTACAGGTCATGGAAATCGAGCGTCCGATTATCGCTGCAGTAAACATGGTTGACTTAGCTGAGAAGCAGGGGATAGAAATTGATTTTAAGAAATTGTCGCAATTGCTGGGCAATATACCGGTTATCAGGGTAATCGGGAACCGTCGGATAGGTATTGATGACTTAAAAGAAGCGGTAGTACGGGTTATAAATACCGATTCCGTAACGTTGCAGGGGCTTTATGGTGAAGAAATAGAACGGTTGATGCGAAAGCTGAAAGATATTCATCGAGAACCGTATCGAAGCAGGGCGGAATATCTGCGGGTTATCTTTGATATCAACGGTTCTGCTGAAAAGCGTTATCTTGAGGAAGCCCCACCTCAGGCGAAAGAAATGCTCCAGTCAGGACGCAGAGAAATAAAAGAAAAATATGGCTCTCTCGGTTTTGTAGAAACAAGTGCCCTGACCAAAAAAGCGGATGAAATCTACCGGGAAGC
>JAJRZL010000030.1 GCA_024275255.1 Candidatus Zixiibacteriota bacterium | reverse complement strand
GTGATGTAATAGTTGCCACCGGTTATGGTGGCAACTATCGTTGACCATGTTATGAAATCATGTGTTCCGGACCATATTCGGGTGGTTGCATTTCCTGGGCGAGTTGTGCCAGGCGGTTTTCCGGAATGGCTGTCCAGCTTTCAACTTGGAAAGTACCATCGGCACCACAGATCATGGATATTTTGGCGGCGGATTCCTCGTCGGGGGCTTCATAGATATCCATAAAGTCATATGAGCCCAACAGGGCATAGTGTCCAAGAAATTTTACTTCGGGGCATTGTTTTTTGGCGTGTTCAATCCAGGTGCGGGCAACCTTTGCCCCTTTCATCCTGTTGGCAACTTCAATTAAACTTTGCCCGTGTGGTGCCAGTTTTGACATCAATATAAATGTTTTCATTTCCTACCTCCATGCAGTAGTTAGTTATTTTTTCAAACAGTACACAGCACGGTACTGTTTAGTCCGTTCCATCCGGTCTGTTCGCATCGAAATCAGTTAAGCAATGGTTACTCTGAATGAGATAATGACAAAGCAGCGAACCAATATAATATAATACATTACATGAAATTATGCACGTATTATTATTGATTGTTTTATATCCTTGTTCTTCTGTGGGTTTAATTCATTTTCCTGTTCTTTCGTGATACAACGTCACTTGCCTCTCATACTTTTTTTTATACATTACCGGTATGCCGGCAAATTTACCGCCTCAATATTATGAGCTCGAACGTGAGTTTCGAGCAGAGAAAGACGTAAGAGAGAAACTTCGTCTGGCTCAGGAGCTGTTGCGAATCATGCCGAAACACAAAGGCACCGATAAGCTCCAGGCGGAAATGAAAGCCAAAATCTCCAAGCTGAAAAAACAGCTCATGGGCGGTTCCGGTCGTTCTGGTCCTCGCCAGGCTCATGCCCATGATTATATCGAAAAAGAAGGTGCCGGGCAGGTTATTCTTATCGGTCCTCCCAACAGTGGGAAGTCTTCCTTGGTGGAAACATTGACCAATGCCAAACCAGTTGTTGCCGATTATCCGTACTCCACCCGTGAACCGGTGGCGGGAATGATGATGTATGAAACAGTGCAGATACAGCTTATTGATACTCCCCCCATATCACCGGAATCGTATGAAAACTATTTATCCGGTCTTATTCGTAATGCCGATCTTGTTGTCATGGTCGCTGATTTGGAAGCGGAAACCATGATTGAAGATTTGCAATTTATAATCAACAAACTCGATGAAAAACGTATTATTCTCAAACCTGAAGTAACAGAAACCCCCGAAGATGCCCGCTATTGTTACAAGAAAACCATCATCTGTGCTCATAAGGAATTTGAGGATGAAGAGGAAATCAAACGAAAAAAAATCGAGGAACTGTTTCCGGAATTTATTATCATTGCGACTTCCATTATTGATGATGAGAGCCTTGATTTGTTTCGCAAGACAACCTTCGATGCCCTTGGGAAAATCCGGGTATATACCAAGCCCATAGGCAAAGAGCCGGATTTTTCCGACCCGATTATTATTCCCCGCAACAGCACGGTCGAAGCTGCCGCCGAGCATCTCCATAAGGACTTTGCCCGCAAACTCAAGTTTGCCAAGATTTGGGGACAGGGGAAGTTCGATGGGCAACGTGTGCAGCTTGATTTCCAGCTCACCGATGGCGATATTGTCGAATTCCATATCTGAAACATCACTACTGTTCGATGAGTATTAGTTGACCGGTTCCTTCCTGTACCCGATACTATCTATATGTTCACCAGTGCGAAAAGATTACTTGTTGCTGCCATGTTTACGATTGTCCTGGTTATTATCGTAAACATTGCCTGGTGGCTCTTTTATCATCGCACCGAGTCGCTGCTGGATAATCAACTAAGTCGTCGGTTAACTGCTATCGCAACTACCACCGCCGCCGGACTTGAAAGTCACACCATAGAAGCGCTTATAGCGGGAGATTTTGCTACTTATACCCGGGTTGCTGATTTCCTGGAAAAAATCCGCTCCGCCGATACCTTGAGCGAACTGTTCATACTGGATGATAACTATTCCTATATTATCACTACCGCCGTTGATGTGGATTCGACATATTTTTTATCTTCCCTGAATGGCCCGTATATTGATTCATTGTTTTTTAGTTTAACCGATAGACCCATTGCCACTCAAACATACAAAACCGGAGCTGTCTATCTCAAGTCGGCATTTGTCCCCTTGTATGACAGCACCGGACTGGTTCTTGCTGTTTTAGGGGTGGAGGCGAATGTTGACTACTTCGATGCCTTGACTTCATTTCGGGAAAACCTGCTCTACTCAACAATCCTGTCATTGGCAGGTGGGTTGATTTTGGGAATATTGTTCCTGTTGGTCCAGCGACGGTTCAATTTCATGCAACAGCAGTTATTCCTCAACGAAACTCATGCCTATCTTGGACGGATGGTGGCTATGGTTTCCCATGAAATAAAAAATCCCCTCATGATTATTCGTGCTGCTGCCGAACGATTGAAAAAACGTCAACAGAACGCTGCTGTTTCTGATGGGAATGAGAGCGATTTTATTATCGAAGAAGTTGACCGACTAAATGAAATAGTAACCGGTTATCTTACGTATGCTGCCGGTTCCGGTAATAAAAATATGTTCATCCATGGGCAGGAACCGGAATCATTCTCAATCTATGAACTTATTGCCGGTTTACGTAAGCATGTACAGCAGAAGTACCCCTCGGATACTATCAACTGGCTTGAATCGTCCGTTTCCCCGCAAATGTTTATCACCGGGTACCGTCGGGCACTGAGACAGGTATTGCTTAATCTGCTAATCAATGGGGCGGAAGCCTGCCGGGAATCCGGAAAACCAATAGTATTGGGGGTTGATGTCGAAACAGATAAAGATAACATAATTATTACTGTTTCTGATAAAGGACCGGGGATGTCTTCCGGGCAGTTAAAAAAAGTATTCGAACCGTTCTACTCCACCCATCAGACCGGTTCCGGGCTTGGGCTCCATGTGAGCAGGAAAATTGTTGAAGAAATGGGGGGAGAGATTATTATAGAATCTGTTCAAGGTGAAGGGACAAAGGCTCTCCTGACCCTTCCGCAATAATTGAGAGTAAGCATATGGCAAATATCCTTGTTGTCGATGATGAACCCAAAATGACTTCGCTTATCTGTGGTGAGCTTGAAGATGCCGGTCACCGGGTTACTACAACCATCAAACCACAGGAGGCGATTGAACTGATAGCGAAACATTCCTTCGATATAGTCGTTACCGATCTTTCTATGCCGGAAATATCAGGTATGGAAATTCTCGAGAAAGCGCTTGAGAAGGGCGGAGCAGATGTGATAATTATGACTGCCTATGGAACAGTGGAATCAGCAGTGGAGGCAATGAAAAAAGGGGCTGCCGACTATCTGCTCAAACCATTTTCACTGGAAGAACTCACCCTGGCAATTTCTCGTCTTGTTGAAAAACAACGGCTCACGGCTTTATCGGGGCATTATCAGCAGGAAACCAAAGAGCAGGTACAAAGCGCCTACATAGGGAAATCACCGGCGTGGAAGAAAGTCTATGATATGATTGCCAGGGTTGCTCCAACAGATTCCACCGTCTTGCTGACCGGGAAATCCGGAACCGGAAAAGAGATTGCCGCTCGCATGTTACACAATCTTTCTCCGCGGGCACAGCATCCGTTTATTGCTGTCAATTGCGCCGCACTCACCGAAACCCTCCTGGAATCGGAGCTGTTCGGGCATGAAAAAGGAGCGTTTACCGGGGCGGTTGCCCGGAAACGAGGTCGGTTTGAACTGGCTGAGAGGGGAACGATTTTCCTTGATGAAATAGGCGAAATGGCATTATCGGTACAGTCCAAGCTCCTGCGGGTGCTGGAAGAACGGCAACTGGTTCGGGTTGGTGGCGTGGATAATATCGACATTGATGTCCGTGTCATAGCAGCGACCAACCGAAATTTGAAAGAAGAAATCAAGTCCGGTGGTTTCCGTGAGGATCTCTTTTTCCGGTTAAACGTGTTCCCGATTTCGATGCCCAATCTTGTTGATTGTCGGGATGATATTGTTCCCCTTGCAGAGTATTTTCTCAAGCAGGCGCGTTATCCGCATCCGAACCTGAGTCCCGAAATTGGTGACTATCTTCAGCG
>JAJRZL010000029.1 GCA_024275255.1 Candidatus Zixiibacteriota bacterium | reverse complement strand
AGATTGAGTTTACACCGTTACCACAATACCCCGCTGCTCCTCGTGACATTGCTATGATGCTGGATTTGAGTGTGCCGGTTGGAGAGGTCATTGATGCTGTTAAAGAAACAGCGGGAGAATTGGCGGAATCTGTAGATTTATTTGATGTATATACCGGGAAACAGATCGAATCCGGGAAAAAATCGATTGCGATTTCCATAAGTTACCGCTCATCAAAGGGTAGTTTGTCGAGCGAGGAAGTCGATGCCGTACAACAAAAAGTTATTGGTATGTTAAAGGAAAAGTTTAACGCAGTGATTAGGGATAAATGAATACTGAAGAGAAAATAAAGCAATTGGCATCACAAGTCGATAAGCTTGTTGCATGGCTGGAACAGGTTCGCAATGAAAACGAACAGTTCCGGGCCGAGAATGCTGAGTTAAAGACGGAAATTCGCCAACTGAGAGATGAAGTTTTTACTCTGAAACAGGGCAAAGCCGAACGCTCTCAGATTGTAAAAACGAAACTTACCAGCATTCTTGACAGGCTTGACGAATTGGAGCAAATTGGTTGAGATAGTTTTTTACTTGACAAACAATAGCGGTTATCTTATAAGTTATTGTTTGTTAACGGGATAAGAGAATACAGGTGCGGTTGAGGTAAAACCGGACAGAAATAATTGACAAAATGGCTGAGAATAAGGTAGTGGTCAATATATATGGCGAACAATACCCCATCATGGGAGTAACTGATTCGTCCCATATATCCAGAGTCGCAGATTTAGTTGACAAAAGGATGAGAGAGGCTGCGGAAAGCAGCCAATTAAAAGCACGTGATAAGGTTGCTATTTTGGCATCCATGTCTATTGCCTCGGAGCTATTAGAAAAATCTGCGGAGCTGAGTAATACTCGATATGAGGTTGATTCTGTATTAGATTCGTTATTGAATCGACTGGAACGAGTTTTAGCGGATGCACCACCCCAGTTATCATAAGTACCGTTTTGTCATCGTATTTTCTTAATCCATAACATTTTCATATAGATGGAACATCCGGTATGGATATTTACGTATCGGGTGGGAGGAAACAATGGATACCAATATAATCCTGATAATTGTTATTGCGGTTGTAGTTGGAATTGTTTCTTTCTTTATATCCTCAGCGATGGCTCGGCGGGCAGCCCACGACAAAATTGACGAAGCTGCTAAAGAAGCCGAGCGTTTGATTGCCGAGGCAAAGAAAGAAAGTGAAATAAAGAAAAAAGAAGCCCAGTTGGAAGCTCGTGAAGAGTGGATGAAGCTCAAAAGCGAGTTTGAAAAAGAAGCAACGGCAAAACGCAGGGAACTGGAAACTACCGAAAAACGCCTGAGTGATTTAGAAGCATCACTACAAAAGAAAATTAGTACTCTTGAAGTACGAGAACGGGAATTTGAAAAACGGGATAAAGCCCTTCAGACCCGTGAGAAAGGTATTGAGCTGCGGGAAGCGGAACTCGAAGAAATCATCAGCAATCAGAATGTGAAACTGCAAAAGATTGCCCAGATGACACCGGAAGAAGCAAAAAAACAACTCATGGACAACATGCTGGCTACGGCGCGAGTGGAAGCGGCTCAGTATATCAAAGAGATTAAGGAGAAAGCGGAAGCAGAAGCAGATAAGGAAGCAAAAGAAATAATTCTCTCTTCAATTTATCGTTGTGCCGCTGACCATACGGTGGAAACAACTGTCTCGGTGGTTAATCTTCCCTCTGATGAGATGAAGGGGCGTATTATCGGTAGAGAAGGACGGAATATCCGCTCGTTTGAAACAGCAACCGGTATTGATGTGATTGTCGATGATACTCCCGAAGCGGTTATTTTGTCCGGGTATGATCCGGTACGGAGAGAAATTGCCCGTATGGCATTGGAAAAACTGATTACCGATGGTCGTATTCACCCGACCCGGATTGAAGAGGTTGTCGAAAAATCAAAAAAAGAAATGGATGTTATTGTCCGTGAAGCTGGTGAGCAGGCTTGTTTTGAGCTGGGGGTTCATGGATTACACCCCGACATCGTGCACATGCTCGGGAAACTTCATTTTCGTACTTCCTATGGGCAGAATGTTCTTGCTCACTCGAAAGAGGTGGCAATGTTGTGTGGCTTGATGGCTGCCGAGCTGGAGCTTGATGGAGCGTTGGCAAAACGATGCGGGCTGCTGCATGATATCGGCAAAGCTATCGACCGGGAGACAGAAGGAACCCACACACAGATTGGTGCGGAGTTTGTTCGCCGGTATCGTGAAGCTGAAAGCGTTATCAATGCCATTGAGTCGCATCATGGTGATGTGCCGATGGTGGGTCCGTACCCGGTATTGGTACAGGCTGCCGATGCTATTTCCGGTGCCCGCCCCGGTGCCCGTCGTGAACCGCTGGAAGCATATATCAAGCGATTACAACAGCTTGAAGAATTAGCAGACAGCTTTAAGGGAGTATCCAAGGCGTATGCTATTCAAGCAGGTCGTGAGATTCGGGTAATTGTTGAACATGATGTGCTTGATGATCTCGCTACTTCGATTTTAGCCAGTGATATCGCCGAGAAAATCGAACGGGAAATGCAGTATCCCGGTCAGATTAAAGTAACGGTTGTTCGGGAAACTCGGGTTACTGAGTACGCCCGGTAAGGAGTGTTGAAAAAGAGTTGTTTATTAACGTTATGGTCAGTCTGCTGAGGATAAAAAACTATAACTGCAATAACACAGCTATTTTTCAATACATACGGGAAACAGGAACATAAATTTGGCGTTGCGCCAGGATAGATGTTGTCGTAAACTTTTATAGTAAGAATGTGCAGTTGCTCGATGATTATGTTGGTTATTATGATTGTTTGTAAACCTGCCCAGTTAAGGGTGACGTGGTAATGGCGCTGTTTACTATCCTGTTTGTTGCTGATATCTGTGGGAAAGCAGGACGGCAGGCGGCATCGCACATGATTAAGCCCTTGCGGGAGAAATATAATATTGATTATGTCATCGCAAACGTGGAAAATGCCGCTGGAGGGTTTGGCATAACTCCTGAAATGTCACGAAAAGCATTTTCATACGGTATTGATATACAAACGTCCGGTAACCATATTTGGGACCGTTATGAAATATTGTCCTATTTCAAAACCTCTCCCAAGCTGCTTCGCCCGGCAAATTTTCCCGTTGGTGTCCCCGGCGAGGGTTCATATATTGATACGGTCAACTCCGTAAAAATTGGAGTTATCAACCTGATGGGGCGGACATACATGAAAGATATTGACTGCCCGTTTATCGTGGGAAAACAGCTTGTAACCGAAATGCGTAAACAGACTCCTCTTATCTTTGTGGATTTTCATGCTGAGGCTACCTCAGAGAAACAGGCGATGCTCTATTATCTGGATGGTTTTGTCTCTGCGATTGTGGGAACTCACACCCATGTCCAGACAGCCGATGAGCAGGTGACACCGCGGGGAACTGCGTACATTACCGATGCCGGAATGACCGGCCCGTATGATTCTATTATCGGGATGGAAAAGGAGCCGTCATTACAGCGTTTCCTCACCGGTATGCCCCGGAGGTTTACAACTGCCTCTGAGGATGTTCGTTTGGCCGGAGTGTTGGTGGAAGTGGATACAGAAAACGGTAAGGCGGTCAGTATCAAAAGATTTACGGAAACATTCGATATAAATACATTCAAACCGGAAGATATCACCGGTCGTCCCAGAGAAATAACTAAAGATATATAAAGGGTTATATTATAATGCCGGCGCAACTCATTGATGGTAAGGAAGTAGCAGCAAGTATTCTTAATGAGCTGAAAGTTCGAATTGAGAAGTTACAAAGTAAAGGGATAACTCCCGGTCTTGCCGCGGTGCTCATTGGTGATGACCCTGCTTCGGCGACGTATGTAAAAGCCAAGGCAAAAGCCTGTAAGAAGCTTGGGTTATATTCTGAGGTTATCAAGGAACCGGCAACATTGACCCAGGAAGAGCTGGTACGGATTGTTCACAAACTCAATGAAGATGACAAGATTCATGGTATTCTGGTGCAATCGCCGTTACCTGAGCATATTGATGAGCTGTCCGTTACGCTGAATATCAAGCCGGACAAGGACGTTGATGGTTTTCACCCGTTTAATGTCGGCATGATGCTTATCGGTCGTCCCAGCCTGCTTCCGTGCACTCCGCATGGTATCATTAAGCTGTTGGCGTACTATAATATCGATCCTTCAGGGAAAGAAGTGGTAGTTGTCGGGCGTTCGAATATTGTCGGAAAACCGGTGGCGGTGATGTTGGCGCAGAAAGCCGAGATGGCGAATGCGACAGTCACTATTGCCCATTCGCGTACGAAAAACTTACCTGAGGTTACCCGACGGGCGGATATTCTTATCGCTGCTATTGGCAGTCCGCAAGTAATTCATGCGGATATGGTTAAAGAAGGGGCTGTCGTTATTGATGTGGGGGTGAACCGGGTTGAGGATGCGAATACGAAAAAAGGTTATCGCTTAGTGGGTGATGTTGACTTTGAAGAATGCGTAGAAAAAGCATCATATATAACCCCTGTTCCCGGAGGAGTGGGACCGATGACCATTGCGATGCTGATGTCGAATACGGTCACCGCATCTGAGACACAAAATGTATTTCACAAAGTATAAGGATAGCTCTGCAAGAAAAGTACATTTTACTGCATCTGGTTACACAACATTGAATAATTTGTGATATATCATCTTATATCGTGATGCTGGTGTGTCTGATTTTTTTTCTTAAATAAATAATAATTAGATAAGTGTATTGGTAATCTGGTCTTACCAAGTGGAATGTGGTAATCAAAGACGTAAAATTCTTTTATTATTAATTTATCAGTCATAATGATAGAAGGCATGATGTTTGCTTGCTATAATGTGCGCTTAGCAAGGATAGCTTGTAAACAGTGAAGTGAATGGTGATATGAGGGTTTTTATTATCGTCTGGGCTATATTATTATGTCTGCTTATCGCCGGGTTTGCCTGGAACGATGTCCAAGCCTATTCCTTTACCAAACAAGATATCAAATCCTTCCTGCAAACCCCGACAAAATCCTTGTCAGTAGATGACTTCAGCGATATTCAGGTCATTCCCCTTGATTCTGTTGTGGCAGATACTGCGATATACGATTTTCTCTTTACGATAAGTGAGAGTGATTTCCTTTCACTCAATAGGGGAGGTGTGGTTTTCTCTCTGCCGACCGGGTTCGGGTTTGCTGATTTGTCGGTTGATTCTATTTATGAATCCTCTCCGCTTGTTGATTATACCGTAACTGAAATTCGGGACAACAATGGAATAATATCTATTGTCTTACAAGCGGATACCAGTGTTACAACAACAAAAAGTACGGGAACTCTGGTGTCGATGCTATTGCGAATATCAGGGGTGATTAACCCAACAAAAGCAGACACATACCAGGCTGTTGCCGTGCTGTTTGACTCCATCGGTGCTATTATAGCGGGACCGACATTTTCAAGTGAATTTGTTCTGTTCCCCGGACCGTTGGATTCCATTGCTGTTGTACCATCACAAGATATCCAGTTACGAGCAGGTGATGTGAAACCATGCTGGGCGGTGGGGTTTGACAAATATGGAAATGGTATTCTTGTCGATAGTGTGGTAAGCTGGGGGATAGACGACACCTTTGATTCTATCGGCTATTTTGATAATAGTTCTTTTCATGCCACTATTGTTGGGGCGGGACGTCTGGTTGCTAAAGTTGATACCATAAACGGGTACAGTGGTATGATAACGGTGTTACCGGGACCGCTGTCATCACTGATATTGAATATTTCCGGTGAACAATTTGTCGGTCATGTATTAAGACCAGTCTCTGAACTAATTCTTTACGATGCCTACAGAAATCTGAAAACTGATTATGACTTATCGGCTCAACCGATCCAAATATTTGTGGGGACGGGGCAGTTTGTCCCTGATACACTTTCTGATAATAATTTATTGAATAACGGGAAAATCGATTTATCAGCAGCGATGGTTCGGTATGAAGGTCCCTCGGCGATTACCCATGCTTTTGCCACTAATGGCGACGCTGTCAATTCTCCGCCTATTACGGTCTCTCTGAACAACTATGAGGTAGTGTCGGTTCTTGATGCGCACCTGGAGCCGCTCTCGACGGTTTATTCCGGTGTGGAAACATTGGTGAAAGTGGTGGTTGTTAATCGTGGCAGGCTCCTTCCTGATGTGAAGCCCCAGATAGAAGTCGCCTTTAATGCTTCTGGTATCCTTGCGACAAAGCAATTTACCCCCCATGCAAAAGGTCTCGTTGATACGATAAGTATTATCCTTCCTGCTACCGAGTTGCTCCCCGAAGATTCTGTCCTCACTGTTCGACTTGATGCGGAGTTTTCGATTGAGAATAGTATTGACAGTACTTCCGAAAGTGTTGAATACAACATTGATGTTTTAGAACCGGAACGTGTATTTGCAGTTGCAGATTCTTTCCGACCGGATACGGTTTACCCGGGAAGACCATTCCCAATAGCTTTTTCCGTGGCAACTCAACAACTGGCTGGCCCCATTGCTTCCACCATTCTTCAGGTCAGCCTTCTTGATGAAGACAGCAGTGTGGTGGCGGTTGTTTTCGATGGCGAAATAGTAGCATCGGATATCGATTCCGGGGTAATATCATACCTGGGGATTGAAGGAATGATTCCTGAAGGACTTGACCTTCCTGCCGGTGAGTACGGGGTATATTTCAGTTACCTGCTTGAATCGGGTGAGAATATATATGTACTCGATGAAGGGTTGGTGGACTCTGTGTTTGTTTTGGCTCCGGTAGCGGTTTCGTATGTTGCCAGTACTCTTGGCCCTCAATCCGTATATGCCGGGACCGGCGCCGCTTTTGGATTCAATGTGCAGCTTGACGGTGAGTATGCTGTACCGGTTGAGTTATCGAATGCAAGGATATGGGTTATTGGAAACAGTTTTGTTACTGCCACGAACCTTCGATTTGTTGATTCGGTCCTCCATCCCGGTCCAAACGTGGTGCAGACGGAAAAGATATTTATTCCATCGCAGCAAGTCGGACATGAGTTGTCATTTTCAGCGAGTTTTACATTTGTCATTCCCGGGACTGGTGATGAATTTACCTTTGATACTGATTTTGGCGGTTTTCGGGTACCGGTTTTGCAGCAGCCGGTTGCCCAGATTATTGATTTGCAGGTTCTTGCTCCCAATGCTCCCAAAGTAAATGTTTCACAACACTTTCAGGCGAGTTGCTTACTGGCAAACCTTTCCGATGCGGTTTTGGGTCCGCTCGTTTTACGGTTAAGCAGTAACGGGGCGTCGATATATGATTCTTTGATTGCGGTTGATACCATTGCTCCCCATGATACTATTGCTGTGTTAATGGATATTACCGCGGCATCATCACCGACAGTCTCTGAAGTTTTCAAAGTCGATATTGCTTCACCTCATATTACTTTTTTGCCACCTGTAAATAATGTTGCCCCGGTAACCATTGAAACCCCGGCGCAATTACAGCTTTCATTCAGCAGAGTGGGGGGAAGTGAGAATATCCTGGATCAGGGGCAGGCATTTCAGTTAACTGCAAGCGTAGAAAATATGGGGCAAGCATTGACATCAACCGGAGCCTACCGGCTTGATACGTTAGGTGGTGCAGAATTTGTCGGTGACTCATTGTCAGGTGTGTTATCGGTTGGGCAAACATTAGTATTCAACTTTGTTACCCCTGCCTTTGATACGACAATAGAGTTTACTTTTGCACTTGTCGATACCCCGATCGATTTGAATACCGGTGAGCCGGCGCAGGTTCAAAATACAGATATGCAGCTCTCGTTTCTGGTCGAGTCACTGGAGACGGAAATGGAAGTGGAAGCGCATATTGTCGGCTCCAACCTTATCCTGCCGGGACGAGCAAAAAAGATGTTTGCCGTAACGCTCACAAATCTCGGTACCTCTGTGGTTAGTGATGTTCAATTGGAACAAATATCATTCTCGCTTCGCGGGATGGATAATTCGCCGGTTTCTATTGATAACATACTGAACCTTTCGTTATCTCACTTTACAGATAATGATATTCCTGTATCAGAACAAATTTATGGTGATGCAAACAGACTGACAGCTTTTTTTGATAATTACATTATTCCTCCTCAACAAACGCAAACAATCGTTTTCGAGGGAGCATTCCTTGATAAATCTTTTGAGCCATTGGTGTTGCGTTTGGAAAGTGATGATATCGACGCCCGGTTTGCAGAAGGTCCCAATTTAGGAGAAGAAGTGGAAGTCAGGACTCCTTCGGGTGACCGGTTGTTGGTTTCAGAAGCTTATGTTGCCAAGGGTGCGGCATTGGATGAGTCTTTTCTTATAAAAAATAATCCGTTTAATCCCGAGGTGGAACCGGCGGAGTTTTCTTACGAATTGCAGGAAGTGTCTCCGGTGGAGTTCCGTATTTTTACTCTCACCGGTGAACAGGTCTTTACGAAAGTTATGGACGAAGGTGAACCGGGGACCGCGGTCGGTGAGAATATCATTTATTGGGATGGTCAAAATGATGAGGGCACCCTTGTCAATAATGGTATTTATATCGTGATGCTGAAGGTAGTAAAAACCGGTGAAGAAGCCCGTATGAAAGTAGCTGTGGCAAAATGAACAGGTTTTTGTACATAGTTGTTGGTATGGTCATTACCGTGATACTGGTTCTGGAACCGGTACAAGCGGGTGATGCCGGGGTGAACTCGCCGTTTACCGCCGGAGCCGGGGCGCGGGCGCTTGGTCTTGGAGGCGGGTTTACATCGATGGCTGATGATGCCTCCACCGTATTTTATAATCCGGCAGGGTTGGCGGTATTGGATAACCAGGAAGTAACAGGGATGCACATGACCTTGTTCGAGGGGACATTGTATGATTACGTCTCATGGGCGTATCCCACATTAGCACTGGGAGGGTTTGGTATTGCTTTCATGCGGATTGGGACCGGCGACATTATTAAAAGGGAACAATATGTTGATATGGGAACATTTGATTATTCCTATACGCAAATTATCCTTGCCTATGGACGAAGTTTACGAGACGGCTTGACCGTGGGAGCAAATCTGAAAATAGTAAACCAGTCGCTTGAGCGGTTTTCCGATTACGGCGTAGGGTTTGACCTGGGGGTGTTAAAAGAGTTTAATCATAACATAAGAGTCGGTGTCATGTTCCGTGATTTGGTGCCGGCAACACTCAAGTTAAAAACAACCGGGCAATCATCGGAAACATCCATAACCGGTGAGACCCTGCCTGTTTCCGTTGTCCTGGGAAGCAGTATCAATTATTTGCGTATTCATAACCGGGCGATAATGAATGCGTCGTTTGAACTGGAAAAGACCGAACAACGCTCGGTTAAGTTGCATACCGGGGCTGAATTTGTCATTGATAATACGTATGCGATTCGGGCTGGGTATGATAGAGACAATGTTACTTTCGGGGCAGGGGTGGTGATAAATCGTCTGAAATTTGATTATGCCTACAAATTTATCGATTACTTGAATGACAGCCATCGCTTTTCCGTTTCATATATGATTGGTTTGTCAATTCCAGAACAGCTTCGTCAGCGAGAAGTTGCCGAACAACAGAAAAATAAAGTCTTACTTGCCGATGAACGGCAACGACAATTTTCCTTCTACAAAAACAAGGCAACGGAATTTTACCGGGTATTCCAGCTTGATTCTGCGCTTACATATTACCAGCGGGCATTGGCATTTAATGAAGATGACCCCGGAATCAAGCGGAGTATTGCTGCTATTGAAGCTGCGCAGGATATGTTGAAAGAACATGACCAAAAGATTCATGATTCTGAGCGAGAACTGAAAACAGCCACTGCTGCCTACTATGTGCAGGCACAAAGTTTCTTTGCCAAGAAATATTATCCTGCCGCACTTGATATGCTGGGATTGATTCTTGATATCGATCCGGAAAATGCCGAAGCTCTTTCACTCAAGCGGAAAATCAAAAAAGCTGTTGCGGCGGAAATTGCTGCCGGGCTGAAACAGGCGCGGAAAGCGCAACGTGATGGTGACTACGTGAAAGCGATAGAGGGATATACTCGTATTCTGTACCTCGACCCCAATAATAAGACCGCCAAAAAAGAGAAACAGGAAGTAGTCGATAAACTTGACTTGTCGCGGCATCTTAATCTCGGTATTGATTTATTCCGGTCCGGTTACTATGCCGAAGCGCGACAAAAGTTCCTGTTTGTGTTGTCTGTGAAACCGGATGAACCGGTCGCAAAAGATTACATCAATCGTATTGATGTGGCGTTGGCTCATCCGCCTACGCTGGAGAAAATTCAGCGGAACCGGGTGATATGGCAGTATTACCTTGATGGGCTCAAGTTTATGCGCAATAAAGAATACCAGAAAGCTATCGATGCCTGGGAAAAAGTTCTTGAGGTTTATCCCAATAATGAAAGCACCCTTGACAACCTCGAACAAGCCCGCCTTCGCTTGAAGCTGGAGCAGGAAAAGCCAGTTTCCGATACACTTAACAAACAATAGATTTTTGTAGAATATTGCCGCAGTTATTCCTACCATTAGAATATGTTTAATCGCCCGATTAAAGAAATCAATGCCGAGTTTCTCGCTGAAGATAAGTATCTCGACAGTATCCAGCGTACCGTTGAGGAGAGTTGTGTTGCGGCGGGAATGAAACGCTCGGATATAGCTTCGGTTCTGGTTGCCATAGAAGAAGGTGCGAGTAATATCATTCGTCATGCGTATCTGTACGAAAAAGGAACTATCCGGCTTCGTATTGTTATCTATAAAAAAATGATAGTCTTCTCCCTGATTGATTTTGGCAGGTCGTTCCAGCCCGATGAAGTCGATTCTCTTGACCTTGACCGTCTTGTCGAGTCCGGGCGAAAGGGTGGGCTGGGGCTGTATATGATTCGTAAAATCATGGACTCGGTGGAAATGATTTCAGCAGCGGGGAGAAACGAACTCCGTATGACCAAGCGGATTCATCCCCGTTCGACTGACAGCGTTCCCTTGTTGGCGCGGATGTCGTCGCTGCGGGTAAAGTTTTCCTTTTGGACATTTCTCATCGTGCTGGTCATTGTCGGTGGTTCGTATTACTATATCGACAGGCAGACATCAAAACGGCTGTACCAGCATCTCGATGACACCGTTCTCTCACTGGCAAATACTATTGCCGAGCAGGCGGGCGGATATATTATCAACCGACGCTCAGATGCCGAGTTCGATGAGCTGATAGTCAGTTACCTTCATTCCAACGCAGAGTTTATGCGGTTAGTGGTGTTAACCGATTCCAATGACAATATCATTGCTCATTCCGAGGATATCCGGTATATCCGCAACAAGTATCAAATCCCGGTTCATATCGATACCACACTGATTGGTAAGCCGCAGCGTTTCACTTATAAAAATGAGCATCTCAGGTATGTCATTGTCCCTATCAAAGCCGGGGATGCCACGGTGGGGAAAGTCCATGTTGCATACAGTACCGCCAGCATCAAGGGACAGTTCACCCAGGCACGCAAGAAAACGGCAGCCCTGACAGCAGTGTTGATACTTTTTGGTATCCTGGGTATTTACCTTCTCTCCAACTATTTTGTCAGCCCGATTGAAAAAATTACCCGACGGGTTCGGCGGTTTGCCTCAGGCGATGTCTCCTCGGAATTACCGCTTGAAGGTGCGGAAGAGTTTTTTGAAATTTCGCGAGCGTTTAACGAGCTGACTGCCCGGGTGAGCCAGGACCGTGAGAACATTGTCGCTCGTGAGAAAATGGCAAAAGAAATCGAAGTCGCTTCGCAGATACAGAAAACATTGATGCCGCACCGGTTGCCGGATATTCCGGGGTTGGATGTCGAAGCGTTTTATCAGGCGGCATCTGTTGTCAGCGGGGATTTGTATGATATTTTTCAAATAGATGAAACGCATTATTGTCTGACTGTTGCCGATGTTTCCGGTAAGGGTGTCCCGGCTTCGCTGGTTATGTCGATGTTGCGGACGGTTGTGCAGATTCAATCGCAACAGACTAAATCTTCTCGTGATACATTGATTCGTGTCTATGACTATTTGCAAAGTAATATCCCGGCTGGGATGTTTATTACCATTATGCTGGCAATCTATGATACCTCCGAACATCACCTGAATTTTGTCTCTGCCGGTCATAATCCTATGATTTATTTCCATGCCAACAAGGGAGAGATAGTAAAGTTAAACCCGGCGGGTATGCCGATGGGATTGCCGGATTCATTCAGTGGGTCGTTTGAATCCCGTCTGGAAGAAATGGACCTTACCCTGCATCGGGGAGACTTTTTCCTTATGTTTACGGATGGTATCACCGAAGCGAGGAATCGCGATGGAGAACAATATGGCATTGACCGTTTGATTGCATTCATGGAAAAACGACTACACTATAGCGCAAATCTTACCGCAACCGGTTTAAGCGAACAACTGATTGCGGAGCTTGGTGATTTTTCTCCATTGAGCGGTCCGGCTGATGATATTACATTTATTCTTGCCCGGGTGGTTGATGATACAACATAGCAGGAGAATGGGGTGTGAAAAGTTATGAACATTTTACTTGTTCCCGGTTATATAACATGTGTTATTAGATGACACGTTTTAATTATTGTTAGGATAGAACTGATGGAGAATATAACAATATCTCTGTTTGAAAGCGGCAAGGACGATATTTCGGAAGTTCGTGTTGACGGAGTGATTGATACGACAACTTCCGGTGAATTGGAATCTGTTATTGATTCGTTGCTGAAACGTCAGCGTTACGGAATAATCATTGACCTTGCAGGGGTTGATTATATCTCATCGGCAGGATGGGGCATCTTTATTTCCCGGATAAAAGAAGTACGTTCGAATAATGGGGACATCAAGCTTGCCAATATGGTCCCGAACGTATTTGAAATATACGAACTGCTTGAGTTTGACAAGGTTCTCAGGGCATACAACTCTGTTGATGATGCCCGGCGGGATTTCCACGCAAGTGCAGAAACATAAGTAATTTTCTGGAATACGACCATGTACGTAGTACAGTAAACTATAAAGCAAGGATGCTGAATTGTTATTGTTGTTGACAGGACTTGCAGGTAACATATATTAGTAATTGAAAGGGCGATGTTGGGGCAATAGTATAATATTATGGATATCCAGGAAATACTCATAGTTATATTGGTAGCGCTTACTTTCTTGTTGTCGGTATTACTTTTCCGCAGGATTCGTAATGAGCGACGTAGAGCAGCAGCAATAAAAAAGATGAGCTTGTCTGATTTCTCGGAATTTCTTTTAACAAATAGTGTTGACGGGACAATTGGCGAGGTTGCGAGAAAAGTATCCGACTTGCTGCAAAAATCTATTGGGTGTGACCGGATTGTCTTTTTGCGTAAAAAACGCAATTATCTAGAGTTAAATTACTATCATGGTATTCGTAGGTTCAACAGGTCCGATTTTCGTCTGGAATATTCAGACCATCTGATGAAAACGCTGGTGAGTGATTATCTGCCCCGCCCTTTGGAAAAACTCCGCCCCGT
>JAJRZL010000028.1 GCA_024275255.1 Candidatus Zixiibacteriota bacterium | reverse complement strand
TTGTCTCACCGATTACCACCCCCATGCCATGGTCAACAAAGAACCCTGGACCAATCTTTGCCCCGGGATGGATTTCCAAACCGGTGAACCAACGATTTATCTCAGAGAGCAGACGAGGGATCAACGGGATGGCGATTCTTTCAAGAAAATGAATCAACCGATGAAAAGTGATAGCATGGAAACCGGGATATAGTAAAAACTCGATATTCTTACATGCCGGATCATTGCGGTAGATAGCTTTGATATCTTCAATAACAGAAAGCATAAATAAAAGTGTAATACTCCTCACCAGAATGTCAAGAACAGTGGCCTATATCAATCTCTCTTGTATTTCAAGTAAACTTATTAACCTGAATCTGAATAATATTTCAACAATCCTTACTTCATATCTTCAAATAGTGCTGTTGACAGATACCGCTCACCAGTATCAGGCAAAACAGCTACCACTACTTTACCTTTCCCCAGTTTTTTTGCCACTTGCAGCGCCGCCCGGAACACGGCTCCCGATGAAATCCCTACGAGGATACCTTCCTTCTGGGCTAATGCTCTGGCTGTAGTAAAGGCATCATCATTTTTTATCCTGATAACTTCATCCACAACTGTACCATCGTAGTTTTCAGGGATAAAACCTGCACCAATACCCTGAAGCGGATGTGGACCGGGTTCTCCCCCGGAAAGCACTGCGGAGGCGTCCGGTTCAACCGCATAGACACGGCAATTATACTTTTCCTTGACAGCCTTCCCTGCACCGCTGACAGTTCCCCCGGTTCCAACACCAGCTACAAACGCATCAAGATGAGTATCACCAAGGTCAGTAATAATTTCCGGTCCGGTTGTTTTGCGATGAATTTCCGGGTTGGCGGGATTATCAAACTGGGATGGCTGAAAATATCCTTCCTGCTCTGCCAACTCATTTGCCTTGGCGATAGCGCCTTTCATCCCTTCCGAACCGGGAGTCAGGACCAACCGCGCTCCGAACATTTTCAGCAGTGCCCGTCGCTCAAGACTCATGGTTTCCGGCATGGTAAACACACAAGCATATCCCTTTGCCGCTGCCACCATGGCTAAGGCAATCCCGGTATTTCCTGAGGTCGGCTCGACAATGGTCATCCTTTTTTTCAATTTTCCCTCTCGCTCGGCAGCTTCTATCATAGAAGCGCCAATTCTGTCTTTTACCGAACTGCAGGGATTAAAGCTCTCAAGCTTAACATAAATGGTGGCATCGGCTTCGCCGGTCAAGCGGTTGATTCGTACCAGCGGTGTCCGCCCGATAGCTTCTATGATGGAATTAAATCTCATACATAACTCCTATTCTTTGTGTATCGAACAATTGTTGTTTTCTCATTAGTAAATCCCGTAATTTACTATACAGGCAATATATTCCATATTTACCCGGTCTTCCCTGTTCCTGACAAACCTATGTAAAAGAGAAATACGAACTTATCTATTATACCGCTTGTATAGTCGGCAAAGGAAAGGTACATAATAATCAGTCGGTAAGATAGTTTTTTCCTTGTTAAATTGTCTTGACGGGAGCAGGAATTATATTACATTCTGAGTCGAAAATTGATTTGTGATGGCGGTGTAGCTCAGTTGGTTAGAGCAGCGGAATCATAATCCGCGTGTCCGGGGTTCAAGTCCCTGCACCGCTATTTTTATGGTAAGACCGGAAAACAATTCATATTGTCAGGTTGATCAATAGAATTAATATCTTAAAGTACAATCGTAGAAATACTACATGGTTATCATTGTCGAATTTTTTAATAAAAGGTATAGTAAGTAGTACAATAACATTTCTTTGACAGGTTTCAACAATCTCATTTATAGTGTATTGTTTTATCTGATTCCATACTTATCCCTCATTACTACTCCCGTATCATCTCTTCCAGGACAAGGACACTGTAAGCGGTTACGAGGTCGGGGTTGTTTTCCCACCAGCGACCGGTCTCGTTTATCCAGCTTCCATCAGGTTTCTGGATTGCAATCAGTTTACTGGTCAAGTCACGACGCCAGTTATGAGCAGTGCCGGTTGTATCTTTAATAATATCCTCACCATAAACAGCCAATGCTTTTGCCATCACATGGTAATAGTAAAAAAGCCCCTGTTGTCCCAACTCTGGATTTTTCTCCACCGTGTAGTTACTTCGTATCCATTTATACGCTGCCTGTACCCGGTCATCATCCCGTGAAAGCCCGGCATAGATAAGACTTTTCATCCCGGCATACGTCATACCACCATACGAAGTCGTACCACCTGCTTTGGACTTACCCGGATAGTAAACAAAACCGCCATCATTGCCAGCCCATTGGTAGTTATTGTACTTTTTATAGTTTTGACAACGCTGTAAAAAGAGAATAGCTTTCTCCCAGAATAAATCCTCATCAACCGGTGGCGGCACTTCTGAACTCGTATCATCAAGTTTCGTCAGTGCGGCATCCCGATGCGGTTTGAAATTCTCCGAAGCACGAATCGCTTCAATGGCAAACTGCATATTGGAAATGTCCGAACGTTCGTCCTTATTGTATCCGATACCGCCATACGTAGAGCTGTCGGGAGTCAAGCCGTCATCCTCATCAGCCTGCAAAGACATAAGGTATCTACGAGCATTGATAATCGTTTCTTCGAAACCGGGGTTTTCGGCCGACACCAATGCCAGTAAGCAAATCGAAGTATTATATGCTTTCAACTGTGGTTCCACCGGAGGATAAATCCCGCCATCAGGCTGCACATTCGAAAGTAAGTATTTATACCCGGCAATAATCTGTTCACGATACTGCTCTTTGAGCTTATCAGGTGCTTTTGAAAAAGCGGTTAACACCAAACCTGACACACCCGGATAATGGCTCCATGACCCATCTGCCTGTTGTGATTTCACAAGAAAATCAAGTGCGGTGTTGATACTATGTTCAGCCTCATGTTTCAACGAAACGTCCAGGGCAGTTGCCGCATATAGTTGACGACATCCGGCAAGCAGCACCACTACCATAAATACTTTTCCAAAAGCAAAAAGGGTTTTACACATAATCTATTCTCCTACATACGTGTTTTATTCAGGAACAGTTATTATCATTGTTACCGGTGTACCCGGTTTCGGTAATACATGCTTATTGGCACCATAGACCGTATCATCAAAACGTCTCGGTAAGGGACTATTAAGAATTGCCGCCGGATCGGTATAGGTGGCAACGATAGAGCCTTCCATGTCCGCAACCAGTTGTTTATCCCAAATCATCGAGCCGGAAAAAATCCACATGGTCGGAGGAACTTCAGAGCTGTCATGGTAATCAAATAACAAATCGGTTGCCGGTACAACGATGGTATCCGATGTTTC
>JAJRZL010000027.1 GCA_024275255.1 Candidatus Zixiibacteriota bacterium | reverse complement strand
TGTTATGGCAATTTTAATGTGCTGGCTGTGGGAGCTCATGGCGGTATTTCAGTGGGACCCGATGGAGCTACTCATCAGGAACTCGAATCGATATTTCAGATCACCGGGCTTCCCAATATGCACATGGCAATCCCCTGCGATGCTCTGGAAACGGAAAAGATGACTAAAACCCTGTTATTTGAGATTGTCGGTCCCAAGTACCTTCGTTATGCCAGGGAGGCAACACCCATTATAACAAAGGAAGATACCCCGTTGATTTTCGGTGAAGCCAATATCTATCGTTTTCGTAACGAAGCGGAACTGTTTGTCGATGCTTTCGAAATTATACCGTCCTCGCAATATAAGAATGAATACGAGGATTTGACTATCATTTCCTGCGGACCGGAAACAGCCGAGGCACTTCGGGCAGCTTATATCCTTAAAACCGATTATCACATTGAAACCCGTATTATCAATATGCACACCGTCAAACCGCTTGATAAAGAAGCTATTATCAAGGCAGCCCGGGAGACAAAGGCAATTATCACTGCCGAGGAGCACCAGGTTGGAGGACTTGGAAACCTTGTTGCCGGTGTGATTTGCCGGGAGCCATCCTTTCAGCAAATCAGACCACAAGTGGCTATGATTGGGATTCAGGACCGGTTTGGTGAATCGGGGCAACCGTGGCAGCTTATTAAAAAGTTTGGTGTTGCCGCTGAGCATATAGCCTGGAAAGCAAAAGAAGTACTTTCATTATAGATACAGGTAAAGGAATAAGTCTTATGCAATACAGTGATGCTATTCAACGTTTATCCGGTGAAGGGGCGTTTGAAGTCCTTGCCAAGGCGAAACAAATGGAAGCCGAGGGGAAAGAGATTATCCATTTGCAAATCGGTGAGCCGGATTTTGATACTCCCGAAAATATTCGTGATGCCGCTATTAAAGCGCTCCGGGAAGGACAAACCCATTACAGCCCATCAGGCGGTCTTCCCGAAGCCCGGAAAGTTGCTGCCGAGTACATGTGCCGGACGAGAAATATCGATATCGGACCTGACCGGTTGATAATCATGCCCGGGGTGAAACCGCTTATTTTTACCTCCATGATGGCAATAGTCAATCCCGGTGATGAAGTTATTGTCCCTAATCCCGGTTATCCTACGTATGAGTCTGTATCCAATTTTATCGGAGCCAAGCCTGTTCCCATGCGATTAGCCGAAGAAAAAGATTTCAGGTTTTTGGTGGATGAATTAAAAGAACTGGTCAACCCGAAAACCAAAATGCTGGTAATCAACTCCCCGCAGAACCCAACCGGTGGAGTTTTAACAAAAGAAGATTTACAGGCAATTTATGAACTGGCGGTTGAGTACGATTTCTGGATTCTTGCCGATGAAATCTATTCCCGTATTGTCTATGACAACCCCTTTGTGTCGATAGCCAGTATTCCCGGTGCGCTTGACCGTTCTATCCTCATTGATGGGATGTCGAAAACGTATGCGATGACCGGATGGCGGCTGGGATTTGCCGTTGTCCCGAAAAAACTTGCCGATTATTTGTTTACTTTTGCTATTAACAATTTTTCCTGTACGAATACTTTTGCTCAGGCAGGAATTATCGAGGGGCTGACCGGTCCGCAGGATGAGGTCGAAAAAATGATGGTGGAATTCCGTCGTCGCCGTCAGGTGATTGTCGATGGCTTGAATGCTATTGATGGTATCTCATGCCTGATGCCACAGGGTGCGTTTTATGTGTTCCCCAATATCACCGGAACCGGTATCAATGCCCAGGAACTTGCCGATATGCTTCTGGAAAAAGCAGGAGTCGCCTGTCTGGCGGGGACATCGTTCGGAAAGTATGGTGAAGGATATCTTCGCTTTTCCTATGCCAACTCCGTTGAAAACATCGAGAAAGCATTACAGCGTATTAAGGAAGTACTGGCTGGTGTGAATGCAAGTTAGTAAAGACAAAGTTCCATAAAATACAAAGGCGAGGATTTACCCTCGCTTTTGTATGATGGTAATAAACAGGTCAAACAGGAAGATAACAAGTAGCTGAATGTGATACTGTTATCAGGTATGAGCGATATTTATGAGAACAATTCCGGTCATGAAGTAATGGAAATTCGTGTAGATATCCCACGATTGTATGTTGATGTTGTCAGTGATTATATTATTGAGCACCTTTCTCACGGGTTGGTGCTTGAAGATACCGAGGATACCGATACGGTTGGAATTATTTTTTACGTTCCTACGGAAAAAGAATCACAATCTGTTCAGCAGTTACAAAATTACCTTGATACAATCTGTATAGACAATCAACCTTTTGAGTACTCATTCAATAGTAAAGCCGTAAACAGGAGTGATTGGGAAGAACAATATCGCAAATCAATTCAACCGGTTTTTATCGGTGACGATATTGTCGTGCGTCCGCCCTGGATAGAGCTGGATGAACAAATGCCCTTTGATATAATTATTGAACCAAAAATGGCTTTCGGAACCGGTCGGCACGAAACAACAACTTCCTGTCTGCGGGTAATACGACAACGGTTTCAGGCGGGGATGAGTTTTCTCGATGTTGGTTGCGGCTCCGGGATTTTATCCATTTTAGCTGACAAGTTGCAGGCTGGGTGTATCAAGGCAATTGACTATGATATGACTGCTGTTGATAATTGCCGGGAAAACTTTACTATCAATGGTGTGAACTCTCCCCATGAAATAATTTGTGGCACTATTGAACAATGCCGTGAAGATAAGCCGTATGAATTTGTCTGTGCCAACATCATTAAAACCACCATTCTTGAAATCCTGTCGGAACTTTGCAGGTTAACTGCTGAACATGGCATATTATTGCTGTCGGGATTGCTGGAGCGAGATTTGGATGAAATTACCCGGGCATTACAGCAGCAGGGGCAGAAGAACTATACTATCATCTCTGAAGGTGAATGGCGGACAGTCGTAGTGGAGAAGTTATAATGTTAAACCCGCCTGTTTTTTATGCTCTGCCGGGATGTCGCAACGGAGATACAATTACGTTGCCCGCTGTTGAGCATCGCCATGCGACAAAAGTGCTCCGGCTGGGAAAAGGGGAACCGGTTATTGTTGTCGATGGGTTGGGTATGGCGTACCGTGGGGAAATCAGCAGCTCTCCGCGAGCAAAGGAGACAACAGTACATATCCATAGTGAACTTCGTAATTATGGAGAACCATCGGTAGCGCTGACTCTGGCTGCCGGGATGTCAACCGGCGCCAAGTTCGATACTATCGTTGAGAAAGGGACCGAGCTGGGGGTAAAGCGTTTTGTCCCTATTTTATCGGAAACTTCAAAGGTGAAATTTGAGGATGAAAAACGGGTACAATCACGTATTCGCCGGTTGGAAAAGGTTGCGGTGGCGGCTATGAAACAGTGCCGTCGTTCATACCGTCCTGATATTTCACGACCCGTCTCTTACAGCCAATTTATCAGGGAAACCGATACCGATTCGCTCAACTTGTTGTTTCACCCTTCGACTGCAAGTACCCCTTTTGAACAGGTGTCGATACCTGATACATTCAAACGGGTGACAATTATGATTGGGCCGGAATCCGGTTTTACCCGGGATGAGCTTTCTCTGGCTTTGGAAGCCGGATTTCAACCGGTTCGTTTGGGGGTACGGATACTGCGAACCGAAACTGCCGGACCGGTTGCCTGTGCTCTTGTGATGAATGCTCTTGGCGAGTTGAGATAATCGCCTTTCCTTCCGATATACATATATATTATGGAAACAATATATTATATCTGGGTTACTTTGTTTGGGCTGATAATCGGCTCGTTTCTGAATGTTGTTATTTACCGTTTGCCAGTAAAGAAGGGGTTTGTGGCTGGAAGGTCCGCCTGTCCTTCTTGTGGGAAACAGCTTCGCTGGTATCATAATATCCCGGTTATCAGCTACTTGTTGTTACGGGGGAAGTGTGCGTTCTGTCATGCACGCATATCAATCCAATATCCGCTGGTAGAACTTCTTAACGGGTTATGTTATCTTTACTTTTTCTGGACGTATGGTTTTTCACTTCTGTTTTTTGTGTATGCCCTGTTAATCTCAGCCCTGCTGGTTATTTTCTTTATTGATTTATATCACCAGATAATCCCTGACAGTATTACCCTTCCGGGGATAGTTATCGGATTGGGTGTCTCACTGTTACCGGGCGGTATTGGGATAATCAATTCGTCGATTGGTATGCTGGCTGGCGGTGGTTCATTATATCTCATCGCTATTCTGGGAGATTGGCTGTTCAAAAAAGAATCGATGGGTGGGGGAGATATCAAGATGGCTGCCATGCTGGGGGCGTTTCTCGGGTGGCAGAAAGTTGCCCTTATCTTTATTTCCTCGGCAGTTATCGGGCTGTTTGTCTCGGTGGCAATTATGATGGTATCTTCCAAATTACGTGAAACGAGGGTCGTACCGTTTGGTCCGTTTTTAGCCTTGGCGGCTGTACTGGCTATTATCTATGGAAATGAAATTATCACGTATTACCTGTCTCATGTTGTCGGTATTCAAGCGGTAACTATCGGTCCGTAGTCAGTGTTTATCCTTTTATCGTATCAATCAGGCTGGAGTTGAACCGGATGGCTAAGAGACGAAACAGGTTCGAAGCGGAAATCCATCTTGGGCTTCTGGTGATAATTCTCCTGTTGTTATCGCTCAACTTCCTGTCGAATGTCATTATCTATCGTACCCGTGAAGCAAAGTGGATAGCCAGCACTGCCCAGTTTCAGAATGCCGTTATTGAAATAAGCAGGTTGGTAGGTGATGATGTCGTTCCGCAATTGTCGGAACAAAAACAGAAAGAACTTCGGCAGAAATATAAGCTCAGCAGTATTCGGCTGGTTCCGACCAAGCCCGCAAGTACTGATAAGCAGAAACGACGCCAATGGTTTTCTTCAATTGCACGTTTACTTCCGGCAGGACAAATCCCCGAATTGGCGGAAAAACTCCTGACATCAGAATACCAAACCCTGACAAGAGGGAAAAACGATGAATATTTCTATGTGGAGCCGGTAGGAGCGGGAGAAGGGAGAAACCTGTTAATTATTTCACGGAATATCCCCGATCTTGCCTATCTTGAGGACAGCCAGCGGTTGGTCATTATCATTGGGTTACTGGCGGTGATAGCCACGGTAGGTATTTATCTTCTTTTATATCGTTATATTCTGGCGCCATTTCGGGAGATGAAAAAACAGGCATCGAGAGCCGGACGGCAGGTTGACAATTCACAGCAGAGCGATGTTGAAATCGTAGTTGAAGAATATACCCGTATCATTGAGGAATTGAAGGAAAAAGAACGCCAGTTGCGGGAACTGAATGCCCAGGTACAGAGCCGGGCAGATTCTCTCGAACTGTTTAATCAATACTTGTTGGAGTCGATACATTCCGGTATCATCACCACGGATAAAACCGGGACCATCAAGACTATCAACCGCGCTGCCGGAACGATTCTTGAAATCAGCGATGATAGTACCGGATTCATCGGACAGCATTATTCGACCCTACTGACGGACAAAACAGCAATTTCCCAATGGCTATCAGAGTCATTGAGAGGTGAGTGCAATATTGGCTATCAGGAAACATCGTATGTAACACCATCAGGACAAACCAAAAAACTGGGAGTCAGTATATCGGTAATTGTCGATAGTGAGAATAATTTTGTCGGGGCATCTCTATTGGTAAATGACTTGACCGAAACAGAGCGGTTGCGAACCGAACTGGAAACCAAAAACCGTCTGGCAGCGTTGGGGGAAATGGCAGGTGGCTTGGCTCATCAACTTCGCAACTCCATGGGGGCTATATCCGGTTATGGGCGTTTGTTGAAAAAACGTCTTGCACGGAAAGGGATCCAGGAACCAAGTTTTGATTCCATGATAGAAGAAACAATCGCAGCTGAAGAATTAACAGATAGATTTTTGCAATTTGCCCGACCCCTTGCCGTGGAGACAATAACAGTTTCCATAAAAGAAGAAGTAGCGGAGTTTCTGGAAAGCTGTCGAACACAGGAAAAATATACCGGAATCGAGTTTGTTGAACAGTACGCCGCAGATGCCGAGGTATCACTTGATCCGTTGCTGTTCCGGCAGGTACTGGGCAACCTGGTAGATAATGCGGTCAACGCATACCCCGATCGACAGGGTAAAATTGAAATACATATTGAAGCGGATATGTCAGAAGTGAAAATTCATGTCCGCGATTTTGGTTGCGGGATAGCAGAAATAAATCGAGACAATATCTTTACACCATTTTTCTCTTCTCGTCCTTCAGGAACCGGTTTGGGACTGCCGCTGGCAAATAAAATCGTCGATTTACATGGTGGGAATTTATCGCTTACATCAACTTCAGAACAAGGTACTACGTTTACCATATCTTTGCCAGTAGTTACGAAGCCAGCCAACTGTGAAGTTGTTGTCAGGTAGGCAGCATTACTGAGGTTTATAAAAGTGGCTGGTCTCTTCCAGTGTTTGCTTTAATAAATTAATGGGGGGACGACCGGCTTTTTGCCTTATATCAAACAGCTTATATTTTTTTGTGTACATCGGGTATATTTCATACACATCGTCCCCAAGAATAAAAGCATGATTGACATAGCTTCCGATAACAAACGGGCGTTCATCCGGCGATTGTGCCAGTAAGTTTACTCCGTTGCTGTAATCGGAAATGTCATTGGTACAGCCGAAATAGTGTTGCAGCAGAGTTGGTACTATATCAATATGACATGTCGGGTAGGTAAGAAGCCGGGGAGTGATGTCGGGGGCGTAAAATATGAGCGGAACTTTGATTTGGTATTCGGTGTAATTGCTCCCATGTCCCCAGTAGTTTGCGCGGTTATCGTTGAATTCTTCGCTATGGTCGGTCGTGATGATAATAATAGTATTATTCATATAATCGAGAGAATCCAGTTCCCGTAATACATCTCCCACCATGGCATCGACATAGTGGGTCGAGTTTCTGAAGTCATTCAGATATAACGTCGGATCGGTATTATCACTGGCAAAGACCAGGTTCATGTCGCCGGCAGGCATAAATATGGAATCCTGCGGGGGGTATTCATACGGAGAATGGTTAGACTTATAGAAGGCAAATGCCATAAAGGGGTGGGTACTGTTTTTTTGTCTTTGGAGAAAAGAAATTATCTGTTTCGTGAGATCTACATCCTGTTCACGTTTCGTATTCCCGGCAAATGATTCATGCACGGTGATACCACGGAATATCGCATCTTTCAATTTGTGCCGAACAAAATTCGATTTGGCATAGATGCCGAAATTGTACTGGTTGTCTTTAAGAACATCTATCAGGATAGGGTTATCAATAACGGTACTGTTGGCTCGTACTGCTGACCAGTAAGTTGCATGAAGACCGTAAAAGAAGCCGAACGTTCCGCATACGGTAGAGTTACCGGTACTGAAATGATCAAGCGAAACGAGGGATTTTTGAGAAAGAGCATAGATATTGGGAGTTATCTTTTCATTCATGGCATCGAAACGCCAACTCTCCAGAAAAATAATGAGAATATTCGGCAGTTGTTTATCCGGTTGTTGGGTAAACTGTAATTTTTGAAGAGGATATACGAACGAACCTGATTCATCCTGTACTTGTCCTGTTGAATGTTCCAGAGTATTCATGGGGAACAGGCTCCCGTACTTTACCGCATCCTTGTGCGAGGTGATAGGAAGATAGATGGGAAGATGCGGGGTAAGGCTGGTGATTCTGATGTCATTCTGCTGGTATGCAAAAATATGAATGACCTGACTGACAGTGTAGGTGGCAATTATGGAAATGATAAAGGCAGTGATAAGGTATTTGATTTTCTTTATTCTCCGGGCTGCTCTGAAAATACCGTATTCAATTGCGATGATTCCCAGAAATATCAGGAAAGCGCTCACTGCCGTAACTGTTGGCAATCCCAAACCCTTATAGTCATTTATTATCCATTCCAGCCAGAATAAATCAATATGAAACTTTGCGATTTGGTACGCCAGACTGTCTATTAATAAGTAATACACAAAAATAACTATCGTTGCTCCCAGAATAACTATGACTATTCTCCGCAAGGGAAAAAGGAAGACACAGAAAATCGTGCTGAGAATAAACAAGGGAAGCAGGTAATAACCAATAGTAACACAGATAAAATAAAACCATGACAAAGCAGAAAATTCCACCCGTTTCATGTTGTTCAGAAGAATGAGGAAAATAATCGGTATATTGAGTATCAGTACCGTAATAATATATCGATATAAATCTTTAATCTGGCTAAGCCATTTCATCAGTTGTGCCACTTCTTACCTATTGCTGTATATCCGCTGATGGACTATTTTTGTAACAATTATACAGTCCTGAAATCCAAAAAAAATAGACTATAATAAAGATACCAGCTATTCTTTTCTTTACTAAAATTTCAACCGCTAAAGAAAAGTTACCGACCCGCATGCCGTCAAGGCTTGAAATGACTAATCGGAGGAATTATCTGCTGATATCAGTAAACAGGGTAACGAAAAAACTCTTTAATTTCCTCAAAAAATATCTTTGGTCCCGGTTAGCTTTTATTATATTTGGTATCTGAAAATTCAGGAGGATAAAAAGAATGTATTCACCGTCTGACTTTAGAAAAGGCTTACGAATAATCGTAGATGGTCAGCCTTATTATGTTATCAGTTACCAGCATTTCAAGATGGGGCGGGGTAAGGCGAATATCCGTACAAAGCTGAAACACATCAAAACCGGGGCGGTTATCGAGAAAGTCTTCGGTTCCAACGATTCTTTTCCAGCGCCGGATATGGAAGAGCGTAAAATGCAATACCTGTATGAAAATGCCGGTGAATATACATTTATGGATACGAAAACATTCGACCAGGTCTCTATCCCGGTTGAAAATCTTGGTGATGCCAAGTGGTACTTGCTGGAAAATGAAGAATATAAAGTATTATTCCTTGATAACGAGGCGATTTCCGTTGATTTGCCGACATCGGTAGTTCTCGAAGTAATAGAAAGCGAACCGGCTGCTCGTGGTGACACTGTTTCCAATATCACAAAACCGGCAAAACTGCAAACGGGGTTAGAAGTGAAAGTCCCTCCGTTTATTAAGGAAGGTGACAAGGTCAAAGTAGATACCCGCACCGGCGAGTATATCGAGCGGGCAAATTAACAATGACAGCTCAACACCGGGTAGTCGGAGTTGATGAATCCGGTAAAGGTGACTTTTTCGGACCACTGGTTGTAGCGGCGTTTTATGCTGATGATGCCGATACGGGGTGTCTTTTGGAACTTGGTGTCCGGGATGGGAAACGCCTTTCAAATAACAGAATCCTTGAGATAGACGAAATCCTCCGGGTACGGTTTCCTCATCATGTGTTGGTCAAATCTCCGGAAGCATATAATAAACAATATGATAAGGTAAGAAACTTAAACAAGTTTCTTGCCGGTTTGCATGCTGCTGCAATCAAACAGCTTCTTGCCGATGAAACCGCTGACTTGATAATTATCGATCAGTTTGGCAAACCTGAATTGATAGAAGATGCCCTGAAACGGGACCATATAACCACTCCGGTACAACAACGGTTTCGGGGTGAAGAGGTCATCCAGGTGGCAGCGGCATCAATTTTAGCGCGGGCTTCCTTTCTGCGGGAAATAGACAGATTATCAGCAGAATATCACATGACTTTGCCAAGAGGGGCGGCTCCACAGGTTGATGAAGCGGGCAGGGAGATAGTACGAAGTTTTGGCTCAGAAGTGTTATTGAAAGTAGCAAAAGTACATTTCAAGAATTATCAACGGATTATCAATCCGGTACTATTTTAAGTTAGTATTTTGATATACGCAACATTATCTGTAACAAGTAGATAACATAGATTTTCTATGAATACATACGTAAAATCCTTACTGGTTAATCTTAGCCGAGTATCTGCCGATAGTATGAAAAAGTATGGGATGTATCCGGTTTTTTGATACATAACTTGTTTTACCATGAGGTATGGTTTACAATTATCTCTGGCTGAATGGCAGGCGCTAAACTTTGATTTTATTACAGTTTTAGTGAACGGGGGGAAGAGTGACAGATAATACGTACCTGTACCCCTGATTCATGGTGAGTTGTGCCGGAATGGTCCGTAATATAAATTGTAATATTTATGAAAAAGGTATTATGTACACATCGAGCAAACTAATCCAAAAGTACTATCACACTCACATGAGCCATCGTCTGGCTGGGATAATTAACCAGATAGATACAACCTCACAAATGGCAGCAAGAATTCTTGGCGCCGATTTTACCGCCTTTTTCTATTGTGGAGAAGATAGCAACAAGTTTATACCGGTCGCTTATCAATATGGCCATCACCTGAACATTAAACATCTCGGAGAGTTTGAACGTGATTGGCTGCAAAAGGCAATATACGACTTGCCAAAAGCGGCGAGTTTAGTCTCTCTGGATGAAAAGAGCCACCCTCAAGCGGTACAGGATGCGTTCGGCTCCCGCAATGGTTTTTCACATCGTTATCATTTCCCTTTGTTTTTTGAGGATAAACTCCACTTTGTCTGCCTGGCATACTGGTTCAGTCCGGTAGAAGAAATCTCTCTGGAAACTACCACGATGCTTGACTTGATTTGCCGGGTGGCGACATACTCGATGGCGAATGTCAATAATCTCCAGATGGTTGAAAACTATTCCTCGCGATTGTCAGGGTTATTGCCGATTTTTGAAATACCGCTCAGTGAGTACAGTTTTGACGAGTTGTTCTCAGAGATAATGGGGCATCTGTGTAATATTACCCCTAATGCTACGGTTCATCTTTTTGCTCGTAATGTGGATACCAAGAGATTGGTTTACAAAAGCACGTTCAACGGTATTGTGCCGGAAGAATCATTAATTGAACATATTATTTCGAATATTGAAGAGCAGTTCTCCGGCAGTTTCCGGGAAGATACGAAAAAGTACCGTTGTTACAACCTCAAGAATATATCGACAACAAGTTTTCGCGAGATTATTACTCTTCAGATAGTACCTGATGATGAACATCAGTACATTACAGCTATCTGCAATGAGAGCGAACGTGATTTTTGTCAGAACGACCGCGAATTGTTATCGGTGTATGCTGTTTTTGCTCAAACCGTACTTCGCAACGCATTACTGGTTAAGCGGTTGAAACAAACGAACAAACTCCTTGAGGAATCATCTACTCGGCTGGCAAATGTAGAAACAGTTGCTGCTCTTGCTGATATGACATCCGGGCTGGCACATGATTTCAATAACCTGCTTGGCGGTATAATGGGACGGGTTCAGTTGATGCAGCTTCGAGTTACCGATGAAAAAGTACAGACTGATTTGAAAAAGATAGAGAAGTTAGCATCTGAGGGCGCGCAAACTGTTCGACGTATTCAGGAGTTTACCACTGTCACCTCTCCAAAAGATCTCAAGCCGGTTAATCTCAATCAGGTAGTGCAGGATACCCTGTCAGATGAAAGCAATGACTGGAAAACACTTGCTGAGAAGAAAAATATCGAAGTTCGCTCTCGATACGAAGTTGATGATGTTGTTATCGATGGCGATCATCATGACCTTGTGGTGGCGTTACATAAACTGATTGAAAATGCCGTGGAACATGCCCCGGAAGATAGTATTGTTGATGTACGAATAGTGACAGAACATAAGAAAATCTTTATCTCGGTTCATGATACCGGTCCCGGTATTCCCGATGATATCCGTACCAAGATATTCTATCCATTCTTTTCCACAAAATCGGTTCGGGGTGCTGGACTTGGTTTGGCAATTGTGCATGGTATCGTAGGACGATTAGGGGGGAAAGTAACGGTCCAATCCGATACCGAAACCGGGACAACATTTACGATTATATTCCGTCAATCAACCCATATTGAAGATGTTTCCGAGATAACACGTAAAGAAACAACCGCTGAACAGTTGAAGATTCTGGTCGTTGATGATGACAGTGAAGTACGGGAAGTATTAAAGGATATGCTCAGCATTGACGGGCACGAAGTTGTCGATTGTCCCGATGGGTATAAGGCGCTCGAAATATTGGAAAACAAATCGTTCGATATCGTTATCACTGACCTTGGTATGCCGGGTATTTCCGGACTGGAACTTGCCGAAGAAGTGCATACAAAATATCCGCAACTACCGATTGCGATGATAACCGGGTGGGGGGCACAGCTTGATCAGCATGAGGCAATCATGAAGGGTATCAGGAAAGTTCTCGCTAAACCGTTCCACTTGAAAGAAATCAAGGCATTGGTACAGGAACTTGTAACTACAACGTGATATTTTTCACAATAACAGTAAGAAAACATTTGCCTTTTCAAAATATCGAATTATATTCCCTGTAAATAAGTCTTCGGGGTGAGGTGAAATTCCTCGACCGGCGGTAAAAGCCCGCGACCCGGGTACACAAAACCCGGCTGAGCCTTTGAAATTAAGGCGCCGACGGTAACAGTCCGGATGGGAGAAGATACAAGCAGGTAACAGGCTGTTATTACCGTGCTGTCTGTTGAACTTGTGTAACCCCGAAGTATACTTTGGGGATTTTTTATGGCATCTGGTGCCGACAACGTGTTTATGCAGCGTGCCTTGCAACTGGCTGAGCAAGGGAAATACAAGACATCACCAAATCCAATGGTGGGGGCGGTTCTTGTGAAAAATGGTAAAATCATCGGCGAGGGGTATCACCGTCGTGCCGGTGCGGCTCATGCCGAAATAGTAGCTCTTCAACAGGCAAAAGAAAACGCTGCGGGAAGCACGTTATATGTGACATTAGAGCCATGTTGTCATACCGGACGCACCGGACCATGCACCGATGCGATTATCAAGGCGGGGATTACCCGTGTTGTGATACCGGTGAAAGACCCCGACAAACGCGTGAACGGTAAGGGTATCCGGGTGCTTCGGAAAGCCGGAATAACAGTTACTACGGGAGTGCTTCGAAAAGAAGCGGTACAATTGAATGAGTCGTACTTCGGATATTACAAGCTGGGCAGACCGTTTATTATCCTGAAAGTGGCGCAAACTCTTGACGGCAGGATTGCAACCGGCTCCGGTGATTCCAGGTGGATATCAAGTACGGTATCTCGCAAGGAAGCTCATATCTTGCGTGCCCAGGTTGATGGTATTGTTGTCGGGATGGAAACAGTCCGAAAAGACAACCCGGCACTGACAGTACGAAAAGTAGCAGGTATCAATCCCTATCGCATTGTGCTTACTCGTTCTCTTCGTTTCCCGCCAAAGTGCCAGTTGCTTGATAACAATGATGATTACAAAACAATAGTTGCCACCACAGCACCTGCTGCCGAACGATTTGCAAAAACGAAACGGGGGCGCAATTTGATATACTGGCGGTTGCGGGAAAAGCAAAATGGCATATTACGAGTGAGTGATTTAGTCAGTGTGGCTGATAGCTTTGGTTTACGGTCGTTACTGGTCGAGGGGGGAAGTATGGTTGCTACTGCGTTTTTACAAGCCGGATTAGTTGATAAGATTGTTGTCTTTATAGCACCGCTCATTCTTGGGAACGGCATACCTGCAGTGGGCGATTTGAACATACGAAAAATTGAGCAGGCTCTTGCATTGAAGCATATACATTTTTCACCGAGTGGAGCAGATTGTATGTTTGTCGGTTACCCTGATTGGAAGAGATAACGTATGTTTACGGGATTGATAGAAGATATTGGCAAAATTGTGACGGTACATTCACGCCGAAACTATAAGATTCTGCAAGTTGAGTCGAAACTGGCGGATGATAATCTTCAAATTGGAGATTCTGTTGCTTGTGATGGTGCCTGTTTAACGGTTGTCTCAGTACAAAAGGGTCTGTTTACGGTTGAAGCCTCGCAGGAGACAGTAAGCAAAACAATTCTCGCTTCGTATCATTCCGGGACAAGGATTAATCTTGAGCGGGCATTGCAGGCAGGCAAGCGGTTGGGGGGACATTTTGTCATGGGACATGTTGATGATACCGGAAAAATTGATTTCATAAAGCAAACAGGCGACTCCGTTGAAATAGGCATTACTTTTGATGCTGTCTATGACAACCTGGTGATTTCTAAGGGCTCGGTTGCAATAAATGGAGTTTCACTAACTATCAATAATCAACGTTCAGGCTGGTTGACGGTAAATGTAATTCCGCATACCCAAACAGCAACTACGATATCACACTGGAAATCCGGTGACAGGGTCAATCTCGAATTTGATATGATTGGAAAATACATTTTGAATATACATGCAAGTCCTGAAAAAAATGGTTTAACAAAGCGTAAGCTGATAGAAAGCGGATGGTAAAGATGGCTGATGAAACAGTGTTCAACACGGTCCCGGAAGCAATAGCTGATATCAAAGCGGGAAAATGTGTCATTGTTGTTGACGATGAGGACCGTGAGAACGAGGGCGACCTCATTATGGCAGCGGAAAAAGTAACGCCGGAAATGGTGAACTTTTTTGCTACACATGGGCGGGGATTGATTTGTGTCTGTTTGCCACCGGAGCGTATAAAAAAACTGCAATTGCATCCCATGGTGGACAATAACACCGCCCTTCATGGAACGCGTTTTACGGTTTCGGTCGATGCCCTTGAGGGTACTACCACTGGTATCTCTGCGCATGACCGGGCTGTGACCATCAGGGCATTAGCTGATAGACATACCAAGCCGGAGGACCTCGGTCGTCCCGGCCATGTGTTCCCCATCCAGGCAGTACCGGGGGGAGTGCTTAAACGAGCAGGCCATACGGAAACATCGGTTGATCTTGCCCGCCTTGCCGGGCTGGAACCGGTGGGGATGCTTTGTGAAATAATGGATGAAGATGGTACGATGGCACGAGTACCGAAACTCCACGAGATGGCAAAAAAATACGGATTGACTTTTATCACGGTCAGGGATTTGATTGCCTATCGTCACCAAACCGAAAAACTTGTTCATCATATAGAATCTGTTGACTTACCGACGAAGTATGGGACCTTTGTCGCTCACTTGTATAGCTCTGAAATCGATGATCATTATCATGTAGCATTGACAAAAGGTGATGTTGCCGGAAAAAAGAATGTGCTTGTGCGTGTTCATTCCAGTTGTGCCACCGGTGATATTTTCGGCTCATGTCGGTGTGATTGTGGCGAACAACTCCATGCCGCCATGACCCAGGTCGAACGCGAGGGGGCAGGAGTGGTGTTGTATATGACACAGGAGGGCAGAGGTATCGGACTGGCGAATAAGATTAAAGCCTATAAACTGCAGGACAACGGACGCGATACGGTGGAAGCCAACGAAGAACTCGGATTCAAAGCCGACCTTCGTGATTACGGTATCGGTGCCCAGATTCTTGCTGATTTGGGGTTGACTTCGATACGTTTGCTGACCAATAATCCGAAAAAAATAGTTGGGTTAAAGGGGTATGGATTGGAAATAACCGAGCGGGTCCCTTTAGAGATGGAGCCGACGCCCTATAACCATAACTACCTGAAAACAAAACGTGATAAACTGGGGCATATCCTGAAGTTGAAAAACATAGGAGCGTGATATATGAGTCATACCGTTTTTGAAGGTAAGCTACATGCAAAAGGGTTCCGTTTTGGAATCGTGGTCAGCCGGTTCAACAATTTTCTGACTGACAAATTACTTGATGGTGCTCTCGATTGTTTGCTTCGACATGGAGCTGAAGATAACAATATCAGTGTTGCCTATTGTCCGGGGGCGTTTGAAATTCCGTATGTTGCCGGGCGGATGGCGAAATCCGGAAATTATGATGCCGTGATAAGTCTTGGGGTATTGATTCGTGGTTACACACCGCATTTTGATTATATCGCCGGGGAAGCAACCAAGGGTATTGCAAAGCTGGCGCTCGAAACCGGGCTCCCGGTTATTTATGGAATCGTAACGGCTGATTCATTAGAGCAGGCTATTGAACGGTCCGGGACCAAAGCAGGGAATAAGGGCTGGAGTGCCGCGGAAGCAGCGATTGAGTTGGTGAACCTGTATAAGGTTATGGAATAAAAAGACACAGCAAAGCAGTCGTATGAGAATAGTCGCTGCTTTGATGTAAATAAGGTAAAATAATGTCAGAATCACCGCGTAGAAAAGCTCGGGAACTGGTGTTGCAGGCGTTATACGCATGTGAGTGCCATAACGGTAATCCCGAAAGTTGTCTGAGTCAATTACTTGAAAATGAAAACCTGAACGAGAATAATCTCAAGTTTGCCCGGACATTATTTGCTCAAGTATTGCAGCATAGCCCCTGGGCTGATGAGCAGATTGTTCACATAGCGACCAACTGGGACATTAACAGAATAGCTGCAATTGATAAAGTTATTTTGAGAATGGCGATTGTTGAATTAACGGAAATTCCGCAAACCCCGGCAAAAGTAGTTCTGAACGAAGCTATCGAACTGGCAAAAAAGTTTTCAACGAAGGAATCATCGGGTTTCGTAAACGGTATCCTTGACAGCTTTGTTAAAGAGATGAAAAAGAGGATGGTATAACAAAACAGGGCTGTAAAACTATACAGCCCTGATATTATTTCATCAGTTCTTATATCCGAAGTTTCTCTTTTATCGTTACAGCAAATCTTCCGTCCACCAGATGAGATTTTCAAGCAGGTTTTCGCTGTACCCGGATTCTTCGTACCTGATATTTCCATCAGCATCAATTACACAAAGGTGGGGGATTCCTTGTACCCCGAATGCCTGGGCAATATCGTTGTTGCCATAAAGTAATATCATGGCGTAGTTGTTCTCTTCCATGAACTTCTTGGGTTTTCGTTTCCCCTGTTCCCAGACATTCACGGAGAAAACTTTCACCTTCGGCTTGGCATAATTTCTGGTGAAATCATTAATAACCGGCATCGCCATCCGGCAGGGGTTGCACCAGGTTGCCCAAAAATCGAGAATAACTACTTTTCCGCGTAAGTCAGAAAGCTTTACATGTTCATTGTTGACATCGAGTAAATCAAAATCAGGTGCAGGTTTTACAATCTTTTTAGCCAATGCTTCCTTCTTACGCGCAGGCGCGCCATTGTCCCAGTTTGTCTGGATCCGGGCAATGATATTCTCCCATCGTTGGTCAGCATGCAACGGCTGTAAATCGGTATCGGTTTTGGTGTGGGTTACTTCATCCCATCCATGTTCAACCGCCCGGGTCAACGAGGCAAACGCGTTATTGTTATCACCCATCAGAGAATATGTGCAGGCAAGGTTATAAAGGGCTGATTTATCGTTCTGGTAGTTATCTTTTGCTTTAATGTACTCAATGACCTTTTGGAATGCTCCCGCTTTGGTTAAGGCGGTAGTGTAGTAATTATCAATAATACTTTCCTGCTGGTCTTTGGGCATTGCCGCTACCTGGGGATCGTTGGTGAAATAATCACGTATCAACTGCAAGGCTGTGTCGTACTGTCCAAGACCGGAATAGGTTGTTGCCATATCCATAGGAGACACCCAGTTCACCCCGGCATTTTTAGCTTCCTCAAGGGTGCTGAGAGCATCAGACCAGTTTTTTTGGTATTCCTGTAACTTGTAAAGAAATTGCAGGGAGATGTTCTTATTTTTTTCAAGGGTGGCAAATGTTTTAAATAGAGGAGCATCCTGAGTAAGCATTTGCTTCAATGTTCTGGTTTCTTCGTTGTCATCAGGTTTGGTGAATAAATCGTTGATGTATGTTGCCAATACAAGGCGGTAGCCATAGGGCCATTGTTTATCAAGCTCCACTGCTTTGCGCCCTAACTTGATTTGCTCTGACGGAGAATCAACAACCCGTCCATACAGATACGCATATTTAGCTGATTGCGGATTCTCGGTAAACAACTTCTTTGAGAAAGCAAGGACACTTTCATGATCCAGTCCTTCCCAAATAGATTGAGCGTTGCGGATAACATCGATATCATCAGCATGTTGCATGAACTCTTTACAGAGGGCTGCTATATCGGCATCACTTTCAAGGCTTTTCAGCTTGGTTTGCAGTGTCTCAAGAGTGTAATCCTGAGCGGATGTGACTGCCCCGCTCAACAGCACACAGAGAGAAAGAAAAAGAACCAGCAGTTTCATAAAAGCTCCTTATAGATTAGATGTACTTTTGTCAGTTGTTCGTAGTTCTTTTACAACAGATTACTACTTCAATATAAAAACCTAACACACCGTATGACAACTGGCAAGTTGAAAATTCTCGAGTAATACTTGCCCGGAGGAGTTGTAGTACAGTAGCAAATAAGCATCTCCGGAGAAATAATGTGGACTTATAAATATACATATTACCAGAAATCACTTGACAAAACAGGAATAATTGACCATACTATGTATGGATGGTGCCCAATATGGGGATAACAATTACTCGGATAATGGTCCCCGCCGCTTAACGCGACAGAGAGCGGGCGCCAGAGAATAACATAATATAAGTTTAGAGCCCCTCGGCAATTGCCGGGGGGTGTTCTTTTGTTTTAATGAATACAATGTGCTTGACAGGTGTCTGTTTTAGCTCTTCTTTATGACAGACGCCTTCATCTTGTATAAACAACAGTGTAAAAGAAACAGATAACTACAAGGTGTATTTAATTCTGCAATAAAAGATATGAACAATCTTCCATTACAAGGCAGTGATAATAAAACATTGCAGCAAGTAGGCTTATATAGTGCGCTTAGTATATTTTTTGTTACCTTCATTTTGTTTGCAAATACTGCCTACCGCACTGTTACCTGGTGGAACAACGGTGAAATTGCAACTGCATCGGTTACTCTTGGTATCCCCAGTTCACCGGGCTCGTTGATTGCCGTATTGATTGGTTGGGTACTGACAAGGATACCGTATAGTACCACACCTGTATTTACCTTGAATATATTTGCATGTATTCTGGCAGCAATATTGAGCAGTGCGGTAACTCTTGTGACGGTATTCTTATTGCGAAAAAACGAAACAGGTATCGCAACAACATTTGGCAGCAAGGTATTACTTATCACAGGACTCATTGCAGGTGGGCTTACCTTTGCCACAAGTGAAACCGTATGGTTATATGCGGTGCAATACACCCCGTATATTATAACACCGTTATTTACCGTGATGATTTTATTTGCGATGTTGAAATGGTGGGAAACTGCCGAAAGACCCGAAGCATATCGGTGGTTGTTTCTCACTGGCTTATTGTTTGGTCTGGATTTCAGCGTTCATCGTACAAACTATATTATACTACCTGCCTTATTGGTGTGGGTCCTGTTACGCAATCCGAAAACAGTTATTAAGCTGAAGTCCTGGGTACGTGGTTTGGGTGGGTTATTCCTGGGACTGGTATTTCACCTGTTGCTGATACCGCTTGCATTGCGCAAACCGTTTATCAATATATCTAATCCGGATACATTTACACGATTTTGGGATTATATTTCAGTCAAGCAACAGGGGGGTGGGTTCCTGTTTGGATTATTTCCGCGTAAAGCTGCTTTCTGGGATGTTCAGGTAATGGATTTTCTTCGTGCGATCGGCAAAAACTATTTTTATGGTGATGGCGCTTTGGGGGTTGTCGGTTTTCTGCCACTATTATTGATATTTACTGGGATAATTGCCTTGTGGTACAAAAATCGAAAACTTGCTATTGGAATGATACTATTGTTTGTTATCTCAAGTGCAGTAACCATTTTGTATTTTAATATCCCGGCTAATTTTTTTCGTTCACTTGACAGGCATTACCTTCCGTGTCTAACTATTTTGGGTATCCTGCTGGTGTATGGAGCCGGGACGGTTATTCGGTATGTCTGGTATCGAAAGTCGTTGGTGTTCGCTGGAGTAAGTATTGTTATCCTGTTATCTGTACCGACAGGACAGGTCATGAGGAATTATCATCAGGTCGATGGCTCTCGAAATTTTTTTGCTGAGGATTACAGCACAAATATACTTACCACACTGCCACCACATACTATCCTGTTTACAAGAGGAGACAATGACACATTTACCCTCTGGTACAAACAAATAGGGGAACATATACGAACAGATGTAACCGTGGTGAATACGCCACTGATGAATACAACCTGGTATGTCAAGCAGCTCCTTGAACGCGAACCCACATTTCCACTCGGGATAGCAGAACATGAAATTGATAACTTGCAATTTTATCCCTGGCAGGATACAACAATAGTTATTCCGTTCCCCAATGATTATGATCCCTCGTTATTGCTGGATAGTATTCCGGATACAGTTTATTTACAAGTACCACCAACAATATCTGAAAAATATCTGATGATTCAGGATTATGTCCTGTACCATATAATCAGGGAAAATGCGTGGCGACGACCTGTATATTTTACCAGCCCACCCCAATGGTTACAATCAAAATGTCAGCTTGAAGGATTAGTGTCACGCCTTATGCCGGTTGATAATGCACCACTAAATATTGAAAAACTGAAAGCTAACCTGTTTGAGCATTATCAATATCGCAGTTATAGTGATAGTACCATCCCGATTGATTTACCAGCAACATGGTTCTCACAGTCGTTGTATTGGGCGTTTATAACAGTCGCACAAGCTGAATATGTAGCCGGGAACCTGGAGAACTGTCAGCAAACAAAGCAAAAAATACTGACCGTACTACCTTTAGAGAGAATTAATCCACCAGAGCAGGTGCAATCCTCTATCAATGCTCTTTGTGAGCCGGTAGATTCAGAAAGATAAAAATCAAAAGAATACTTGTTGTAAGATTGCCTGGGGGTGGAATGGAGTAGTGAGAGCGGTTTTCAAGTACATAAGGAATAGTACTGATTTTCCTATATCGGCTATGTAGAAAACCTTTTGTAACTTTTCCATAATTACGTTGAAATCTTGCTTGTATTCATATATAATAGCTATTACTGAGAATGCTGTTGTATAATAAAATAAAGGAGATACTCGCCCATGAAACCAACCGAATATATCTGGATGAATGGCAAGTTTGTAAAATGGGAGGAAGCCACCATTCATGTTTGCTCTCATGTTATTCATTATGGCTCATCGGTTTTTGAGGGAATGCGGGTTTACAAAACTCCGAATGGTCCGGCGGCATTTCGTCTGCGTGACCACAGTCAAAGGCTTTTGAATTCTGCCAAGTTGTACCGTATGCATATTCCATATACCGTGGAAGAGCTTGATGAGGCAATCCTGCAGACAGTTGGAATTAATAACCTGGATGCCTGCTATGTACGCCCGGTTGCTTATCGTGGTTATGGCTCACTGGGAGTGGACCCTTCTGACTGCCCGGTTGATGTGGCAATTGCTGTCTGGCCCTGGGGGCAGTATTTGGGTCCGGAAGCGCTGGAAAAGGGTGTCTCGGTTTGTGTATCTTCCTGGCATCGGTTGGCTCCCAATACCATGCCGGCAATGGCAAAAGCCGGGGCGAACTATATGAACAGCCAGTTGATTAAACTGGAGGCTATCAGTCATGGGTATGTGGAGGGGATAGCGCTTGATGTCTCCGGGCATGTTTCTGAAGGCTCAGGCGAGAATATTTTCCTGGTGCGTAATGGGGCATTGATTACCCCAACTTTTGCGGCATCAATTTTACCCGGTATTACCCGTCGCTCTGTGATAAAACTGGCAGAGGAAATGGGTATCAAGGTGATTGAACAGAATGTGCCCCGCGAAGCCCTGTATCTTGCCGATGAGGTATTTTTTACCGGTTCCGCTGCAGAAATAACTCCGATATCTGAAATTGACCATATTACAATCGGTGAAGGTAAAGCCGGACCGATTACCAAGAAACTGCAAAAAGCTTTTTTTGATATTATAGATGGCAAAGTGGAAGATAAATGGGGATGGTTGACACCAATTCCCGAATATAAGAAGGTATCTGTCTGATGAAAATTGCCATTGGTTGTGATCATGCCGGGTTGGAATTAAAAGAGAAAGTAAAAGATATTCTCGCCCGGTGGGGAAACGAAGTCGTAGATTTTGGAACCAATTCCAAGGATTCCGTCGATTATCCCGACTATGGTTTCAAAGTTGCCCGTGCTGTTGCAACTGGCGAAGCAGAACGCGGGATTGCTATCTGCTGGACCGGCAACGGTATGTGTATTGTGACCAATAAGGTAAAAGGTATTCGTGCCGGGTTTGCGTTGAATTCTGACATGGCATACTATACTCGACTCCATAACAATGCCAATGTCTTGGTGCTCTCGCAGAAATATACAAATATGGAACAGCTCGAAGATATCCTCAAGAATTTTCTGGAAACGGAATTTGAAGGTGGTCGTCACCTGAGACGGATAGATAAAATCCAGGCTGTCGAGGAAGAAGCACCGACATAAAATATCAAATAACATTTGCTCGGAAGTGGCATCAGGTCTTGTTTGTATTTACATAAGCAGACCTGATGCTTTTTTTCAGTGTTAACACCGTTTTGAATCAGTCAATCTTATTATTTTATTCTCTACAACTTCATTTCTTTGTATATATACACCCTATGTATCGTTTGCTTACGTATGATAATGATGCCCGTCGGGGCGAGGTAACTACTTCGCATGGTACATTTCAGACCCCGGCATTTATGCCGGTTGGAACCAGTGGGGCAGTAAAAGCGCTAACTTGCGAGGACCTTGAAGAAGCCGGTGCGGAAATCATTCTTGGCAACACCTATCATTTGTATCTGCGTCCGGGAATGGAAATCATTAAAGCTCAAGGTGGTTTGGCAAAGTTCAATAGCTGGCATAAACCTACTCTCACCGATAGCGGTGGTTTCCAGGTGTTTTCATTGCAGGATATTTCCAGGGTTACTGATGATGGAGTAGAGTTTAAATCGCATTATGATGGCTCCCGTCACATGTTTACCCCTGAGCGAGTGATGGAGATTCAACATGCCATTGGTGCTGATATTATCATGGCATTTGACCAGTGTGTTTCCTATCCGGCAGATTATGAAACAGCGGAACGTGGAGTACAACGGACAACCAACTGGGCAAAGCTATGTCATGAATATCATCAAATGGCTGAACAAGAAAACAGCAGGCAAAGCCTGTTTGGGATAATTCAGGGCTCGACATACAAGGAATTACGTACTCGTTCGGCACATGAAATCATTGAGCTTGACCTCCCGGGCTATGCCATTGGCGGGCTTTCGGTCGGGGAGAGCAAACAGGAAATGGAAGAGATGTTGGCTCATACGATACAATATCTGCCAAAAGACAAACCCCGTTATTTAATGGGAGTCGGTTACCCCGAAGATATTCTCATGGCGGTTTCCTATGGTGTAGATATGTTCGATTGCGTTTTGCCAACTCGAAATGCCCGTACCGGCAATGTGTTTACTTCAGAAGGGCAGATGACCTATCGCAATGCCGAGTATGCCAACGATGACCGTCCGCTCGATTTACATTGTGATTGCCGGGTGTGTCGTCGATACAGCAGGGCATATATTCGTCACTTGTACAACCAGTCAGAAATAACAGGTATGGTTCTTGCTACCTATCATTCCACCTACTTTTATCAAAAGCTCATGCGGGATATCCGTAAGGCTATTGAAGAGCACCGGTTTGAATCATTCAGAAAAGAGTTTCTACGCAGGTACCATCAAGAATGATATTTTAACATGCCGGGGGAGCGGTAAGGAATACCGGTCGGCTGGAGCCGGATGCAACTGGTGATGTTGTCAGAGGAGTTGCAGCTGTTACGGTTGCCATCGAACAAACGATAAAAACCTCCATTCCGGTTAATAGTGCTATTTTGTTTCGTATGGGTGAATCTTTTCTGAGAGCGATGCCTGGTTTGATGTTGTAAGTATAATAGGTCTAATAACTCTAATAAACGACAAAGCTGATTATATTGCAACAATTATCTGCAACAAGGTGAATTACGGAAAAAGTTCAAACTTGACTTGGTATGACAAGACAAATATTGTGGCGGTAATTAAGTTGGAGTAGGACAATGAAAAAGCTGATACTCGCTGTACTGCTGTTGGCAATTTTAATCGGTGTAAGTTATTATAAGGAACTGCGACACAAAGAGCAGTCACATGAGCTGTATAATGCTGCGAAAAAGGAAGTAAGCCAGAAACTGGCTCTTGCCCGACAACAACTTGATTCGTTACAACTGGTATTATCAGACACGGTGCATGCCGTAACTGAATCTTTACAGGTGAATGAAGCACATTATCTCGCTCAGGTAGATTCTCTTTCGTATCTTATTGATTCTCTTAACAATAAACTGGCTGCCCTTGATGAAAAATATAAGAGTCTGGCAGAAAAAGGCTCCGGGCAGAAAAGGGCATCATCAACATTGACCCATGAATCGGCTCTTGCAGAAAAAGTTCTTGTTTATTATAAAAAGAAATATAAATCACTCCCGACCGATCTATCAGAATACGAAAAAAGAGTAGCGTTGGCGGAAATCCGCGAGGAAACAGCTCAACATTTTAAGATAAGCCTTACGGAATTGAATAAAATTAGAAAGAGATACAAGTTAAGTTACTGATGAGTAATGCCTTATGAATGCCAAGGAATTTGAATTCGCAGAAGTGCTGGTAGATAAGTTGTTTCTGGAGTCATTTGCGAATGAGCAGTCTCCTTATTATGAAGGCGATGCTCATAATCTTTCGGCTGTCAATCTGGAGCAATTTCGTGGAAAATTGAAATGGCATATCAATCATTCCCTCTCCAAACGGCAAAAACAGGTATTAAAACATTACCTTTCGGGAAAAACAGAGCGCCAGATAGCAAAAGATTTAGGTATTACCCAACAAGTTGTAAATATTTATAAGCATAGGGCTATAAAGAAGTTACATAAGGTTCTGACCAAGTAAGGTGTATGTCAAAACGCTTATTAATGAGGGATGGGTTAAATACATATTTGAGTCTGCAAGCAACTTGTAATTGAGTATCTATATCTTGTGGTACCGACCGCTAAACATTATTACTTGGTAAAGAGGAGGTGATACTCTCGCTTCGTTATCCCTATAGAAACTTCACCGTGCTTCGTAATTATTTTTTAACAATCAACAGGCAGTTTTACAGGTGAGGGGATTGCCAAAGAATTAGGGAGTATATCATTATGCCGAAGAGGAGAGAAGAACAGAAGTTCGCGCCCCTTGGTGAGAAAGATTGTTGGCATCCGTATGGATTGCAGATACTCTCACCCTCCAAGTTTGCGACTGTGGTAGGGAAAATAATAAGGGGGAAGTATAATTTAATTTCAACGCGTTTTACGCATGAAGTTCGCCAGAGTCGTTTGTTTTAGTATTTTAACCTGACCTTCCGCCATTCATTTTTTGGTGGTGAAAAATCAGACGGGACTTTATTATTGTACAGGTCCCGTTTTTTTATATTACAATTTGGAAGGAATATCGTCAGGCTTTCAGGAACTTGTTTAATGCTTTTTGGGTGGCCATATAGAGGATTGTTGCGCTCAATACAATAGCAGCTATGACATAGACGGGGTTGCTTTCATTCTCGGCATTACCACTATGGAAAACTTCTGAGATATGAAAATAGCTGTATATCCAATCAATAGACACTCCACAAATAATCGCCACTACAATAATCACCACCAAATATCGTAATGTTGCCCAGCCTTTGAGTACCTTGCTGACCATGGCGAGTGAGGCGATATTGGTGGCGGGACCGACTAACAAAAACACCAGGATTGCCCCCGGTGAAAATCCCGCTGCCAACAGGGCTGCCGCTAAGGGAGTGGAAGAGGTGGCACAGATATATAATGGAATACCGATGAGCAAGGCTCCAGCATAACCTCCCCAGTGGTTTTGTAAAAATGCCGGAAGCATCTCACCGTTAGTGCCTAACAGGGCAGATACCAAGCCTGCTAACAGGTAGCCGATAAGCAGATAAAGAGCGAGATCGGCAAGCAAGTCAGTAAAGGCGTAGTGGATACCACCAATAAGTTTTTGATACCATTTTTTATTTTGTGTGGAACCGCTATTTTCTGTACATCCGCACCCTGAGTTACAAGAATCGGCTTTGAGAGGTGTTTCGAGTGGTTTGTCATTGTCGCGGAAAAATGTTTCTGTAATACCTGCTGTTATTGCTGTCAGAAAAGCTGAAATCGGTCGGGCAATAGTCATGACCGGATCCATAAGTGAATAGGTCAGCAGGATAGAGTCCACACCAGTTTCGGGGGTGGCGATTAAAAAAGTTGCAACCTCGCCTTTCCTGATACCGCTGCGTCGTAACTGGTACGCCAACGGTACTACAGAACAGGAGCACAACGGTAACGGAATCCCAAGAAGGGCGATTTTGAAAATATTGGTTCGTTTTCCACTTTGTAATAATCGATTGAGATTCTTTTCATGTAGGAAAACGTGTACAAATCCGGCTAAAACCAACCCCAGTAACAATAATAATGCGGAATCAACAAGCATCAGCCAGGTTGATGCCATCCAGCTTGAAAGAAATTCTAAGATATTATTCTCCAAGTTCTTTCAGTAATTCCTTGGCGGTGGCAGCAGCTTTACCGTTGGGGTCAATTTTGAGATATTTTTACCAGTAATACTTTGCGGAATCCGGTTCGTTCATGTCACGATATACGATACCGATATTAAAGCAGGCAATAGCATGTGAGGGGTCCTCTTCGATGACTTTCTTAAATTCCTCGATAGCTCTTTCCGGCAAGCCCATACTATGTAAACAAGCGCCATAATCGACTCGGACATCGGGAACGTTTGGATTAATCTCAAGGGCGCGACGATAGCATTCTGCTGCAACAGGGAAATTCATATTATCCATAAAATGATTCCCATACATAACCAGGGAATCAAAATTATTGGGCAATCCGGCAAGAGAGCTCATAGCCTGTTCCATGTCTTCCCCTTCGACCTCAGGATGGTCCATCATAGCAGCATTATTCGGTGGTGGCGGGGGAGGAGGACCTGCCGGTGAGCGGAGTCCGAAGTACGCAATTGAGAGAACCAACATCGTCCCAATAACAATTGCAATATCACGAGTTCTGGTGGACGCGGCTTTTTCTGTCGGTTTTGACTCCAGCGGTTGACTGGAAGTATTTTCCTGTGTTGGCGCGCCGCATGATGGGCAAAATTTAGCCCCGGGGGGCAATGCTGCCTGGCAATTACTGCATGTCATATTACTCATAATAACCTTTTACAATCCTTTCTTTGTTATTATCCGATAAATATAATCCATATTTATAACAATACCAGTAAAATCCGGTACTCTTTATAAAAGCCGTGACAGACTACTATATGATACTGTATATTCTTATAAAAGAATATTACAGGAAAGGGAATTAATTATTATGATAAAAATAAGGATATTGTTCATAGTTGCTTTCCTTTGGGGGATTTCCATACCTGTTACCGCGGAAACATATACGATAACGGCCGATTCTGTGTACAAACATATCTCTGTCTTGGCAGCAGATTCGCTTGAAGGACGCCAGGTTGGTGAGATGGGAGAATGGAAAGCTGCCCTGTATATCAAAACTATATTTTCCCATGCAGGACTACAGCCAAAAGGGGATGACTCCGATTACCTGCAGTCCTTTCCGTTTGTGAAACGTGTCGATTATGGTTCCGACAACAGGCTGACTATCAACGGGATGCCATTACACTTGTATGATGATTATATCCCGCTCAGGCAAACAGTTAGTACATCGTTTGATTTTTCGGATATTATTGATGTCAATTATGGTATTACCATCGACAATGATGGAGAAAAATACGATGATTATAAAGGAAAAGATGTCCGCAATAAAGCAGTTCTCATCAAGCGATATGCTCCTTCTTCAGATGATACAAAGCAAATTAATTTTGGAACATACTCGTCATTAGTGGCAAAGATAAATAATGCGCTCCGGCATCATGTAGCAGGAATAATCTTTATCACACCGGATGATCATGATGATACGCTGGTAAATATCGGTCCTGCACAAACAAACCCCAAAGATATCCCCATACTTTTCTTGAAACGCACCGCCCTTAAAAAGCTGGGATTGGACCTGAAACATCCTGTTATCAGCTCCGCTGTCGGATCGACTGATGTGTACAAAGTACATGATACGGGATACAACGTAATCGGCTATGTTCCGGGAAAAAGCGATACGACAATAGTCATTGGTGCTCATTATGATCATCTTGGCTGGGGAGGACCAAACACAACTTCACGTTATCATGGAGCTACCCCGATGATTCACAATGGCGCCGATGATAATGCCTCCGGTACTGCCGCTGTCCTTGAACTGGCTCGGTACTATGCCTCACATCCCGATGAACATAAGTATTCGATGCTTTTCATTGCTTTTTCCGGTGAGGAGTTCGGTTTACTTGGCTCATCTTATTTTGTGAAGCACATGACGGTTGACTCTGGTAAGGTTCTTATGATGCTGAACCTTGATATGATAGGTCGTCTTTCTGAACATGACAATCGTCTGGCAATTATGGGAGTAGGGACAAGCCCCGCTTTTAAGGATTATTTTGACAGCCAGTCAAGAAGCGATGTAACCCTCATTTTCAGTAAATCAGGAACCGAGCCTTCTGACCAGATTTCATTTTATAACCATGACATCCCGGTGTTGTACTTTTTCACCGGGGTACACATGGATTACCACATGCCGACAGATGATATTGATAAAATTGATGCTCAAGGGGTTGTATCTGTTACTAATGTCATACGAGATATTATAACACATTTCAATACATACCACGGTACGGTAGCGTTTCAGAAAACAGGTTCATCGAGAAGTCCAAACCAGCATGCCTCTTATTCTGTTACCCTGGGAGTGATGCCCGATTACATGGGTGAAGCAACAGGGCTGCGGGTGGAAAATGTTGTGCCGGGCAAACCGGCGGAAAAAGCCGGGATACAAAAGGGTGATATTATCATACAGCTTGGGGAGACGAAAGTCGGTGATATCTATGACTATATGGAAGCACTCAGTAAATTTAAGAAAGGTGATACTACTAAAGTAACGGTAACCCGCAAAGACAAAACAGTAACCATGACAGTTGTTTTCTGATGACGAGAGAATAAGGACCGTATATTATACGTAATTTACCCTGGTAATTCCGGGCTTATTGAATAAAGGCAGCTATTTTTTTGGGCTTTGTTTGCTCGTAGAGGAGTCGAGCTAAAACTGTAATAACCCCACTTTTTCCCCACCCTCTTTTTTCATATGGAGAAAAACAAGGGCATACAATATCAATTACATACTTGCCAAGCACTTACGCTAAATAATAATATCCCGGCATAATAATCGCAAACCCTGAACCTACACTTTATAAAGCTGTGAATTAGTTTTCCGATAACATAACTATACGCTTTACTATGAAGGAATATATCATGGACAAAGTACCAATTATCGAACATATCAAGAACAATGGAAACCTTCTCTCATTGCCGCAGGCTTTGATGGAAGT
>JAJRZL010000026.1 GCA_024275255.1 Candidatus Zixiibacteriota bacterium | reverse complement strand
TACATACGAGCAGCAACAGAATGACTATTGCTGCCCGATACCATGCACGGTGTTGCATGTTGACTACCACTTATATTTTTTCTGCGCTATCCCTTTTTTAATCTTCTCGGTGCCAATCCAAACTTTTTCGTTTGTTTCGATATTGATAAGCTCGAGATCCGTCTGGTAAAAGACTGTCCGTTTACCTTCTATCTGGTCCGTGATGGTTTTGACCGCCCCGACCAGAATATAATCGGCTCCGGTTTCCTGACGGATTCGCTTTCTGGTAGCTTCCGAGGCAAACTCCGCCTGGTCTTGTCGTTCCTCGCGGATTTCATCACGCTGATTGCGACTGGCAACAAAACGCACCTTACCGCTGTTGATAAGCTCTCGCTCAAAATCCTTGGTGAAGATTTCCGTGTTGATATGCTCGTTGGTTTCATTGCGAATGGTCCCGACAGTGACAATCGGTTTCTTTCCGGTTTTTTGTACATGTTCAACCACCCACGGTCGGCTCAGACAGTCGCTAATCATTTTCTCGGCAACCATCCGGGCATCGGTTTCGTTCCACTTACCGCTCAAATCAGTTGTCTCGTTGGGGTTAAGCCGGGTTACTTTCTGCCCTCCACCACCGCATCCGATTGCCAACAGGGCAGTTACCAGCAGCACCGTTACGATTTTCATACCATAGTTCCTTTCATTGTATAATTGTATTTGTTCCATCTGCTATTACTGTATTACTATCTCTATCGGTTTTTATCAACAATTATTATCTTTATAACAATTGAAGGCCGATAAGTTTTTATTCCGTCACAGTAACTGTTTACTCAATTTCGCGTATATTGCCGTAGAGGAAAGATACGAAGCATACGGGTTCCAAATACGGGAAAAACTGCTTGCTTTCCAGGTTGGAGAGCCTATTTTGATGAAGGCTTTGCAGAAAAATTGGAGCATGTATCCGTTGAAATGCCGGGTACCAATAAAAAGTCTGCAAATACAGATTAAGAAAAAAATGACAACCTTATAGATGAAGGATTTGGTTGATGAAATTTGATGACAAGATTGTAGATGATATTGTTGTGCTGGATGTCTCCGGTAAAATCATGGGTGGTGATGAAACGACCATGTTTCATGGCAAAATCCACGAATATATCAATCAAAACAAGAAGAACTTTGTTGTCGATCTGGCAAAAGTGGACTGGATGAATTCAGTCGGGTTGGGAATGCTCATTTCTGCGTTGACAACAGTCAGAAATGCCGGGGGACGGTTAGTGCTGGCTAATATAGACAAAATTGAATCTATTCTCACCATCACGCGTCTTATCACCGTATTCGAACATTACGAAAGCCGGGATGAAGCGATTAAGTCATTTAAGAATTAAGCGATATATATGATATAAAAAAAGCCCGGTATCCGGGCTTTTTTTGTATGTCCCTGTCATCATTACAACCCCATTCGCACATAATAGTCTTTCAACGCACTAACCACTTTTGGTGAAAGCAGCAACGCCCCGATAAGAGTAGGAATAGCCATCAGGGCGAAACAGGTATCAATGATGTTAAGGACGGTATCCTGACTCCAGATAGATGCTGCCGGCAAACTGACAAGATAAATATACACATACCATCCCCCGACCCGTTCACCAAACAAATACTTGGCGCATTTCAAGCTGTAATAGGAATACGAAATCATTGTCGAGATGGAGAAAAGGACAATTATCAGAGTCAATACCATTTGTCCCACCCCCGGTAAACCAGTTTCAAAGGCATTGACCGTAATCAGCACCCCATCCATATCGGGAGCAGCAACCACCCCGGTAATAATGATAACCAACGCTGTCATGGTACAAACCAGGTTGGTATCGAGAAACGGTCCCAGCATGGCAATCAATCCCTCCCGAATCGGCTCTTTTGTCTTGGCGGCGCCGTGCGCCATTGGTGCCGTTCCGATACCGGCTTCATTGGAAAATGCCGCCCGCTTGACTCCCGTTATCAATACTTCTCGAAATGCCACCCCGGTTACCCCGCCAACAACAGCTTGTCCCCCAAAGGCGGCTTTCACGATGCTCACAATAATAGCCGGGACCAGGGTAATATGGCTGAATATAATGTACATGGCAGCTACGACATAGATAACAAACATTGCCGGGACTATCTTGCTCGTGACTTTCCCTACCCGGACAATTCCCCCGAGAATAACCACTCCGACCAGCACCATACAAACCAACCCGGTGTTAATCCGGCTGATACCGTGATAGGAATAAAGCAATCCCGAAAGTTGGTTTACCTGAAACAATGCCAGACAACCAATCATACCGCAGACGGAAAACATAATCGCCAACGGCTTGAAAGCGTTACCCAAACCAACCTCGAGGAAATACATCGGTCCTCCCTGGTCAATACCGCGGGAGTCCTTCTTGCGATACATGGTTGCCAGGGTGCAGGTGAAAAACTTGGTTGACATTCCCACCAGTCCGGCAACCCACATCCAAAAAATCGCCCCCGGTCCACCAAGAGCAATCGCCACTGCCACCCCGGAGATGTTTCCCATCCCAATAGTGGCTGAAAGAGCTGAGCTGAGTGCTTGAAAATGGCTGATTTCTCCCGGGTCATCATCTTTGTCATATTTTCCCCGGAGAATATCTATCGCATGACGCAATCCGCGAAAAGGCAAAAACCGACAGGCAAAGGTAAAATAGATACCCGCGCCAATGAGCAGGATAACAAGAGGAAGCCCCCAGGCATAGTCAACAGCAGTTGCCCAAAATCTGTCGAAGTAATTCAAGTGTGCCTCAGTTTACTATTAGAAACAAATTGATATATCTTTTTTGTAATCAGAAGATGAAAAACAGACAAAAAAATGGCAAGTTTGAAAGTGCGGTAATACTGAAGTTCAATAATCAGTGACAAGCCGGTTCCGTTGTGTCGTGCATTTGTTGATTTATTTTCGGGCTGAGATAGGGTATTCCGAGGGACATACCCCGCATTATCAATATCACTGCCAGGATTATTGCTCCAATCGGAAGCAAACGGTTGATAAACTGACGAACCGACAGGGTAAGTACTTTTCCAAGCAACGATGTTGCCAGCATTATCGGTACGGTTCCCAGTCCGAACATTACCATGTAGAGCACAGCACTGCT
>JAJRZL010000025.1 GCA_024275255.1 Candidatus Zixiibacteriota bacterium | reverse complement strand
TAGTCCGGCTCACCGCTTTCAAAAAAGAGAACACGCAACAGTTCATAATCCCGCTGTGGTAACATTGCCATTGCTTTCATCAATACTTCCCTGTTCTTCGAGAGCCGATACAGTTCCTCCGGTGTCGCATGGTTCGGGTCGCTTTGTTCCTGTAATTCTGCATCCTGAATATACTCAAAAAACTTTGACCGCTTGCTTAACGCATAGACCTCACGTTTCGTCGTTGTGCTCACATAGGACAGGAGCTTTTCCGGTGACCGCAGTTTATCCAGGTTGGTCAACAGCAAGTAACTCACCTGCCCATAAACATCAAAACTTTCCTCCCGTGACAACCTCATAGTTCGACAAATTGAAAAGATGACCGGCGATACCCGCTTCATCAATTCCGACCATGCCTGTTTGTTACCTTTCCGGCATTGTGTTACCAGTTCAGCAATTTCATTTCCAGTCCGGCTGCTCATACAGAAGTTATCTCACATGTTCATTTCAGCACGATCATCGAAAGTTACGGTCACCGGCGACCATACACCGGCTCACCGACTAAAGAACCTACTCCTCTGTATAGCAAGCTTCGGCTTCTATGTAAACCTTTTTACATCCTCCCTCATCACAATTCCTTAGCATGGCGGCGGTGCGGTTCCACCCTGGAACAAGAATGCTACCAGATAGGTCAAATCAGAAACATCAATCGGTCCGGCACCTCCAACAACAGAATCAACATTCCCTTCTTCCTCGCAGGGCGGAGGTGCTCCTCCCTGGAACAGGAAAGCCACAAGGTACGTTAAATCGGCAACATCAACAGGACCGGCACCACCAATCACTCCATCCACATTTCCCCGATTTACACAACATCCGGCAGTATCGGTAACGGTAATCATCACCAGTTCAGAATCCGAAAGACTGCCATCAGAGGCTATAAATATCACCCCGTACTGACCGGTGTCAGCAAGGGGAGGTGTCCATTCAAACAGCCCGACACCATTGGCACTGTCGGTAAATGATGCACCGGTCGGTAATCCCACAGCGGATAACGACGGGATAGTACCATCGGGATCGGAAGCAGTTATGGTAAAACTCAGCAATGTTTCTGCCTTGGTAGTTTTCGGACCAATGGGGTCAAGCACCGGGGCACGGTTCACATTTTCGACAGTTATCTGCACCAGCTCAGAATCTATATCAACTCCATCACTGGCATAGAAAGTAACCGGATAAACACCCGCCTGGGAATAGGTCGGTGTCCAGTCAAAGGTTCCGGTTCCGTCAAGGTTGTCTGTAAATACTGCTCCGGTGGGAAGAGTAGAAGCTGACAGTGCAGGTATTGTACCGTCGGCATCGGAAGCACTGACGGTAAACAGGAGCTGTACATTTTCCTGAGTATTCTTTGGTCCTATGGGATCAAGCACCGGTGGATTATTGGTTCCTCCATTGGCAATACGGTACAAATGCACCCGACCGGTGTAGCTGTTGTATGCCGGAGCACCGACAATCACAACATACGTATGGGCATCACCATACCACCCCCATTGCCCCAGTGCCTTACCCATTTGCTCATCAGCACTCGAACCAAGCACAGTGGTATCGACTGACTCAGAGGCTCCACCGTGGAAAAAGACCGCTCCTCCTGCTTCGGAAGCGCCATCATCGTTTCCCGGCATTCCCGCCAGCAAATCCTCGGCACCATCTTCATTGATATCAACTCCGCCTGCAACGGAGAAACCAAGATAGTCCATTTGCGTTCTTTCCAGCGAGTAACTGTAATCAGCAATAGCATCAAACCCAGAGCCGCCATGATAGAGATACATTTTCCCGGTCGGGAAGGTATCAATCGAGTAACCATCAGTCCCCATAATCAAATCAAAGAAAGAATCATTATTGATACGCCCTGAGGCAAGGCTCCAGCCAAACTTATACCCGGCGGAATCGCCCGTGATGGTCATATCAACAACCGTATCCGTAGAGGAACCACCATAGAAGACATAAATTCTTCCCTGGTTCAAATAGGTATCATCATAACTGTATGCACCCACCGCGATATCAGTAAACCCGTCACCACTGAAATCAGCTCCCGCCAACGCATAGCCAAACCGCTCTCCATCGTTGTTTCCAACCAGGATACGATCAACGGTAAAATCAGGAGAGGGTCCTCCGTAATAGATATACACTTTCCCGGAATTTGAGAAAGACCCCCAATCGGCTTTATATGCCCCGATAGCAATATCAGCATACGTATCGTTATTAAAATCACCGACTCCGGCAACCGAAATTCCAAAATAATCACTCGCCGCTTCACCGGTGAAAATATAGTCCACTACGGTATCAGGGTTTGGTCCGCCATAATAGAGAAAAACCGCTCCGGCACTCGACGCCGGGATATCATAAAAAGGTGCTCCGACCAGGAGATCCTCGTACGTATCATTGTTAAAGTCACCAGCCGATGCCAGCGCTTTTCCAAAAAAGGAACTTGCAGTCCCGACCAGTTTCAAATCGGCAATGGTATCGGCAGCAGGTCCCCCGTAGTAAATATATACCGCACCGGAGGAAGTTCCGGCGTCGTCAGCAGCCGGAGCCGAAACAACCAGATCGGGGTATCCATCGGCATTAAAATCAACTGTGGTTACCGCTGAACCATACTCATCACCGGTATTCTCACCGTTCACAGTTCCGATGTAATCATAGGCGGCGCCAGTGAACGGAAGTATCATGAGAATAATTGCCGCCCAAGTTACTGCTGTCCTCATACGTACATCACCTTTCTCTACCAATTAAAGAGAAAGCAAGAGACAGACAAGCCAGTGAGGTCCATCTCTTGCTCTCATGCGGGGCTAGTGGGTTACTTTACAACTGGAGAAAATTCATTCTCCGTTCCCTCATAGTCTTAAAAATCTTATTTGACCAAAAGCATCTTCTGAGTAACAATGTCATTACCAGCCTGTACCCGGTAGAAATAGATACCACTGGACAACTCACGCCCGTTATTGTCAGTACCATCCCATTCAATGGAATGGTTACCCGCTGACAAAACACCATCCTGCAATACCCGGACCTTTGCACCAAGGACATTGTAAATATCGATAGTGACACGAGAAGTTGTCGGGAGGTTCAGGTTGATTGTGGTTGACGGGTTAAACGGGTTCGGATAATTGCTGACATCAATACCGGACTGCTGCCAGGTATAGATTGAGTTATTGACCACACAACCGCTGGCACCTGTACAATTTGTTACACAATCAGTATAAAACAGACCGGACACACAAACAGTGTCACCTACCTGGAAATCACCGTAGTTATCAAGTGAAAGGAGAAAATCCGGCTGACCGGCAACGGCAAACAGGACACAATCCGTTCCCTGAACCAACACACCGCAGGCATCAAACGGGACACCATTATTACCGCCGTTATCATTTAGTACCACAACAGTCTGACAAACGGTAGAGACAGCGCTTCCGGAAGTTGCGGTGATACACATGCCATATTCACCGGCAGGCACAAAAGCGGGAATCGGGAAATGGAACTCTTTTGAGATGGTTTCCCCGGCACCCAAATCGACCGGAATAGCGGTCAGGGTAACGGTGGTGTCAGGAGTCTGCAAGGAAACATCCATCAGTATCGTAGCTGCTTCATCGCCGCAGTTTGTCAATTCGAAATAGCCGTCGAAATAATCGCCTGCTGTTACATCAACAGTGTCAGGCAGTTCCAAATCGACTTCAACGCACTCATTGGCATTGGCAGAAGCAATGGTTACACCAACAGTCTTGGAACCATCAGCAGCCACAGAGCCACCACCAATAATTTCAGTTGTGCCGCAATCCGAGGCTTCAGCAGTTCCTGATGTAGCTGTCATACAAATAGTTACACTGTTGCCGGCGGCATTTGGGGGAACCACAACATGAAATTCACGGGAAAGCACTTCACCAGCGCCCATCGGGACCGGAATAGTGCCGACATCAAACGGTGGAAAACCGGTAATTTCAACTGTTACAGACAATTCAACAGTAGCATCTTCATCGCCGCAATTGACAACCTCAAAATATCCGGTAGCAAATGAACCCGGTTCTGCTATAACCTGAGCCGGCATCTCAATATCGACTTCGACACAATCAGCCGCCCAGACAGCACCGGCTCCAAGCACCAGTAATCCAAATAGCAGGGTCAGTAAAACTTTTCTCATTTTGTCCTCCTGTTACTATGTACATCGTTTTTTATTTAGTATTCTTAATCATTATAAAGGAGTCCCCGACAGGACCTTTTCGGCGGTTACACCCAATCCGGGATATTACTCCAATATCTACCATAATAGAGGGGCAACCCTGGCTATAAATACATAATTTTTGAGGTAATAAGTAAATTAAATTGCAGCATATTCCCTGCCCATTGGGTGTGTTGAAAAAGTTATGTTGTGAATGTCATGCTTCGGCTCCGCTCAGCATGACTTGATAAATGACAATGTGCCTCAGATCATCCTGAGCGGAGTCGAAGGATGGCTGAAAAAAACACCAAGTTTTTTTCAACACTCACCAATGTAAACAGCTTGGCATAAGTTGTTGACATCTATATAAATATGTAAACAGTTTTTTACTTATCGGTAAATAAATACCTGAAGCTGCCGTTTCTTCTTGATCATACCTGCCATTCCAGTGGATTGTGTATTGCTCTGCTGATAATTCCTAAAAAAAGGCAGGTCAATCTCGACCTGCCCTTTATTTCCTCTGAAATGAGTATTATTTCAGTAACAACATTTTCTTTGTTTCCACAAAATCATCAGCTTGCAACCGATAGAAATATATCCCGCTGGAGACCCGGCTGCCATACATATCACGACCATCCCATGTGACCGTATAGTTACCGGCTCCTTGTTTAGTATCAACCAGGGTTGCGACTGTTTGGCCCAGCAGGTTGTAAATTTCTATTTTTACCTGTGACGGGTTCGGCAAGCTATAGGCAATTACTGTTGTCGGATTAAACGGGTTCGGGTAGTTCTGCGAGAGCGAATACTCTGTTGGAAGATTCTCACTCTCCGCTGCAAGCGAGACATTCCACGCCTTATGCGCCATGTCTGATACCGTTGCCGAAACAACCTCCCACGCACCATCAAGCCGGATAATGGAATGCTTCCCTTGTGTAATTACCTGCTCCCCCTGCATATCGACAATACCAACCCGCAGGTATTCGCCATCGTATGAAGAGAACAGCTCAAAGTTTTCATCAAGTATATTTACCGGGGTCACATCTGCGGAACCTTTCAGTACCAATTCCAGCCCTCGTAAATCACGTGATGAATTGAGCGTGACAGTAGTGTAGCTGTCTCGTGTCTCCTGTCGAATAACTATCGAGCCATCAGTTATTTTCACAACCGGTGTATTAGCGGGAGAAGTCAGACATCCGCACCGTAAATCTTCCCCACCCTGGTAAAGGTAAGCAATAAATAATGTCACATCGGCAATATTAAGAACACAGTCACCGTTGACATCCATAGCATCGAGCACACAGGCATCAGGACCACCCTGCCAGATACGGGCGATGATATATACCAAATCTCCAAGATTGGGTCCCAGTACAGTATCAATGATACCATCGCTTTCACCGGGTGAGTAACCGGCAATGGTCGTGGAATCACGGGCTACATCAAAGCCCGGGATGAATGTCGAATGGGTAGTGTCAACAAACACCAGCGACCAGTTAGGATGGGTCGACAGAGTAGTATCCCAATGGATATAGGTATCGGTATTGCACATCCGGGGACCGGTTGTGAGGAGAATATCAAATAACGGTATCGGGTTTGGTTCCGGATAAATGGTACCACCGGCAAAATCGAATAAACTTACCACAAGATAGTTTGAATCCGAAGCTTGTTCAACTTGCCATGTCTCTGTAACATATCCATAGGTAGAAACAGTACAGACAGACACACCCTCTGGAAGGAGTATAGGAATTGTGACACCCTTGATTGGCTGTGTAAGAAGTACCGAAACCGTTTGCACCACACATGAGGTGTCATCATTACACGGAGCTAACACAGTGCTTGGGAATATAAGAGAATCAGCTCCGCAGCTATCAATGGTTACCTGTACGGAGACCTGGCAATTGGTTGAGCCATAGGCGTTGAAGGCATTGATTTCCAAGCTATATTCTCTTGAAGAATCAGCAAAGAAACAAAGAGTATTGCTATCCCAACTGCCAACATCACCAATAACCACAACCGAATCGTAATTTGAAATTGTCAATGGGACACATACATTGCCGACACCACAAACTGTTTTTGAAAGAGTGGAACCGGGGCAGTCGATAGTCGGTGGCGGGTTGTTGGGGATAGTGGTATCAATAGCAATTACACCCTGGCTGAAGAAGGGCGTATCGACCGCGCCGCTGGCATAAGTGAACTGGTAACTGCGGGTATCGAAAACGGTGGTGTCGATATGCGCCAGTTCGGGGTCAGCATCGGGAGCGACAACCACATACAGACAACCGATTTTGTACACACTGTCGGGCGGCATTGGGGGATTCTGCACCACGCGTTTCAGGGCGACATCGGAACTATCGGGCGACCAGATGAGCGAATCGACATAAGCCGAGTCGATACTGGCCGAGAGCAGACGCACTTTGGAGGGCTGCATGGTTTTCAGGGTGAGCGGTATTTCAAACCCGGCCAACGAATCGCCCGTGGCGAGATTGATCGGCACCGAAACAGTATCTCCCGGCATAGCATACTCATCGCCAACATCAACCCCCGACTCGACAAAGAAGGAGACATTGACGGTCGCCAGCAGTTCCTGTGACGCCACATCCCGGAAAACCAGCAAACCATCATAAACGCCGACGGAATAAGGCGGGTTGACGATAGAAACAACAATCGAATCAGGGTTGGTCCCGGAAGTTTTGTCCACCTGAAGCCAGTCGCTATCTATAATAGTCGCTTCCCAGTCGGCATCCCCCACACCACAGGGGCTGGTGATATGAATAACCTGCGGTTCGGGAGCTACGGTTGACGTATCGGTGGTGTAGAACATGGCGTTAGTGTTATCAAGCGCTAAAGGCGTTTCCCTAGCGACATTAATTGTAACTTCGCAGGTATCGGCACCTTGCGCGTTGGAAGCAATGACGGTGAAGAAATAGCTTCCAGCAGTGTCGGCTTGAAAGCTAAGAGTATCATCAGACCACATTGCACCACCAGCATCTACATTATCGGCGTTGCTGATAACCAACTCCACACGAATTTCCTCTCCTAAGGCACAAAGTGAAGTATCAATTGTTCCCGGACAATATACAACCGGCCAGCCTATCCACCCACAGGCACCCGGACCGCCATGTGCTCCGATATCGTTACGAGGGCCACCGAGGGAAGGAGGAAAGCACTGGTCATTGTATATAGGATCGGGATTACCGGCATCGATACACTGGGAGGGAAAGATAATCCTTAATCCTTCAGGATCACAATCGCTTCCAAAGAATACGGGATTAACATCTATATTGGAATTTCCAGTAGTATCAAAATTCTGGATATTACAATAAGAAGCTGTGATAGTACCAGAAGTTTGATTTCCGCTATTGTAGTTAAAATACAAAATTGAATTCTCTATTGATACAGAACCATTATACCTACGCACAGCTTCAGGATAATTGTAAGCCATTGTTGTATTTTCTATTGATGCCGTACCATTATTTACATAAATAGCTCCACCATACATAGTATAATAAGCTGAAGCAGTATCACAGGAAATAATACTGTTTATAACAGATAAACTACCGGCAAATAAATAAAGCCCACCTCCATAACCATATGAAAAAGCCCAGTAACCGGTAGCTGTTGCTCTTGCTTTATTGCCACTTATAATGGAATTATTAATTACTGTATTTCCGTTGGAATAAATCCCCCCTCCTAAGCCGTATGATGAACAGTTAGAATGACAATAAGCGTAGCATTGATTATTGGTTATTTCACAATTAATGAGAATAATATCTCCTTCGGAATAGATACCACCTCCAGCGCGTATGGTGGCGCCGGTATTATAAGGATTTGATACATTATGATCAATTATACAGTCAATCAATTCTAAGGCACCTGTTGAAGTAGTAGAAACAATACCACCACCATGTACGAATGAAGTATCATTCGTAATAACACATTCAAGCAGCCTTAAGGTATCATTTGTTGTGTTTAGTGTAATATTTATACCGCCCCCGTAGGAGGCTGAATTATTTATGAAAAGGCAATTCTCAATAGTTTGAATGCTGTTAATGATACGCATACCGCTATTTTTTGACTGTTCAATTTTGCAATATTTGAGTTGTGAACCTGGCATAGTATTTTCAAAAAATATTCCCTGCCACCGGGTATCTACGTTTGGAATATATCCTTTAGTAAACACAATTGTATCCTGTAAAGTTCCTACAGCTGTCAAGATACCAATAACCTCAAATACATAATCACCGTTGAACATAACGGTTACACCAGGGTCAATCGTTAAACTTGCTATAAAGACATCACATGAAACATGATATGGCGAATTTTCAATAGTCCAGTGTTCCCCAGCTATTGTACCACATTTACCTTCAGTAATTGAAATATCATCTATGTACCAACCATCTTCCACAGCGGTACTGTCGGATACAAAATAAAAAGCAATCTGAACTACCTGACCAGCATAAGATGAGATATCAACAAAAGCATACTCCCAAGCGCTGTTACTGCCCGTGTAATAGTTTTCAGACAGACTGTCCCATGTAGTACCCCCGTCAGTTGAGATTTGCATACGTGCTGTGTCGTCACCAAGTGCATACCAATGGTAAAACCGTAAAATACCATTATTGGGCACAGTAAATGATGGACTGATTAACCTTCCGCTATCGCTGGTTGGGTAGTTTCCACTAAGAATAGTAGCCACACAATTATCACCATTATAAGCAATTCCTGGGCCGCTTGTAGGTTGTCCAACTTCCCAAACTGCCGGATTATCAGTAGTCCAGCCGTCCCAACCGGACTCAAAGTCCTGTTTTTGTAGTGACTGCGCCGAACCAATCGTCGGCAATACCCCCACCAGAAAACAGCCAAGCAAAATAATAATAATGACTGCAATTTGATTTTTGTTAGAATTGTGTTGCATAAAACTCCTCCCTGCAAATAGATTGTAACAATGAGGGGTACCGTTGTGGTTGCCCTGCTTATTTAGTGACCGTAAGCAAAATAATAGACATATTCGTCTTGTCAAGCTCACTCTGTAATTATTTTGTGATACCATAAAACCTCCTTTCATCAGTTACTTTATATTCCGCTTACTTTGTTGGCGCATAAGGAATAAAAATGTTAGTAACATAATGTACTAAGGGAGCAACTAATTTGTCGCTCCCTTATCCTCAACCACCGCGTACAATCTTTTTTACCGGATAGGTTCAGGTAAGTGACTTAGAAGGAATGACGATAACCAATCGATATCTTCACCCGTCCAGGTTCAGTAACATCCAAACCAGCAGCACGGAATTCATCCACATCAAGACCTGTGGTTGCAATCAACATGATATCGAAATCAAGACCATTGGACTTGGTTTTACCCCACATCCACTGAGCCCCAATACCAAGAGAAAACCCTTTGAAACTTTCCGCGTCATCAAGAACTGATGATCGCCAGGCCTGTTGGCTTGCCGCTTGGGGATCAACAGTATCATCTTTTGATGACCAATGGTTATTCGGTCCGGTCAGTGAACCCTGAACCTGAATCATACTGTTCACCCCATAATAAGCCGAAACTCTGGGACGAAAAGTGCGGTTGGGTGGTGTGAAGAAATATTTCAAACCAAAATTATATCCTATTCCGGCTAAAACAGTAGTTCCTACTCCCAAGGTGACATTTAGTTTAGGGGCAACATTGACATCAACGCTTGCTCCCAGGACACCGTAGGGTATGCCCAACCCGACACCAAAAGAATTCATTTTCATGATACCCTGTTTCCCGGATGGCAGCTGCGATGAATAAGCTGTCGCAGCCAGTAAAACCAGAGCTGTAAGTGTGATTAGATGTTTCATGACTTCCTCCATCTCCTTTGAGTTGTTGCTTC
>JAJRZL010000024.1 GCA_024275255.1 Candidatus Zixiibacteriota bacterium | reverse complement strand
GCTCCCTTGGGGATGAACCGATTCTTCTCGGCACGGTAGGTGAAGATGAAGCCAGTATTAAACTCAGCCAGTTGCTGAAAAATAAAAATATCAGCCCCGACTTTCTTATTCATGATAAATCCCGCCAGACCACAATAAAAACCAGAATTATCGCCCACAGCCAGCAGATTGTCCGTGCTGACCGGGAAAACAGGCATGACCTGAGCACCGATGTCGAACGGAAATTATTCCATCGATTTACGGACATGATTGATGATATCGGCGCTGTTATTATCTCCGACTACGGCAAAGGGGTTATTACGACTTCATTGTTACAGAAGGTTATCGAAGCATGTGAGAAAAAAGATATTTTCGTTGCGGTTGACCCGATGGAAACACGGTTTCATAATTACCGACGAGTCTCCGTTATCACCCCCAATCACCACGAAGCCGGCTTTGCTTTTGGCAGGCGTATTAAAACAGAAGCTGACCTGCTGGCGGTCGGGAACGGACTCTTGTCACAGCTTGAGGCTCGCTCCATATTGATTACCCGCGGTAGTGATGGGATGTCATTATTTCAAACCGGAGCAGATCCGACCCATATTCCCACGTTTGCCCGCAAGGTATTTGATGTTACCGGTGCCGGTGATACGGTTATTGCCACTTTTGTTGCCGCTGTTTGTGCCGGTGCAACCCTGACGGAAGCAGCCGTGATTGCCAATGCTGCCGCCGGGCTTACCGTTGCGGAAGTAGGAACCGCCACCGTAACCAAGGCACAGCTCCGCAAGGAATTGGAACGCAATATAAAAAACGGAAACCTTGTCAGTGCTGTAACGAACTGATTGTTTAAGAGAATAGGCAAAGAAAGCGCTACACCTGCTTTTTATAAATATGTTGCTTACAAACCTTATAAAACGAACTGAACTTCCCGTACTGGTAAAAAAAATTCGCTCACAACAAAAAACGATAGTATTTACAAATGGAGTATTCGACATTCTCCACCGGGGACATGTAGAGTATTTATCGAAGGCAAAAGAACTTGGTGACCTATTGATTGTCGGTGTCAATAGTGACGCCTCCGTTCGTCGCCTGAAAGGGAGAGGGCGACCCATACAAAAGCAAACCGACCGTGCAGCTATTCTCCTGGCATTACAAGCAGTTGATTATGTTGTTATCTTTGGAGAGGATACACCGGAACAACTGATTAAAACCATCAAACCGGATATCCTGGTAAAAGGTGCGGATTATCAGCTCAACGAAATTGTCGGAGCGGATATTGTTCAATCCTATGGAGGAACGGTAAAACGGATTCGCCTGACCCGGGGAAAATCTACAACCAACCTGGTAAAGGAAATATCCAAGACCAAATATTGAAAAAAAGTCTATTTTTTATAAAGGGAATTATCATGTCAGTGAAACGCATCCGGGAATTACGAAAAAAACTGCAAGCCGAAAATCTGGATGGTCTCATCCTGATTCACTCTGACTGGATGGACAGCCGGTTCAGTCTCTTACGGTATATTACCGGTTTTTCAGGTTCCACCGGCTTACTCGTTATCGGTCCCAAACGGGCTGATTTCTTCACTGATTCACGCTATACGGACCAGGCAAGGAAACAGATTAAAGGGGTGAAAGTACATATTGTCAAAGGCTCTGCTCTTGATGCCCTAAAAGATTTCCAGCAGCTCGCCCCAAAAAATTGTCGTTTCGGTATTGATTCGGCGCATCTTACAGTACAGGAACTGGGGAAACTGCGTCATGTATGGTCCCAGGCAATCTTCGTAAAAACCGATTCCGCCCTGAGTGACCTTGGCTGGGTAAAAGAAAAAGAGGAGCTACAACATATCCGGAAAGCAGTCGAAATATCGGATACTGCGTTTTCTCGAGTACTGCAACTGGTCAAACCCGGTGTGAAAGAACGAGATATCGCTGCGGAACTGGAATATCAGATGATTATGCTGGGGTCGGAAAAGCCTGCGTTTGAAACAATTATTGCCTCCGGTTACCGTTCCGCCCTGCCACACGGGGTCGCTTCCGCTAAAAAACTGAAAAAAGGGGACTTTGTCACATTCGATTTTGGCGCAACCGTCAATGGCTATGTCTCGGATATTACCCGGACAATCGTAGTAGGCAAAGCTACTGCCCGTCAGAAAAAAATATACAATATCGTCCTGCGGGCACAACTTGCTGGAATAAAAAAGGTTAAAGCCGGGACAAGTGGAAAGGCAGTCGATGACGCTGCTCGCAAAGTTATCACACGGTCAGGATATGGGAAGTACTTTGGGCATGGCACCGGACATGGTATCGGTTATTTTGTTCATATTGGACCTCGTTTATCCCCCTTATCAGACGACATTCTCAAACCTAACCATGTAGTCACGGTTGAACCGGGTATTTACATTTCGGGTTGGGGTGGGGTCCGCATCGAAGATGATGTTTTAGTTACCAGAACGGGGTGTAAAGTACTGAACAAAGCTACAAAAAAATTGTTGGAGATATAAATCTAATAGTGTATAATTAGTTGCTATGCGGCATGGAGTCGCACATACGGAATCATCCCAATTCCGGGAGCAAAATCATTGAGGTAAACGGGATGAATGAACAGTATATAAAAAAATTAATACAGCTTGTTGAAGAATCGGACATCGAATCACTTGAGGTCTCCAGTTGGGGACGTCGAGTCAAAATAATTCATCGTGGCACAGCCGCTTCCAACGGAAACGGAACCCCCGCCACGGTAATCCAGGCACAACCACAGGCAGCACCGGCACCAGCCCCCGCTCCGGTAGCGACTACCCCAGCAACAGAACCAGCCGCCACTGCCCAGGAATCAGATAAACTGGTTCCGATTAAATCACCCATGGTCGGCACATTCTATGCAGCTCCGGCTCCTGATGCCGATCCATACGTGTCATTGAATCAGAAAATCACGGTGGGACAGGTGGTGTGTATTGTTGAAGCTATGAAATTGATGAACGAAATCGAATCGGAAGTCAATGGTCGTGTTGTCAAGATACTGGTAGAAAATGCTCAACCGGTAGAGTTTGGACAACCACTTTTCCTGATTGAACCTGATTGATAATACCAAAACAAATTATTTGAAAAAAAGCAGGTTTCATAGCCTGCTTTTTTTATTGCTGCTTTTTACAAAAAAAGCCCGGTTAAAATTTAACCGGGCTTTTTAAGCTATATGTGCTGACTTACATCATTTCATAGACAGCGGAAATCCGGAAGTTCATGTTATTGTTTTCACCGGATATGAAGTTAAAGCCTTTCAGGAAGAGAGTCGGATCGGTATAGGTATCCACATGGAGACGGCCCCAATGGAAACCGAAACCAAGGTAAGTATCATTATTCGGGAATCTCCGGTTGAACTTGGTAGCTCCCTTAACTTCCTCGGTCTCACTCGTCCAGTAGCTGGTAGCACCGGCACGGAAATCGAGCCAGCGGAAGATATCGGCATCAATACCGATTTTGAAATAAGGGAAGAACCAGGTAGTCATTTTTTGCTCATCAGGTAAAGCCGGACCACCATAACTGCCGGTGGTATCGTTTTCTTGTTTCTGCTGAGCATACATGAATCCAAAATCAGCCACCGCAAAAACATTTGTTGCCGGAGTATAATTGACACCGAGACCCAAATCCATAACGGTAACCTTATTCTTTTCAGTCAAGTCAAGAGAAGAAAGGGGATTTGTGGCACCGACCGTATCGATCATGTAGTTCTTGACACCACGGTTGCTGTAGTAAATCCCGGCATGAGGCACAAACGTATAATCAGGATTTGCCTGCCAGAACCCACGGCCAATCACGTGCATGTCATAAAAACCATCTTCATCAGTTTCGGTATTGCCATCAGCATCCTTATCAGTCCAGGCGCCAATACCGATGCCGGCAGAAACATCCCACAGCCCGCTTGTCGGGGTCATGCCAAGGTCAAAGTTCATATAGTTGAATGATTCCTTGTATTGGTTCCCGGTATAGTCAGCGGTGCGGCTGGAGTGGATAAGCCCAAAATGTAAACCGATATTGTTCCCACCCAATTCCGTACCATAGAACAGATTGATCCGGCGGTTATCAAGCATAGTGGAATCAAAGGGAATAAGCGAACCACCAAAGGCATCTGAAGGGTTGTATTCCGGCAATACGGAGAAGTACGACGCCAAAACCCATGAGCGTTCACGTTTTACTTTCCAGTGAATACCAAAATCGGTAAAATTATCACTACCGGAAGTATAGCGGGAAAATTCACCGATAGCGAGATTGGGATAATCCACGACACGAGACGGGTACAGCCAGATATTGGCTTCATCGAGCACTACATTGTTGTTGTCACCGATCGTCAGGACACGAGTTTCGGTGGCAAATGAATTAAACGCCATCAAAAATAATAAGGCGCACACGATAAAGAGTATTCGTTTCATTTTTCAATCCTCTATATAAAGGTTAATTATAGTACCAAAAATCATTTCATCTTTTACAATACGTAATACCTTCGACATACAGTACTGTTATCAAACCATAGGCATACCTCCTTTACGATGATTTCATACCATCACATTTCGTTTCATCTCATCCGAGAGATTTCCGTATCACTATCTATCTATACTAACACTCCTCTGTTCTATATTTATGCGTACTCAACATAGGAAGCTAAAATTCACCAAAATTAAAAACAATATAAAAAAATATTTTTTACTAATAAAACTCGAACCTCAAAATCGTTTTTTATCTCCTTTATATTATGGTAAAACTAAAATAGTTTCATAACAGCACACACTTCTCTGAAATTTGTTTTACCAGGAAGTAGGAAAATATTTCCCTGCGGGTTAATTTTTTATGTTTTGCCAGATATCTTCTAATTCTTCAAGGGTGTAGTCCTGAAACCGTTTTCCCTGGAATGCGATGTGTTCTTCCATTTTATGAAAACGAGCGGAAAATTTATCCAATGCCAGCTTGAGAGCACGTTCCGGGTCAATTTCATGTTTTCGAGCCAATGATGCCACAGCAAACAATAAATCACCAATTTCCTCTGTAATGCGGGTTTTATCCTTCGATTGCACCGCTTGCTTTATTTCTGACAACTCTTCTTCAAGCTTCTCAAGGACATCTTCGCTTTGCTTCCAATCAAACCCCACACCACCCGCTTTCTCTCCGATACGAAACGCCATGGTCAACGCCGGCATAGATTTTGGAATACCGGAGAGTACGGTTTTTTTCTCACCGGAATCAATTTTTATCTGTTCCCATTGATCACGCACCTGTTTGGGGGAAAGCTCCTTTTTATCATCGAAGACATGGGGATGACGCGCTATCAATTTCTCAACAATATGAGTAACAGCATCATCAAGGGTAAACGCTCCATCCTCTTTTGCCAATTGCGCATGGAACACAACCTGACACAGTAAATCTCCCAGTTCTTCCTTGAGTTCGCCGTTATCACCGGTTTCGATTGCCTCCACAACTTCATAGGTCTCTTCAATAAGATACGGAAGTAAACTTCGGTGCGTCTGTTTTCGGTCCCATGAGCACCCCTCCGGGGAGCGAAGTACCTCCATAAGGAGCACTAACCGCTTGAAAGGGTCGGTATGAGGGTTGAGAACCTTTTCTTTTTTATCTGAAATACTATTCACAGTATCCTATTCCTGCCGATATGGCGATTAAAGTGAGAAGGTGTTCATTTCTTGACAAATGTCACCCTCACCAGTATAATTGGAACCTTAAAATCCATAGTCCGGTTTTATCCGGCGAGTATACGGAATAAGCATGCAATGAGCAAGCAAAACGAGATACAGACAAAGAAGTCTCAGGCGTATAACCCGAAAGAAGTCGAAGACCGCCTGTACCAGCGCTGGCTGACCATGAATGTGTTTGTCGGTGATCCCAACTCACCGAAATAACCATATTCGATTGTCATTCCTCCGCCCAACTGCACGGATGTTCTTCATCTGGGACATGCCCTGAATAACACCATACAGGACATACTTATCCGTCGTTACAGGATGGATAATTACGAAGCCGAGTGGATACCCGGAGCGGACCATGCCGGTATTGCAACTCAGGTTATAGTTGAAAAACAGGTTACCAAAGAAGGAACCACCCGCCGTGAGATGGGGCGTGAGAAATTCCTCGAGCGTACTCGCCAATGGGCATACACGAATAAAGATAAAATTCTCAACCAGCTCAAGAAACTGGGATGCAGTTGTGACTGGTCCCGTACCCGTTTTACACTGGATGAGGGATTATCACATGCCGTTGCCGAGGTGTTCAAGCATCTCTATGAAAAAGGCTGGATATACCGAGGACATCGCATTGTCAACTGGTGTCCATCCTGTCAGACTTCTCTCTCCGACGATGAAGTCGAACACGAAGAAATTGACAGCCATCTTTGGTATATCAAGTATAAATTAAAAGGCTCAGACGAGTACCTTACCGTGGCGACAACCCGCCCGGAAACCATGCTGGGCGATACTGCACTGGCGGTTGCACCAAAGGATTCCCGGTACAAAAAATATATCGGAAAAACAGTTATCCTCCCTATTCTTGAGCGGGAAATACCTATTGTTGCTGACAGTTATGTTGACCCGGAATTTGGAACCGGGGTTGTCAAGGTTACCCCTGCCCACGACCCCAACGACTTTGAAATCGGCAAACGACACGATCTTGAGGAAATCAATATCCTCAATACCAATGGCACTCTCAATGAAAATGCCGGGAAGTACAAGGGACTTGACCGATACGAAGCCCGCAAACAACTACTCGAAGATCTGCGGAAAAAAGGACACCTCGAAAAGACCGAAAAGTACCAGCTTGCAGCCGGCACCTGTTATCGTTGTCATAATGTTGTGGAGCCATATCTTTCTGACCAATGGTTTGTGAAAATGTCGGAAATGGCAAAACCGGCTATTGAAGCAGTGAAAAACGGTACAATTCGTTTTCATCCTGATTACTGGTCGAAAACATACCTTCATTGGATGGAGAATATACGTGACTGGTGTATTTCTCGTCAACTCTGGTGGGGTCATCGTATTCCAATCTGGTATGCGGAAGACGGTACGATGTTCGTCTCCTCGGAACGTCCCACTGCCGACCAGTGTCCCGGATATGACCCGGAAACACTGACTCAGGATACCGACGTGTTGGATACCTGGTTTTCATCATGGCTCTGGCCCTTCTCGACGATGGGGTGGCCCGATGAAACTCCGGAACTGAAAAAGTTTTATCCCACCAAAGTGCTGGTGACGGCTTCGGAGATAATTTTCCTCTGGGTGGCGCGGATGGTCATGTCCGGGTATGAGTTCATGGGACAGGCGCCATTTTCAGATGTCTATATCCACGGAACCGTTCGCGATGCCAACGGGGTTAAAATGTCCAAATCACTCGGTAACGGTATCGACCCGTTGGAAATAATCGAGAAATACGGGAGCGATGCCCTGCGTATTTCTTTGACTTTGGCAACACCCGATGGCCAGGACCCGTGGATAAGTAAAAATACCTTTGAAGGCGGTCGTAATTTTATCAACAAGCTGCATCAGGTTTCCCGGTTTGTTCTTATGCGTTTGAACGGGAGAAAACCGGTCATCGACTCCGTTGATGACGATGACCTGGTAATTTTCGATCGCTGGATTCTTTCACGACTGGAACGAACTATTGAAACTGTCGACAAGTATTTCCGTGAATTTCGGCTCTCTGCCGCATCAAAAACACTCTACAATTTTGTCTGGAATGATTACTGTTCATGGTATATCGAACTGATAAAACCTGATGTTCCGGGAGTTCCTATTCGTGAGGGTTCTTTGAATGTCGCTACCTATGTACTGAACCAGATTATCCTTTTGCTTCATCCGTTTGTGCCATTTGTAACTGAAAAGATATACCTTGATTTAAGAAATCTCGATGAATCAAGTGATGCTACCATCATGTATGGTCCCTGGCCCAAGTCAACCGGTAAATATATTGACAATGCCCTCGAACAAAAACTGGAACAGATACAAACGGTGGTAACGGCAGTTCGCTCGGTTCGTTCGGAGTTGAACGTTCCTCCGGGTAAAAAGTCGGATTTGTTTATTCGTGTCGATGATCCGGCATTTGGTGAGCTGCTGCAAAATCATATTGATTATTTCCGTTCCCTGGCACGGGTTGAAAATTTGCATACGGGGACCGATATTAAGAAACCGCCCCTTTCGGCATCGACCGTTATTTCCGGAGCAGAGATTTTTGTTCCATTGGAAGGTTTGATTGATATTGATGTTGAAAAGAAACGTTTGGAAAAAGAGCTGAACAACCTGACAACCCAGCTTGAAAAGATATCAAAGAAACTCGCCAATGCCGATTTTCTCGCTAATGCTCCTTCGGAAGTAATAGAACGGGAAAAAACCAAGAAAGCCGATTACCAACAGCGGATAGAAAAAATAAACAAAAACCTTGAGCAGATATTGGGGTGGTAAGATTTTTCTCTAAGCAGAAAAAACTTTATATTCGAAAGTCAGGAGCCTTGTGCTTCTGGCTTTTTTTGAGTATTGAAACTCTCCTCGAAAAGTTGCGGATAACTAATTTTTCATACCAACAATAGTTATGCCAAAAAGCAGAGAGTTATTATTGTGATAATCGGTGACGTAAGCTCTTCCGAAGGACCAAGTAACCCAATATACCGGAAAACAGGGAGCCGAGGATAATGCCCAGGCGCTCATCAAATACCTGGTTGCCTACTGTTTCCTCGAAAGCAAGGGAACCGATAAACAAGCTCATAGTAAACCCAATCCCACAAAGGGCAGCGATACCGTACAGCGACATAAACGGCATTTCTTTCGGTAATTTGGTAATCCGCAATTTCACCCCCAGCCAGCAAAAGCCCAAAACCCCGATTTGTTTTCCGAAAAATAAGCCAAGAGCAATGCCAAGCGGCACACTATGAAATACCTGGTCCAGCCCCATACCTCGCAAATTTACCCCCGCATTGAAAAAAGCAAATACCGGCAGGATGATATAGGCTACCGCCGAGTGTAAGTCATGTTCCATGCTCTTCAAAGGTGAGACATCGGGATTAGTCCGTGTTCTCATGGGGATAAACATAGCTAAAATAACACCGGTAAGAGTGGCATGGACACCTGACTTGAGCATGGCAACCCACATCACCACTCCAATGATTATATACATACTTTTAGTAACTATTCCACGACGATTAAAAAGATACAGAATAGCAATGCAGACACCAGTCACAATTAAAGGCGTTAAAGATATTTTGCTCGTGTAAAATAATGCTATAATCACAATAGCACCGATATCATCAAAAATTGCAATAGATGTGAGGAAAACTTTGAGAATAGTAGGAACTCGGGAACCCAACAGGGAAAGCACACCAAGGGCGAAAGCAATATCGGTAGCCGAGGGAATTGCCCAACCTCTCATAGCCATGGGATCATTGCTATTAAGGGAAATATAGATAATCGCCGGTACCGCCATGCCCCCAAAAGCACCCAACCCCGGTAATATGATATTCTTTATATCCGATAACTCCCCTTCGACAAACTCTCTTTTTAATTCAAGACCTACAAGCAGAAAAAATATTGCCATGAGACCGTCGTTGACCCACAGCAATAATGGTTTGTTCAGCTCCATTGTCCCTATTTTTATCATAAAAGGAGTATCGATAAGAAAAGTGTAGTATGAATACAATGGTGAGTTAGCTATTAAAATTGCCAGCAGGGCGGTACTAACCAATAAAATACCACCAGCAGCTTCCATTTTGAAAAAGTTTTTTATCATCGCCTTTTTAGACATTTTCATATTATTGCGGCCCATTGAATCAGGGTTCATATCCAAAGATACATTACACAATCTATCCGGTTGACAGGATAACATTATTTATTTCATCTGTCACCCAAACTTTTACCCGTTTGTTTCAAATATTATTGAACTTTTTCCGCTTTTTTCCATTAAAAAAGGAAGATCGCCCGGAGGGGAGGGCAATCTTCCATGGGAATGGGAGGTACAAAAACACAGAGGTTTAGTTTCTGGTAACCTCCGTGTATTCTCTTAAAAATTCGGTTATAGTCTTATTACCAGCGGCATCAGGGAACGATGCCATCTCCATGGGAATTATCCGTCCTTTCAGACAGCCGTTCTGTTTTGACAAATATTGACGAATAATATCGTTAATCCGGCGGGCTACTATTTCGGCTCCCTGACGTGATGTTTCAGGAAAGAGAAAACCGATAGTATATTTATCAATAACCGACGCAAAATCAACAACACGGATTTGGGAACGTATCAGATTATAAATTTCATCGATAATTCTTTTATTTTCTTTGATACAATACTCCTCTACAAACGACAAATCTACAAGGAGCATAGAAACAAAGACAGAGTATCGCTTTGCTCTTTTAAGTTCTAAATCAATTCTGTCAAAAAACGATACATCAGCCATAACCACCGCGCGTTTTATTTATCTACTTACACCTGTTCAATTATTTAACAGCAATAATCATTCCGCCCCGTTTTTCAGCAAAGAAATGAGGAAAATGTTTCTGTTTTGAAATTATTTCCCAACGAGAGGCAAGTGCTATCTTGTTTATTGACAATATATTAAGACGACAGCGATAAAAAGGTGCGCGAGTATCCAAAGAATATGACTATGGGAAGCAGTTGAATTATCTTTTCAATATTATGCAGAATACTGCACATTTTGTAAAGCTGATGATATGTTATATTTAGTTATTTTATGGTGTTAAGCTGGTAATCTTTAATCTTGTAAAGTAGTGAACGATAGCTGATTTGAAGCATATCAGCTGCTTTGCGCCGGTTCCAGTTTGTTTTATTAAGGACTTCAGCTATAAGCTTTTTCTCTTCCTCGGCAACCTTCTTCCCTATCCGAACTTTTAGTGAGTACGTATGTTCATCATCATCGTTATTTTCCGATGATGGATTAACCTGCTCGGTAACAGTTTGCCTGACAGGATAAGATGAATCGGAAGGCAGAACATTAACAGCAGAGGAATCAATCAAATCATTGATAATTGACTCTTCTCCGCGAACGACAATTTGTTTTATCATATTTTCAAGCTGACGGACATTACCGGGCCAGTGGAAAGATTGTAACTTATCCATAACCGGCTGGCTCAACTCGGTCAAACTTTTGCCATACAAGTCATTATACTTCTGCAGAAAATGGGTAACCAGCAACGGGACATCCTCCGGACGATTTCTCAGCGGAGGGAGGAAAATTGTTATCTCATTCAGACGATAGAACAAATCATCACGGAACCCCTGTTCCTTAATCGCCTGTTCGAGATTTCTATTGGTAGCACAAATAATACGAACATCTACATGAATAGTCTGCACCCCACCTACCCGAATAAACTCCTGTTGCTCCAATACTTGCAGCAATTTTGATTGCAGCTCAAGCGGCATGTCACCGATTTCATCAAGGAAAATAGTTCCTTTATGGGCCAGCTCAAACCGTCCCTGTTTGGTTTTATGGGCACCGGTAAAAGCGCCTTTTTCATATCCAAATAATTCCGCTTCAAGCAAATCACGCGGTATTGCCGCACAGTTGACTTTCAAAAACGGTTTACTTCTTCTGCTGGAAAGCTGGTGCAAAGAACGGGCAACAATTTCTTTCCCGGTCCCGGATTCTCCTCTTATCAACACTGTCAGTTCAGAATCGGCAACCTGTTCGATAACCTCTTTTACCTTCTGCATTGCTTGCGAGTCACCGATAAAGTTTGCCCAGTTGTTCTTTACTTCCAATTCCGATTTTAACTGATCAACTTCCTTTTTCAGTTTGCTTCGTTCCAGCACCCCGTTGATATGTATTTCAATTTCCTGAACATCAAACGGTTTGGTAACAAATTCGGCAGCCCCAAGCTTTATTGATTCCACCACATAATTAGTATCACCATGCCCGGATACCATAATCACTTCGGGGCGGTTTTCCAGTTTGTTCAGCTTTTCCAAAACTTCAAGACCGGTCATACCGGGCATTTTTATATCAAGGAGAATGAGGTCGGGCTTTTCGGTGGAGACCATTTGTAACCCCTCGATACCATCATGTGCAGAAACAAACTCAAACCGCGAGGATAATCCCTCGCTGAGAATCCAGGAAACCTTGGGGTCATCATCAATAATAAGTATTTTGGTCTTTGGCTTTATCATATTATGTTCTCTTTTGCATAATGTATCGGCATACACTCGATTAAATCAAGGGATAATTATAAATTATTTGCGGATATTCCGCAATACTCTGCATGGTTACTTGCGGTAGTACGGAAAATACAGGGTAAAAGTCGAGCCTTTACCTTCTTCGGAATGTACGTGCAAGGTACCATTGTGGGCGGAAATGATACGCTCCACTACAGCTAACCCAAGCCCGGTGCCGGTTTCCTTGGTTGTATAGTATCGGTCAAAAATCTTGGAAATATCGCCTTTTTTTATTCCTACGCCGGTATCGATAATTTTTATTGCGAGGAAATCTTCTTTTTTATGTTCCGGCTTTTCGACTAACCCATGTACTCGTAATGTGCCGCCGTTGGGCATGGCATCACTGGCGTTAAGAAACAAATTGAGTAATGTTTCCAGGATCTGGTTCTTATTGACCACCACATCCCAGTCAGCCTCTTCAAATTCCATTTCAAATGTAATATTTTTCTTACGCAGATCGGGACCGACCAATTCCGCGGCACGGGCTACTATCTGACGCATATCGACAATTTCGGTATGGTATTTATTGGGATTGGAAAAATCAACCAGTTCACGGACCAGTTCATTCATCCGGTGAATTTCTTCCTCAGCCATTTTGAATATTTCAGAATCGCCTGCTATTTCAGGATGCTTCATTTTGAATACCTGCAACCCCCCTTTTATAGAGGTCAGCGGCTTTCTCAAATCATGCGATATTTCAGAAATCATATTTCCCATGGTCATCAACCGGGTGGCATTGAGCAGGGATTGCTCTTTTTCAAACAAGAGCGCCGCCTGAGAAATAACCAGTCTCGCCAGTGATATATCATCAGGGCTATACGCATGATCACTATTTGCCCCAAGGCAGAACACATGGGCAAATTCATTACGTCGCTTTATCGGAATCGCCATATATGCACGCCGGGGAGTGGGGAAATTGCTTTTTCCTTTCAATTGTTCCGAAAGATATGTTGTCAATGCCGGAATATTAAACGGATCAATAACACGTGTATCAAGAGGACCAATAGCGATATCTTCACGTGTTATACGACGGAGATCAATACTGCCGCTATCGGTCAAGGGGATATCCACATCACCATGAACCCCGCGAGGATGCAACATTTTTGTATCATTATCCCAGTCAAACCAGATAGAATAGGAAATGGGAAATACGCGGGTTAGTTTCTCGATGAGTAATTTCCTGAAATCCGTTAATGACTGAATTGACGGCAACTGACTGCTGATTTCATGCAGGATTTCAAACTCGGTGAGCCGCCGTCGATTCCGCTCAAACTGGTGCGCATCATCCACCGCCACGGCAGCCTGTGAAGCAAATGTAGTTAAAAGCCGAAGGTCGTTTTGAGTGAATGTTTCATTCCCCTGTTTATTCGCCATGTTAATGACACCGATAACTTTGTTCTTTATCCGCAACGGACAACAAAGCAGCGATGCCGCCCCGTATTTCTCTTTATTGATACGCTGAAACCGCTCATCTTTTTCCACATCTTCGACAATCAACGGCTCTCCATTTTGGGCTACTTTGCCGGCAATGGACTCCCCAATCGGCAAACGGGTAGTTTCAATAATCTCTGGATCAAGTCCGATGGCAGCTTCAATAGTAAGGTATTCCTTGTTATCATCGACAAGCATAATCGAACCAACCTGTGCCTCGGTCACAGTGGATGCCAACACAACTATCTGTCGCAGGAGTTCTTTGAGGTTCGCCGTGGAGCCAATGGATTTGCCGGCTTCATAGAGGGCGTTCAACTCTCCGATGCGTCGTTGCAAAATGATATTGGAAAGCTTGAGCTCTTCCAATAATTGTATTCGGGCTAAATCGTTGCGACGTTTTTCAAGTGCCCGTTTTACGGCAAGCTCAAGGTAATTGAATTCAACCGGTTTCATCAGGTAATCATACGCCCCCGACGCAACAGCACGTATGGCTGAATCGAGCGAAGCATACCCTGTC
>JAJRZL010000023.1 GCA_024275255.1 Candidatus Zixiibacteriota bacterium | reverse complement strand
TCGGGGTGTTGTTTCTCCGGGCAGTATTCTTGAATTAAATCAGTAAGAACATCCTCGATAAGCTCGACTACTTCTTCCTTGATAGAGGGTCGTTCCAGTGCTGCCAGTCGCCGCTCGTAAATCCACGACCGCTGCACATTCATTACATCGTCGTAATCAAGCGTATGTTTACGAATGGCGTAGTTCTGGGCTTCCACTTTTTTCTGGGCACGTTCGATAGCTTTGGTAACCATCTTGTGAGTAATAACCTCACCTTCCTGAACACCCAGGCGGTCCATGATGGAACCCAGCCGGTCGCCACCAAACAGGCGCATGAGGTCGTCTTCCAGTGACAGGAAAAACAACGATGACCCGGGATCACCCTGACGTCCGGCACGACCGCGCAGCTGCCGGTCAATACGGCGTGCTTCATGTCGCTCTGTTCCGATGATATGCAGACCGCCCTTTTCTTTTACTCCGGGACCAAGGCGGATATCAGTACCACGACCTGCCATGTTGGTTGCGATAGTCACGGCTCCCGCTTCACCGGCATGGGCGACAATTTCTGCTTCCCGCTGGTGATGCTTGGCATTGAGTACATTGTGTTTGATGCCGGTTCGTTTCAACATTCGTGAAAGTGTTTCGGAAACATCAACCGATGTCGTACCAACCAGAATAGGTCTGCCTTCCTTGTGCTTTTCTACTATCTCCTTGATGATGGCATTGTATTTTTCACGCCGTGTCCGGTATATCTTATCTTCCATGTCATCACGGATAACCGGCTTGTTAGTCGGTACTACCAATACATCGAGCTTGTAGATATCCCAGAATTCCTGTGCCTCGGTTTCTGCAGTACCGGTCATGCCTGCCAGTTTTTCGTACATACGGAAATAGTTCTGAAGGGTAATTGATGCCAGGGTTTGTGACTCTGCTTCTATTTTCACCCCTTCCTTTGCTTCAATTGCCTGATGTAACCCATCGGAGTAGCGTCTTCCGGGGAGAATACGCCCGGTAAACTCATCGACAATCATAACTTTGCCATCTTGCAGGACATATTCTACATCTTTTTCATAGAGTGAGTATGCCCGCAAAAGCTGGTTGATAGCATGGACTTTTTCAGAACGCTCGGCATGAACACGGTAGATTTCATCTGTTTTTTTCTGCCGTTCTTCCGGTGAAAGCGAGGTGTCGCCTTCTATTTCAGATAGCATGGTTGAGATATCCGGTATTTCGAACATCTTTTGTTCTTCCGGGCTCAGTTGAGCGGTTCCCAGGTCAGTAAGAGCGATAGAATGTTCACGTTCATCAATAAAGTAATACAGGCGGTCATCGATTTCGTGCAGCTTTTTGTCGCGCATGAAAGATGCTTCCACATCACTCATGAGCTTTTTCATCCCCGGTTCTTTGAGGATTTTCAGCAGCCGTTTATTTTTAGGAGCGCCGCGGTTTGCTGCCAGAAGCAATATCCCGGCTTCGAATTCATCCTCAGCTTTGCCGCCCTTGATGAGCTTCTCCGCTTTAGCCAGCATATCGTTTATCAGGAGTGTTTGCTTACGAACCAATCTTTCTACTGTTGGTTTCATTTCACGGTAACGGTCGTTTGCGCTCGATTCCACTTGACCGGAAATAATCAACGGGGTCCGTGCTTCATCAATCAGAATAGAGTCAACTTCGTCGATGATGGCATAGTAGAAATTGCGATGGACACGGTCTTCAATAGTCTGTGCCATATTATCACGGAGGTAATCGAACCCGAATTCATTGGCGGTTCCGAAAGTGATATCGCATTTATACATCTCACGGCGTTCGGCATTGGTCATTTCATTCTGGATAACTCCCACTGTTAACCCGAGATAGCGGTAAATTTGACCCATCCACTCACTATCACGACGAGCGAGGTAGTCATTGACCGTGACTATATGGACACCCTTGCCGGTGAGGGCATTAAGGTAGCAGGGAAGTGTTGCCACCAGAGTTTTTCCTTCACCGGTTGCCATTTCCGTAATCTTCCCCTGGTGCAAAGCGATACCGCCGATAAGCTGCACATCGAAATGGACCATATTCCATTCAGTGGGAACATCACAAACATTCCAGGTCTGCCCGAGATGACGGCGACAGGCTTCTTTGACCACCGCGTACGCTTCGGGCAGGATATCATCGAGAGTTTCACCTTCAGCGAGCCGTTTCCTGAATTCCTCGGTTTTCCCGACTAACTCTTCTTCGCTGAGGTCATGGAGTTTTTCGTAGTGCTCGTTTATTTCATGAACTATCGGCATCAATTTCTTGACATCGCGTTCATGCTTGGTACCGAATATCTTCGTAATTATATTTTTCATATTCTCTCTTGTTTATTTGTATTTTCGTACAATAAAAACAATTCCGGGTTCTTTCGCAATCATACTGTTATACATTTTGCAGCCGAGGTTTTTCCGGGTTGGAACTCCTAACAGTATGTCCTGCATATAGTAATAACTGGCAGGAGCGTTACTGAATAGTGATGGTGTTGTTGTGTGTCGGGAATATATTTTGCCGGTTAACTGACAACCGAGATTTTTTCCAATTCTTCGACTCGTTCTTTTATCCGCTTTTCAATGTCGATAATATATGTGTCATCATGGTACACGGTTGTCTCGAACGAGGAAAGATTAATCAGCTCATCCATAACGGAGCTTATTGTTTGAACCCCTTTGATAATAACGTCCATAGCGCGTTCGGTGTCATTGGTCTTGTCGATACAATTTCCGCGTTTCAAATTCTCTTGTACAAGCTGGGCTCGCCCGAGAATGGTCCCGATGGCATTATTGATATAATGATTGAATGTCGCCGTAATGGTTTTTATTGTTTTCAGGGCTGCTTTTTCAAGTCGGGCACGGGCGATTTTTTCCTGCATTGCACGGTTTTCCCGCAACAGCTTTTCAACCGTCAGGTATTGACGGAAGAGCATACGGTTCGCCTCGGTAAGCATGTCCTCGCTGGTTCCGATATCTATGTCAAGGTAGTGAGCTTCAGCACTGGTCAGCTCCGATATGCGTTCTTCAATATCTGTCAACCCCTCCGATAGTTTCAGGTTGTTGGAGAGCATTTCTTTCCGAAGAAGTGTTTCATCGGTAATCAGCCGAACTTTTGTCATGCTATATGGGGTAATGATATTGGCAAGCGCTACTACTTGGGGAAGTTGATTCTCAGTGCTGAAATCATCGGTTGAGAACTGGTCATGATGTTTCCCGACCGCTCGACAAATAGATTCGGGAAGCTGCCACTGTTCAAGGAGGAATTGCCCAACCCGGGCATGGTTGGTTCCCCAGTGATGTTCCTCCGCTGACAGCAGGTTTTCTCCGGATTCGGTCAGTTCCCATAACCGGAGAAACCGCTCCGGGAACGACTTTTCCAGCACGAGCAATCCGAGGTCATGCAACAAACCGCAGACAAAAGCTTCTTCGGGACATTCGTGGTTAATTTTTTCGGCAATCTCGCGGGCGGCTATTGCCACGCTAAGTGAATGCCGCCAAAACCGCAGCCGGTCTAAAGTTCCTTCCCAGTGCCCGGTTAAATCGTAAATCGATGCTGACAAAACCAGGGCTGTTGTTGCCCTTAACCCCATTGTCATAACGGCATGAGTAACCGATGATATCTTTCGACCCGCTCCAAAATATGGTGAGTTTGCCAGCCGTAACAACTTGGCAGTCAGACCGGGATCCTTCATCAGAACACCGGCTATATCACGGGCAGAGGAGTCGCTGTTACGAATTACTCTCAGCACCTCAGCCAGTGTTTGGGGTAATGACGAAAGTTCTTGATGTTCGTCGAGTATTTTCTGTTGTAATTCTGTAATCATAATTTACACGCCTACTTACCAGATTATCGGCTTGAATGAGTGAACATTAAGATTTTTGGAAATAAAATTTACGAATTTAATCTCTGTTTTGCGGCTAATCTGCTTATCCGCTTGTGTACCATAGCCTTCTGGCGAGAAGTAAGATTCGTGAGAGATTCTGCCTGTAATGCAAACTGATATGCTTTCGGTATGTCCCGTACGTTGTGTTCGTAATACTTCGCCAGCTCAATACAGGCAATATACCCTTCACGGCTGGATGAACCGGCGAGATTTTGCCAAAGCGGGACTGCCTTTTCAACTTCACCCGCACGTTTGAAAGTCTGGGCATGAAAAAGAATAATATCATCTGCCGATTGGGAAGGGATTAGATGTTCAATATGCCTGTTTAGCGTTAAAACCCGGTGAAAATCTTTCCGGCGGTGATGTATTTTTGACAGTGAATGTAAATCATCAACATGAGACAGTATCATGCCATCGGTGATATAAATATCAGCCAGCAGGGCTGTTAAAAAGCAAAGCGAGACAATATCCAGCCTGTTGTGTTCCATCACCTTTTCGATACTTTCCAGTGTTTCTTCCGCAAGCCAGTCGAAATAGACAGAAGGGACCAGATATCCGGGCAGGTCATCCTCGCGGTAAAAGTGAAACAGCTCTCGCTCGATATTGGTCAACGAGCAATCCCGAAGCCTTCGACGGAAAAGACGGCGGGTAGGGTGAAGCAAATCAATATGCCGGGAGTAAGGGATAGAGCGGGCAACACGGTTGACAATCATCCGGTCACGAATAATCGGAATATCAAATGCGCTGCCGTTATAGGTGACGATAACCGTTTTATCGGTAAACTTATCAAGAAGATGTTCCAGCATACCGGCTTCATCTGAAAAATCTGGGATAATATACTGATGGATAGTAAAACCGATCGTATCAAAAAAACCTGCTCCAATAAGAAAGGCAACTGTTCCGGTGCCACCCAACCCGGTTGTTTCCGTGTCGAGAAAGAGCATGTCGGCAATGCTTATGTTTACAGGCTCATCTTCAGTAGTAAATGCAGAAAGGGGAAATTCGCTGGAATGTTGGAGCTCCTGTAATGAAATCTTTCCGTGAGCATAAGAATATGGATATGTTCTTTCGACAAGGCAAAAACTTCCGGCTGAGGTCTCTATAAGGTTACCACCGAGAAAGTCAACCATGCGCAGGTACCGGGAAGGGATAGCGGAATAGGGATTATTATTATTTTTTTTCGGAACAACAAGATTGTTAATACGGTGTAGTTTCTTATGCAGGTTACTTTGTGTCATCTGAGGTCGCAGCAGTTACGGCTGACTCTATTTTCAAACGCACCAGCCGGTCGGTTTCATGTTGTAAAATGCCTGCCCAGTAGCCGCAATTGTCAAGAGGGTCCGTGTGTACCAGCGAAACAGCGGCATGAGCCCGGCGTGACGGCAACTCTGATGAGAGAGCGATTTTTGCCAGTAATTCACGAGCTTTGTCTGTCCCCAGTTTCCCGAGCACATCGCAGGCGACATTACCCAGCAGTTCATTGGCGGAATTGATAGAATCGGTGATTGCCTGCAACACATCTGCAGTGTCAAGTTTCAGTAATGACTGCACCGCGGTAAAACGAGCACCGTAAAACTCATCACCCAACCGGTGAACCAGCTTGCGAATGGCTTTGGTTATTTGTAGTTGTCCACAAGCCACAATGGCAGATTTACGAACCTGTGGTATTACATCGTCTATTCCCCGCATAACGACATCCTCAGCGCGGTTATCTCCAATTTTTCCAAGCGCCCCCAGTGCCTGGTCACGAACTTGCCAGCGTGTATGACTGGCTATACGTATCAATGGTTCCACCGCGGAAGTATCCTTTATATCTCCCAGTGCCCAACATACTCGTTGCACCACCAACCCGTCCGGTCGGTTCAAGGACTCGATAAGGTATGGTACGGCGTCTTTGCCGATTCGCTGGAGAATCCATATCACTGTCCACCGTTCCCGTGCAGACTTGGTTGTGAACTTATCAACCAGGAACGGCACCGCTGGAGCACCCAAAGCGGCTATCGAGTCCATTGCCGGACCAACAAGATCACGATATTTCAATTCTCCCGATGAGGCAATCACAAATAAAGAATCAATTTTTCGCTGGAGCTCAGTTTCGGCATGAGCCAAACCGGTACCAGTCAGAAGAAACAGCATGATACCGATGATGACTGCCCGGCTTTGCCTGATACTCATTTTCCCGCCTCCTCTGTTACCCCGGTAGAATCCGGCGGATAAAGCTCAATATCCATACCGCCGCCCCAGCGGGAATCGGTCTGCCAGTAGAAATTATTATCGCCATACCCGGTGTACTGGTCGGAACCGCCAAGGTCAATAAACAACCCGATAGAACCAAACGACCGGCGCGGGTTTCCATATCCGTGAGTATTTTTCTTATTCTTGATAAAATAGCGATCTTCACCATTGACATCTATCAACACCCCGACACCATTGGCGGACCCTGCTCCCTGTGATAAATCATAAGCGGTATATGTGTCGTTTCCGTTCCTGTCGAGCATGATACCGCATGAGTAATCATGTCCGACCCCCTGCATGAGTCCTTTCCCGAAATACACATCATTGCCGAAATCATCGACGAGGATACCAAGGGTCATGTGGGTTCCGGTTCCCTGGGCGTATTGATATGATTGGTAGTAGTCATTACCTGATGAATCGTAAAGCACACCTAAAGACCACCAATAGCTGGCGCCTTGCCCGAAAATATCAGAGTAGTAGCTGTCATTACCGCGCCAGTCAACAATAGTACCGATTCCACCCGACATCCACGGGCGAAGTCCATACCCGAATCCCTGCGAGAGTGACAGGTAATGCTCGTCATACCGAAGAATATCCTTGTACTTTCCACCGGCATAATAGCTGTCGGAACCGCTGATATCATATATGGCACCAAAGCCTTCAACAAAGCCGAACCCCTGCGAGTAAAGAGCGGCATTGTACATATCCCGTCCCTTTTCATCTACCAGTACCCCCAGCCCGAATGCCCCGGCTCCTTCAACATGAGTGTCACCATCATATCGGTCATCCCCGCTGGCATCATACAACAACCCGAACCCGAAATAACCGGAGCCGATACCAAATGACCGGGCATCGTACCTGTCATCCCCTCCATAATCGAGGATAACACCAACCGACAAACATCCTGATGCAATCGTGAAGTCGGTCAGCGAGCGGTACAAATCATCTCCACCTAAATCAATAATGATAGTTGGATGTGGCTTTTTAGGGTTGTATTTCAAATTGTACACATCGTTACCGCCAAAATCGAGGATGAACTTGAAATCGCCGGTGTAGATATCATCACCCAATCCCCCGATTTTCCAGCCGGGTTGTTTTCCAAGGTATGATTCGGAAGCATCATCGGGAAGATAGCCTGTTCCCTTGATGATTTGTTTGGCATCGGCATCGCCCGATTTCAAGGCTTTGCGTAACCGGTTAAGCTCCGGGAGTATTTGTTGAAGGAAGTCGATACCGGCGGCAATAATGGGTTCCTTGTGTATGTTCGTACCAAAACCGGCAAACTGTTCGGTATATTGTTCTTCCGCTTTTTCCAGGGAGTCCATCTTTTCTACAGAATAAAATTCTTCTTCTTCACGAGTAACCAGCAGCTCTTTGAATTCGTTGGTTAACAATGACCGTTGTGTTCTGGTAAGCTGTGCCAATGCTTTCTCGGTTGATTTGGGGATGATAATGTCAATATATAACGCCGCCTTGGTCAGCATTTGATTCAAGGTGGCATTGGTATAGTACAGGTTATAATTGCGCTGTAATTCCGATGTTGTTGGCTTGTAGGGGGATAATCGTTTTTGATGAGTGGTTGTTGTCATGTCTTCAAAAAGGATTGCAGCCAGTACTTCGGGTTGTGATTTTACATAGGCATTACGAAGCTCAGCGGTGTAACCAATCATACCAAGTGGCTTATCCATCAAAGCGGTTACTTTTTCCAGCCGGAAGGAATCAGGTTCGGTATAGTCTGAACGGAAATGAATGTCATCAGGTCTGAGGTTGAGGTATTCGCACAAATGTTCGATACCAAACTGCTCTGCCGAATCGGCAGTTGGAGCCTGTGAAAAAAGAGAGAACGGGAAAGTAGCAATTGTTAGTAATATAAGTAGTATATTTCTCATATTCTGTAATATCGGTACTGGGCAATGTCAATCAACAATAAAAGATATGAAAACAGGCGGGCGGTTTATTTCCCGCCAGTCAGGGTGGCATACCCCCTTGGGGAGTGTTGAAAAACCTTCAAGAAAGAAAAAACGGGTTTATTTCTTTATCTATGTCATTCCCGCGGAAGCGGGAATCCAGCTTTGTATCATAGGGTTACTGGACTCCCGCTTTCGCGGGAGTGACAAAAATACAGTAGCTTGACCTTTTTCAACAAGCCCCCGGGGTTGTTGAAAAAGTTATTTTTTGGGTGTTATACCTCGACTCCGCTCAGTATGACTTGTTGCATGACAATAATTTTCAAGTCACCCTGAGTCCGCCTGGGCGGAAATGGTGCTTGAAAAAAATATTGAGGTTTGTCAACACACTCCTTGGGAGGTGGTTACTGTCCCTCTTACACAGTGTAGGGAACAAATGGAACAGTCCCTCACAGTGAGTGAGAGCCACCCGTCAGTACATCTTAGTAAGAATGATAAAGGTAAGTATCAGAAACACAAGGGTCCTGACTTATCAAACCGTATAAAAAAACCTGTTAACATTTCCTGCTTGTGAGAAATGAATTGCTTTTCAAATAGTGGTTTTTTTCTTCAGGAAATCAATTATCTCGGCAACTTTCATGCGTTTCTGTTCCATCGTATCACGGTCACGGACAGTCATCGTTTCATCTTCAATCGTCTGCCCATCAACAGTAATACAGTACGGACAGCCCGCTTCATCCATGCGCGCATACCGTCTTCCCACTGCTCCGGAAACATCATAAAATACCTTGAAATGTTTTTTCAGCTCATGGTACACCTTTTCGGCAAATTCCGGCATCCCGTCCTTTTTGACTAACGGGAATACGGCGGCTTTAATCGGTGCTATTTTGGGGGAAAGGCGCAGGAATACCCGTTTTTCACCTTTTATTTCCATTTCATCGTAGGCATCGACAAGTAATGTGAGAATTGTCCGGTCGCAACCGGCTGATGTTTCGATAATGTAGGGGATAAACTTTTCTGTGTAGCGGTCATCCCGATAGGAGAGATCCTTTTTGGTAGCTTCCATGTGTCGGCTCAAGTCAAAATCGGTGCGGTTGTGGACCCCTTCAAGCTCCTGCCAGCCAAACGGAAATTCATATTCGATATCGTATGCTGCCTTGGCATAATGGGCTAATTCATCTTCTCCATGTTCATGCCAGCGAAGCTTTTCCTGAGTTATACCAAGTTCCAGGTAAAATTCCCAGCGTTGTTGGCGCCAGTATTCAAACCATTGCTCGTCCTCATCGGGATGAACAAAGTACTGCATTTCCATTTGTTCGAACTCACGGGTACGGAAAATAAAGTTACCGGGGGTGATTTCATTGCGGAAGGCTTTCCCAATCTGGGCAATACCAAAGGGAATTTTCTGGCGTGAGGAGTTTTTAACATTCAGAAAATTAACATAAATCCCCTGGGCTGTCTCCGGGCGCAGATAAATGGTGCTGCTGGTATCTTCCACCGGACCCATAAATGTTTTGAACATCAGGTTGAATTGTTTCACTTCGGTTAATTCAGCCCCGCATGTCAGGGGAGTCTTGGATGGTTTTTTCGGGCAGCGGCTTTCCTCCAGTTTATCGGCGCGGAAGCGGGCTTTGCATATTTTACAGTCCACCATCGGGTCGTTGAATTCGGCAACATGTCCCGATGTGTGCCATACCTGGGGGTGCATGAGAATAGCGGCATCTAATCCTTCGATGTCATCCCGACGGTTGGTCATGACGTTCCACCAGTAGTTTTTCAGGTTCCGTTTGAGCTCCGCTCCAAGGGGACCATAGTCCCAGCAGGAGGTCAATCCACCGTAAATTTCAGAGGAAGGAAATACATATCCCCGCCGTTTGCAGAGAGAGACCAGTTTATCCATCAGGTCATTTGATTTCGCTTTTGCATTCATTGCATTAATTTCACTTTCTAAGTCGTACTGTTGCTGTTTTTCAATTTCTTCAGAAACTCAAGCGATTTCATCTCAAGCGTCATACCGGTTTGGTAATTGATGAATTTCACCAATGCTTCCAGAAGCCGCGTTGTTTCTTTATATCCCATCGGCAAATCAACCGCTCGTGTCAAGGGTGACACTTGCAGCGCCATCATCATAGTATGGCTCTCCGATGAAAACGGAATATAGTAATCTCCCGGCTGAAGGCAAGTGTTGCAAACAACCCCTCCTCTGCCGGGGACCAGCATAATTTCCCCGCTTTCCCCAACCAGGCCATCACCGCTTTTCCCGCATTCCACACAGGAAGAAAATGATGGCTGATACCCAAGATATGATAACAGGTGAATGAAAAAAGTAAGGAAAAGCGCCGGTAATGACTGTTTCGGAACTGTTTCAAGGTGCGAAAGGAATGAGACGAAATAGTGATACAGCTCCGGTTGTGCCTGTTCATCGGAAAGCAGTACAAACAACAACTCACAAGCCGCCGAGCCATACGCTAACCGCCCCAGCGAACCTTCCTCTTCCAATGAAAAAGCATGTATAAGATTTACGTCGGAAATGTAGCCGTTGGATTCTTTTTCGGAGTTGTAAAAGGTAATTTCGAGTCGGGCGAAGGGGATTAATCGTCCGCGCTTTGTATTCAGACGACGTCCCCCTTTGTCAACCAGTGCCAGACGACCAAAATCACGAGTAAAAAAAGCCACGGTTCGTGAAGATTCCGACCAGTTGAAAGATTTTAGGATGACTGCTTCTGTTGTTTTCAGCGCCATTGCTAATATTGACCGCGAAAACGGTAAATCGTCTCATCAGGACGTACCATTTTGTACCGTGTCCGGGCAATGTATTCGATATAGGTAGGATCCGATTTTAATAATTGGCGAATCCGGTCAGCTTCGATAAGATCAGCAGTCAACTGCCGGTTAGCTTCGATAAGTGACCTTCGCTCCAGTTCAAGACGGATAATTCGTGGGAAGCCGTAGGTGCCGGTGATAACAGAATGAAGGAACAAAATCCCAATCACCCATAAACTTACTTTAATGATTTTTCGTCGCAGGCGGTTGTCTGCCCCGGCCAGACGGCGTTTGAAGTCATCAGCCAGTGGAGCCCAGAAAGAGCGTGACTTTTTTTTGATTCGACGGGGCATATCATTATTAAAATGAAAAATACTTTTTTTGCAAGATAAAACTATTCATTTGTACCAACACAGGGTCATTTTTTTTGACATAAATTGTCTGTTGGAAAATTGCACAGTACCTATCTTTGCAATAATGATAAATACTCTTACGTTCCTGCCGATATTCTTGATAACCGGAAAGAATGTAACTTAAGAACTTACACCAGAGTTATGGCAAAAATAGATCAACTTCTTCAAATTGTAAAAGATGCGAACGCATCGGACCTCCATCTGGCGGTGGGCTCTGTTCCGATTGTACGGGTGAACGGGCGGCTTGAAAAAACCAGGCATAAAAAGCTTACCAGTGAAAACATCAAAGCCCTTACCTATGAGATTCTCTCCGATGAACAAATACGCCGCTTTGAAAAAGAAGGAGACATGGATATTGCGTACGGAGTCCCCGGTCTTGCACGATTTCGGATAAATATATATCGAACCTATCATGGAGTTGCTGCCGCGATTCGGTTGATTCCCGATAAGATCCTCAATTTGAAAGAATTGGGATTCTCTGAAAAGATATACGAGCTGGCGGAAGCAAAATCGGGACTGCTCCTGATAACAGGTCCAACCAATTCCGGGAAAACCACTACTCTTGCCTCGGTTATCGATCACATCAATACCAATTCTTCCCGGCATATTATTACTCTTGAGGACCCCATTGAGTATGTCCATGAAAGTAAAAATTCACTTATTACCCAGCGGCAGATTGGTCTTCATGCCGGTTCGTTTGCCGGAGCGCTGCGCGCTGCTCTCAGGGAAGACCCTGATGTTATTATGGTTGGTGAACTCCGTGACACAGAAACTATTTCTCTTGCGGTTACTGCTGCCGAGGTAGGGTTGCTGGTGATGGGGACACTCCATACGAATACCGCTGCGGCAACAGTTGATAGAATTATTGATGTTTTCCCGGCAGAGCAGCAGCCACAAATTCGAGTGATGCTTGCTGACAGTCTGCTGGGAGTAATTTCGCAGCAGCTTGTACGCAGGTCTGACGGTCAGGGGCGGGTGGTTGCGTATGAATTGATGGTTCGTACCGGTTCGGTCGCTAATCTTATCAGGGAAAGCAAAACATACCAGTTGCCGTCGATTATCCAGTCGAGCCGCAAACTGGGTATGCGGTTGTTGGATAATCACCTGAAGGCGCTTATCGATGCCGGTATTATTACTCCGAAAGATGCCATCCGAGCAGCGGTTGAGCCATCACAATTCTATGAGTTAACCCTCGAAAATGAAACGGAATTGGTGAACTCCTGATGAAAAAGAAACCAACCACGAAAGCACGCCTTGATGAAATACTGGTCCAGGAAGGACTGGTTACTGAAGAACAGATAAAAGAAGCCCTCATGCGCCAGAAAGCATTCGGGGGGAAAATAGGTTCGCAACTGCTTTATCATCGGTTTATTGACGAAGCCAGCCTGGTAAAGGCATTAACGCGTCAATTTGGTTCTGAGGGAGTGGTCCTTTCCAATTTGCAGATTCCTAAAGAAGTCATCGAAATGATTCCCCGCAAGATTGCTGTTTCCCGCCGAATTATTCCCTTTGATTATGATGCCAACAATAAGGTGTTGAAAATCGCCTGTGAAGATCCTACCAATGAGAGCCTGGTAAAAGAACTGAAGTTCATCGTAAAAAAGAAAAAGATAAAGCT
>JAJRZL010000022.1 GCA_024275255.1 Candidatus Zixiibacteriota bacterium | reverse complement strand
GGCGAGTGGGGTCTACTTCTACCGCCTCGATGTTGGCAGCTTCAGCGATACCAAGAAAATGGTCCTCCTGAAGTAATTCCGACAAATACCAGTATAGTTTGGTATAGACAAAGCCCCGCCTACCCGGCGGGGCTTTCTTTTTGCAAAAAAAATGAGTTAAAGGGTGTCTAAGCCTGTCAAACCGATTGACAAATCTCCCTATTTATAATAGTATATCGCTTCGAACATTTCGAAGATAATCACCTTCTGGTATGGTGTGAACCTGAAAGACTTCAGACTTTGGAGGGTGCTCGGTGAAAGAGTATTCTACTGATAAGATTCGCAATGTCTGCTTAGCAGGCCAGCGAGGTTGTGGAAAAACAAGCCTATCCGACAATGTTGCTTTTGCTGTCGGCTTGAATAATCGTATTGGACGGGTAGATAATGGCACCTCGCTCCTTGATTACACTGATGCGGAGATATCAAGAAAAACCTCGATATCTTCCAAATTACTGGCAATGACATGGCAAAACACGAAAATAAACCTGTTTGACTGCCCAGGACACTCGGATTTCATAGGTGAATTGCTGTCTGCTGCCAAGGTTTCCGATAGTATCGGATTTGTAGTTGATGCCGGTGCAGGAGTGGAAATAGGCACCCAGTTACAGTGGAAATTCATTTCTTCGTTGAATATTTCCCGTTTCTTCTTTGTCAACAAAATGGATACGGAGAATGCAAACTGGGAAAATACGTTAGATACTATCAAAAATACATTCGGCAAACAATCGGTTGCTGTTCAGATTCCTATCGGTCAGGGGGATAAATTCAAAGGCTTGGTTGACCTGCTGCACATGAAAGCCTATGAGTATGATGCCGACGGAAACCGTAAAGAAATAGAAATACCCGCCGACTTGAAAGACACCGCAGAATCACAACGAGAACAGCTTATCGAGGTTGCCGCTGAAGCTGATGATGATTTGCTGGAGAAGTTTTTTGATGCCGGGACACTTGAGTCTGAAGATGTTATCAAGGGCTTACAGCTTGGTATCAAACGCAGCAAGCTCTTCCCTGTTCTGTTCGGCTCTGCCATGACAAGCGCCGGAGTGAAGGTTTTGCTTGATTTTGCAGTTGAATTCCTCCCGGCTCCTAACCAGATGCCCCCTGCTATTGCTAAAAAACCGGGGACTGATGAGACAGAAGAACTTCCCTGTGACCCGGCTGGTAAGCCATTGATTTATATTTTCAAAGTTACCTCCGAGGGACATTTAGGCGAAATGTACTTTTTCAAAACATATTCAGGTAAGATTACTTCGGGACTCGATTTGAAGAATATCCAGACCAGTGGCACTGAGCGAGCAACGCAGATTTACACATTCCAGGGGAAAAATCGTGTTGATTTGCCTGCTGTTCCTGCCGGTGATATTGGTGTTCTGGTGAAACTGAAAAAGACCCGTGTCGGTGATACCCTGTCAGCAGGACTGGACTTAATTATACCACCTGTGGAGTATCCAAAACCGGTCATGGATGTTGCGGTAAAAGCTAAAAACAAGGGTGATGAAGACAAAGTCGGCACCGGATTACAGAAGATTAACCAGGAAGACCCCACCTTTGAGCTTATATCCGATCCCGCTCTAAAACAGTTGGTCCTCTGGGGGCAGGGCTCGACCCATATTGAAATAATCACTGAGAAGCTCAAGGATAGATTTGGTGTTGAAGTAGAGCTTAAACGACCCAAAATCCCATACCGCGAAACAGTCAAGGGGACAACCGAACAACAATACCGTCATAAAAAACAATCTGGTGGACGCGGACAATTTGGTGAAGTGTATCTTCGTATCTCCCCTAATGAACGCGGCGCCGGGTTTGAGTTCATTGATGAAATTAAAGGTGGCGTTATTCCGGCTAAATTCATCCCTGCCGTTGAGAAAGGTATTCTTGAAGCTATGCAGCATGGTGGTTTGGCTGGTGCTCAGGTTGTCGATGTAAAAGTTGCCCTGTACTATGGTTCCTTCCATGAAGTTGACTCCTCTGATATGGCTTTTAAGATTGCCGGTTCAATGGCATTCAAAGAAGGGTTCATGAATGCCAAACCTGTTTTGCTGGAGCCTATCTATAATGTCGAGATTATTGTACCCGATGAGTTTACCGGTGATGTTATGGGCGACCTTTCAGCTCGCCGTGGAAAAATTGCCGGTATGGATCCGGAGGGAAGCTCCCAGCGTATCCGTGCTTCGGTTCCCCAGGCAGAGCTATACCAATATTCTGTTGACCTGCGCTCAATGACTCAGGGGCAAGGTGTGTACACGATGAATTTCTCCCATTATGAAGAAGTTCCTCATGATGCCGCCCAGAAAATTATTGAACAGGCAAAAGCGCAACAGGAAGAGGATAATAACTAAGCTTTCTTATCCCCTTATTTATTTATAAGCATATTATCAGCCTGTGATTTCCATAGTCACAGGCTGTTTTTTTATTAATATGAATCGAGCCGTCGTATATCAACGGAAACAGGATATCATAATTTGTAATTGACAACTATACAAATGGGCAGTATTATTTTACTGTAAATTAACCGTATGTGGGAGTGATAAATAGTTGACCAAACCAAAACTGACACATAAACAACAGGCTATTTTGAATTACATAAAACAAGAGATTGCCCAAAAAGGGCATCCTCCCACTATCCGGGAAATCGGTGCTCATTTTGATATTAGCTCTACAAACGGAGTACGAACGCATCTCAATGCCCTCATAAAGAAAGGCTATCTGAAAAAGCAAAAACTTATTTCTCGTGGGCTTGAGTTGGTCCAGTCATTGACAACCGGAGTTGGGAAAGTTCCTCTTGTCGGTACAGTGCCCGCAGGACAGCCAATTGATGCTATCGAAAATATTGAAAGTGAAATTGCTATTGATAATTCGTTTCTTCCCAAAGGAGACTCGTTCACATTAAAAGTAGTCGGTGATTCGATGAAAGATGCCGGGATACTTGATAACGATATTGTGCTGGTCAAAAAGCAGCGAGTGGCACAAACAGGTGATATTATTGTTGCTATTATCAATGGTGAAGCTACGGTAAAACGATATTTCCCGGAGGGGGAGCGGGTTCGTTTGCAACCGGAGAATAGTGAATTTGAGCCGATTATTATTGATAAGCAATCAGGTGATTTTCACATTGCCGGTAAAGTCGTGGGATTATTGCGAAGAATCAATTAACACAAAGCTCTACCCTGTTAGTTTTGGATAGAGCTGTTGTGTTGTTTCGTTGATTCTATACCTTACTTCACTTCTTTTTAATCAACTCGATTTCCAGGGATATATCAACATCATTGCCAACAACAAGTCCGCCATTATCGAGTTTTTTGCTCCACTTGACATTAAAATCTTTTCGATTGATAGTTGTTTCCGCCGAAAAACCAGCACGAGTATTCCCCCAGGGGTCATCCACGACCCCGGAAAATTCGCAGTCAAAGGTCACTTTTTTCGTAATTCCCTTTATTGTCAAATCACCGACCAATGAAAACTTGTCACCCTTTTGCGGGATAACTTTCTTTGACACAAACGTCATTGTCGGAAATTGTTCAACATCCAGAAAGTCGCTACTTTTAAGATGTTTATCCCGTTCCGGTTCATCAGTGTTTATAGATGCTGTCTGTATGGTAAATTGTGCTGTTCCCTTTGCAAGATTTTTCCTGTCAAAATGCACGTTACCGGTGAAACCTGTAAATTCACCACGTGTTTTACTTATTACCATGTGACGCACACTGAACCCAATTGAAGAATGAGCTTTATCAACAGTCCATTCGGCAGCATACATACTCCCGGTGAGGAGCATTACAGCAACCAACACCATAGACAGTTTCTTTACCATGATTTTATTCCTTTCTTTATATAGTTAATATAGACCAATTTATAAAACAAATAAGTAGTCATCCGGTTCCTGAAGATTGATTTATTCTTTGAATGCATTATACATAAAGGATTTACCACTACACGAAAATACATTGCGACGAGTGATTTGTACAGTATATTACTATTAACTTACAAAATGTTACCTGTGCAACGGCAAAGCGTGTTAAAACAATACTACTTATGATACCGGATATACCCATACCACGTATGTTTACTATCACCGCTCATTTCCCGAGCAGGGTTGTATATTTCATTGTTACTCTATTACTGCTTTACGGCAATGCTGTGGTTATATATGCCACGAGCCCTCAACAGATTAATATGGAACAACTCACGAAACTTGCTCATCAGGCTGATTCGCTTGCAAAGGAGAGAGAATACGACAGTGCCCTCACAATTATGACAACGGTGCTTATATCAGCCGATAAGAACAAACTGTTTGAAGATTCCCTGACATCATGGCTGTATCAAAAAGGGACATATCAATATCAACTGGCAATGTACCCGGAAGCTGAAAAAACATGGTTAAAAGCACTGGCAAACTGCAACTCAACATCAAGAACAGATAGTATCAAAACAGCCGAAATACGAGCTGACCTTGGCGGATTATACCGTACCCTAAACCGGTTCGATGACGGAGAAGCACAATATGACAGCGCTCTTGGTATTCTAACGCAATTATACGGAGAGCAGCACCCGACAATAGCCAAAACATTAAGCGGGTATGCTATACTTCTGATTGACAGGGGACGGCTGTCAGAGGCGGAGTATCACCTCACCCATGCCCTTGCAATGGATGAAAAGCTTTTAGGGGACAACCATCCAGAGTTGGTCCGTTTATTGAATAACCTTGCAATGCTGTACTGGATACGTGGAGATTTGGACAAAGCTGGACCCCTCTATCAGCGCGCCTTGAACATCCTGAAAGAGAAGTATGGTGATGAGCATCCACACCTCGCTTCGGTGCTGAATAATTTAGCCATTCTCTACAACAAACAAGGGCGTATAGATGAAGTTATTCCCTTGTTGAACTGGAGTGTCCGCATTGCAAAAAAAATGCACGGACCGACCCATCCCAAGGTTGCCCTCTACCTTTATAACCTGGCAGCAGCATACCATCAGGACAACAAGCTCGATTCAGCAATAGTAATGTATAAAGAGGCTATCAATATCAAGGAACAGGCTTTTGGAGTAAACCACCCCGATGTCTCGTATGGATTGCGGAGCCTTGCTGATGTCTATCTTGACAGGAAAGACTTTCAACAAGCAGAATCATTGTACCTTCAGGCTCTTACTATTGATACTGTTTCACTGGGGAGATCACATATCTTTGCTGCCAGTGATTACGAACAATTATCTTCTTTCTATGCTCTCACCGATAACACAACCCCCTGTCGGCAGATGGCTCATCAAGCGTTGCAAATACGACGACAAAACTTCATTGATAATTACCATGTCCTGTCAGAACAGGAAGCTTTGAAATTTTCTGAATTTACTCGCCACACTGCTGATATGTATTACACGGCTTTCATAGAAGAGAATACCGGGGCTCAACAACTACTTGATGAAGCCGGGACTGTTGTTTTACAGACAAAAGGACAGGTCTCTGATGAAATATTCACACGTCAGCAGAAACTCATTTCAGAGACCGAGCCAACCCTGTTACAGAAAGTGTCTGTACTCAAACAAGCCCAACAAAAGTTGGCACATCTATTTATCAGTGGTTTAGACAATTCCGATCTGGCCGCCTACCGCCGCAAACTCGATTCTATGTCTTCTCTGGTGGATTCGCTCGAAAAGGACCTGATTCTCTCCAGCAGCAGTTTCCGAACAAAACAAAAACGACAAGACATATCAACACCCTCTGTCGCTTCGGCATTGGATAATAATTATATCCTTGTTGAATATGTAAAATACCAGTTCATAGATTTCGCAACTTCTCAAGAGACACCTCATTATCTTGTCATGGTGCTGGATAAATCAGGTGTACGAACTATCAAGGACCTAGGTCCTGCTGAGACCATAGACAGCCTTGTCAGCCAAATCCAACAGAACTACCGGTTTGTCGCAACGAACTGGCCCCTCATATCTCCCGCCACAACCGAAGAAGCCTACCAATTGAATACACACCTATACAAGCTTATCTGGGCTCCAATAGCACCATTCCTGAAACAAGCAGCAATGGTTCTTATCGCTCCTGACGGTGCACTAAATCTTATCTCATTTGCAACGTTGCGGGATGAGTCCGGTTATTACCTCATCGAAAAGTATCCCCTGCACTATCTTTCTACCGGTCGTGACCTTCTGCGGTTACAAGAGCCGTCTCCACCTGCATCAGGCTTGCTTGCTCTCGGTGATCCGGATTTTTC
>JAJRZL010000338.1 GCA_024275255.1 Candidatus Zixiibacteriota bacterium | reverse complement strand
TCGTTATCGAGCGTTTCATCATAACCTCCGTTTCATCAAACAAGTTACCTATTTACAGCATAGTACAGTCATGAACACTCCCCATTTTCAATCCATAGGCACCATCTCCTTTCTTTCACAAACCGGACCATAAATGGAGCGTTTTATCCTCTCTCCATCATCTTACAACCTGAAACCAATATCAGGTATGATTAGTTCCAAAAAGTTTTCACCAGAAAGCAAATAAGCGATAAATAGGTATAATTATCTAAAAATAAAGGGCTTATTGCGTATTTGGGTAAGCAATAAGCCCGTAGATTATGTTGTTGTGCAATTGAATATGGTCAGCGAATCCCACACTCCCGCTTGACAGCATCGATGTCAATACCTTTTCCGCTGCAGCAGGACGCAGGTTTGCCGTCAATAACCACGGCAGGGACAGACTTGATATTGTATGTTTTCGCCTTTTCCCGGCACTCGTTCGTTTCACAGCCCTTGTTGAGGTCATACACCGTGATATCGCAATCATGGCATAAGGCATCCCGAAGCTGGGTGACGGCTTCCTCGCAGATGGGACATCCGGCTGTGAAAATTTCAACATTTCTTTTTGCAGACATGAGTTCACTCCTTTATTTCATGTGTTTTACTATCTTGACAGGAAGGACAAGGGACAACTTCAAGACGGCCCCCGTTCTTTCTCCTCCCGAAGAACCAGTTATTCCAAACGGATGCAATTATTAATATGGCAGCTCCGCCGTACATGTACATACTGGATAGTTGAAGATATTTGCTGACCATAATTATTATCGCAGCTAAAAGTCCCAGCCAGAGAGGCCCATAACCATGACGTTGTTTTGCTTTGTAAAACAGGGCACCCAGTGAAATTGATAATAGTATGCCAATCACAATGTAAAAATATGTCCCCTGCATGAGAAACCCCAACCCCAGTGAAGAGAGCACTCCGGCATAGAGGGGCCAGCAGGCAGGGCACGTGGCATTCGGTAACAATGCCCCAACAAGCCCCGGGACAACTGCAAATATCTTCTTCATCATTCTATACTTGCCTTGACATGACTCGTTGAAAGGCTTGTTTTATCAAATCTTTGCTTGGGTATCCCTGAGCAGTGGAACCGGTTCGATATTGCCGACAACACATAATATAATTGTGACTGGTCTCATCACGCTGCTCCAGGTCCTGTCCATTGATACGAATAGAAGGGGAACCAAGGAACCGCTTGGCAGTGGCATCATCGTTATCGACAACTTGTATTATCTCGATTTCATCAGGTATCCCTATTTCCTGCATCACTTCCTTCAGATTGCGAAGCGCGGGCTCATGATTAGGACAGCCGTCAAAATACAACAATTCAACTTTCATTGTTCTCTCCTTTGGAAATACTCTCTATTATGGGACAGCAGTTAATCTTGTCTGCTTTCTTACACTGCAAAATAAGCTCCGTGAGCACCTGCTCCAGTTGGTACAAGGATTTTATCTGCTCACGTATGTACAACAGTTTCTCCTCCGCTATTTTGCGTACTTCATCGCACCTCACAACCTCTCCGTCAGCTATGGCAAGCAGCTCACTAATTTCATTCAAACTGAATCCCAGTTTTTGAGCGTTTTTGATAAACTTAACACGCTCAATATCAGCTTGAGTAAATAAGCGGTAGCCGGTATCGGTTCTTTTCGGTGCTTTAATAAGTCCTTTCCGCTCATAGAAACGGAGTGTCTCTTTATTCACTCCCGCTTCCCGGGATAGCTCTCCGGTTTTGATATATTCGTTACTCATAATATCTTAAACAGCCTGTAGTATGGTACAGGGTTTCAAAAAATTATTATATATTTCAATTTTTCAAAGATGCAAGCTTCTATCAAGTGATAGCTGTGGTTGTCAGGCGAATATTAACCAACTATACCATATTTTTTCATACGGTAGATAAGCACATGTCGGGGGATATTCAAATAAGAGGCAGCCTTGGTACGGTTCCAACCGCACTTGTTCAGGGCATCACGAATAAGCTGTTCTTCTGCTTCATGAAAAGTGACATGGTCCTTGGGATGTGCAGTAACACCCTGCTCCCGGCGAGGGTCAAAAGTCCCGAAATCATCCGGCAGGTCATCGGGGGTTAAGGTATTGGATTTGCGAAGCACAACCATCCGCTCCACGAGGTTTTCCAGCTCACGGATATTGCCGGGCCAGGAGTGGTTCATCAACGCCTCTAACAGTTCCGGGGTAACCGTGATATTGTCCGCAGGAGCCATCCGCGCGATAAATTCCTGCACCAGAATAGGAATATCATCTTTCCGCTCGGCAAGGCTGGGGATTTTAATAGGTATCACATTCAGACGGTAGTAGAGATCCTCCCGAAACTTGCCTTCACGAATCCGTTCTTCAAGGTTTACATTCGTGGCGCCAATAACCCGCACATCAGCTTCAATTTGTTTTTCAGAACCAACCGGCTCAATAACCCGTTCCTGTAAGGCTCGCAGAAGTTTCGCCTGTAAATCAAGTGCCAGTTCTCCCACCTCATCAAGAAACAGCGTACCGCCATCAGCCAGTTCGAACTTTCCCTTCTTATTTTTCACAGCTCCCGTAAAAGCTCCTTTGACATGACCAAACAGTTCCGACTCAAGAAGTTCACGGGGGATTGCCGCACAGTTGATAGCCACAAATTCGTTATCAGCCCGGTTGCTTTTGCTATGTAAACACCGGGCAATCAATTCTTTTCCGGTTCCCGATTCACCGGTAATTAAAACAGTGGCATCGGTGGCAGCAATTTTCTCCACCATTGATATCAGTTGCTTAAATGGTCTGGATACCCCGATAAGTTTTGGAGTTTGTGAGACTCGTTTCAAACGTCCCTTGAGCTGCCGGTTTTCATTTTCCAGTTTCCGAAATGCCAGCGCCTTGTCAAGAGCAACAAACAATTCTTCATCTTCAAACGGTTTGGTGATATAGTCAAACGCCCCTAACTTCACCGCCTGCACTGCCTGTGAAACAGTGCCATGAGCAGTAATCAAAATAATTTTCAGGTCGGGTTGCAATTCTTTTGAGCGCTCCAACAACTCCAAACCATCGATTTTGGGCATCTTAATATCAGACAACAGGAGATCATATTGTGATACGTTGAGCTGCTCCAATGCCTGCTGACCATCCTCGACAGCGGTAACATCGTACCCGTACTTTTCCAGCTTAAATTGCAGTACACGGCGCAGCGAGCGGTCATCATCTGCCAACAATATTCTCATTCGAGTATCTCCTGTTTTTCAATAATCGGTATGATAACCGTCACGGTGGTTCCTTCATGTTCTTTACTCTCAATCGTGATAGTTCCGTCATGGTTATCAACAATAGACTTTACTATTGCCAATCCTAAGCCGGTCCCCGACGCCTTCGTGGTAAAGAACGGTTCGTACGCCCGTTTGAGGTCTTCTTCTTTTATGCCGGTACCGGTATCAATAATTTGCAGTTTTGCAGATTTTTTTTCGACAGAAAGGCTGATAGTCACTACGTTACCTGATTGAGATGCCTGTATCGCATTTATCAGCAGGTTCAACACCATCTGGCGCAGTTTACTGATATCACCATTTACAACGATATTACCGGTTAAATTACTTTCAATAGTGAGTTCCTGTTGTCTCGCCTGAGTAGAAAGTTGTTTCACCGATGCCTGGACAATCTCCGAGAAATTGACCGGCTCCCGTTTTGTCTCTTTGGGACGGGCAAATGCCAGAAACTCCGAAACGGTGGCATCAATTCGTTTCACTTCACTGTCTAATATATCACGAAACTCCCGCATATCTTCCAGCGATGTTTTTTCATCGGTCAGGATATCGGCAGCACCTTTAATAGATGCGAGTGGATTTTTTATCTCATGAGCCACACCGGCGGCAATTTGTCCGACAAGCGAAAGTTTCTGAGAACGCTCCACCTGTAGTTCCGCTTCCTGCTGTTTTTGTCTTGCATTGTATTCACGTTCAACAAGGGCACCAACCAGGGCTGCAATGAAGAAATAAAAGAGAATTTCGACTATCTCTCCGACATATTCGAAATTGTCAAAATTGGTTGTCAAAATATATGGCAGCACTAAAAGAGATATAATCCCTGCTTCCAGCAAGCCACCCCGCAGTCCAAACCACGATGCAGCTACCGCTATCGGGATATAACAGAATCTCCCATGCAACGCATGAAACCAATGGATATGACCAAAAATCGGTTCCAGGATAAGCCCATAATGGATAGCCAGTGTGAAGGCTGTTAATCCCGCAAGAATCAGTACCTTATAATATTTTCCTTTATCTGCTTGCAATATCTTCTCCCAAAGTTCTTTCAATTACCATTGAAAGGGGCTGTTAAACTCAAGGCAATTGTTGAGGATTTTTGGAAAATCATTCATGTTATTCATCACCATTAATATATAATATTCTACAATTCGATTTAATGACTGCAACAACTGTGCCATCTATTAAATAACCGTGTTCTCATTTTGTTAAGCCATACCAAGACAACAAAATAGTATCTTTTTCCATTATCGGTAAAACAATGACACTATTAATTGTAACCATCAATCTGAAGAATAGTACACAATATTATTCAATATTATACAATATTCTACAACCATCCATGTAAAGAACCAGTACCCCGCCACTTAACTTATTGATAGAAAACGTATTACTGTCGTTGGCACGCTCTTTGTTATAGGAAAGGGCATGATTAAATTATTTTGGAAAATATCTCTCGTACTTATGTTGGCTTTAACAGTGGAAGCTAACGAAGCCGATTCCCCACCAAATCGAAAAGTCGCCGATTCACTGGCAAAGGAAATACAGGCTGTTTCAACGGCAAGTATCAACCTCGATTCGACAGCGACTCTTGATGATTACCTCGCCTATGCCGCTTTGCATAGCCCATCATTGAAAAAAGCATTCTATTCATGGAAAGCTGCACTTGAGAAAACAGGCTATGTGGGGGCGCTTCCTGATCCGGTTTTTTCGTTTGGCTACTTCATTGAAAATGTCGAAACACGGGTTGGTCCGCAGGAACAGCGGTTTAGCTTGAAGCAATCGTTTCCCTGGTTTGGTACGCTGGGAACCAAAAAGGATATTGCACAACAACAGGCAAACGCCGCGTACCGAAAATATCAGTCAGAAAAGCTGAAGCTCTTTTATGCGGTAAAGTCTGCCTATTACGATTTTTATTATCTCGGTCGTGATATCATCATCACCAAAGATAATTTTGAGCTGTTAAAATTCTGGGAAACAATAGCCCGAACAAAATACCAGGTCGGTTTGCAAATCATCCTGATGTTATCAAGGCTCAGGTGGAATTGGGTAAACTCGAAGACCGGCTCCAATCGTTACAAGATAAACTGGCGCCGGTAGCGGCTCGCCTGCGAGCGGTGGCAAATATTCCCGATTCCATCCCACTGGCAACCCCGCGGTCAATAGCTGTTCACGAAGTTTCCCTGAATAACGATTCTGTTTTGACTCTTGCCCTGGCATCCAACCCGGACTTGTCAGCCATAATGTATCAGATAGAAAAAGCACGCGGCGGAGTAACCCTGGCGGGGAAATTATCACTGCCATCGTTTACACTCGGTGTTGATTACATCGCCACCGGACCATCAGTTATTCCCGATATGGCAGAAAGTGGAAAGGACCCGTGGATAGTCGGTGTCGGTATCAAGGTTCCTCTCTGGTTTGGAAAGAACAGTGCCCGGAAACGTGAAGCCCAGGCAAAGCTTCGTTCTGTTCAGAATGACTACACCGATGCCCGCAACCGTCTGTCAGCATTAGTGGCAAAGCTCACTTTTGAATATGCTGATGCGTTACGACAGGTTCGCCTGTACCGTGACGGACTTATCCCAAAAGCAGAACAGGCGCTTAACGCCAGCTATACGGCATACGAAGCAGGTAAGATGGACTTTTTGAATGTGCTGGATGCGCAACGCCAGTTGCTCGCTTTTCAATTACAGTATGAAAAAGCCATCGTACGCCTGGAAACAAACAGAGCAGCAATAGAAATGATAACAGGTACATCCATTGAATAAAAAAAACCAAACAACCTTTAAAGGAGTTACAAACGATGAAAACACTCAAACAACTTACCACCGCACTGGCAATTATACTGGTAGCGTCGTTCAGTACATACGCAGCCAACGCAAAAGGGGAAAGTAAAAAGGAAGCTCCCAAAGAGCTGAAAAACCAAACAGTCTGCCCGGTTATGGGAGGCAAGATAGACTCCACTATCTATACCGATATCCAGGGACAGCGGGTATACCATTGTTGCCCGATGTGTTCCAAGAAGCTCAAAGCCGACCCGGACAAGTATTTCAAAAAAGCAGCCGAACAGGGTGTACTCTTTGAAAATATCCAAACCACCTGCCCGGTCTCCGGTGAAGAGTTGGAAGACAAGTCCATCTATACCGACTACGAAGGCAGACGCATTTATTTCTGCTGCAAAAACTGCCGCGGCAAGTTCAATGCCGATCCCCAAAAGTATTTGTCAGCCATGGATACACCTGCCAAGAAGGAAATGAAAAAGAAGATGAAAGACATGAACGACGAACATAAAGGACACAATCACTAAGGGTGGCTCCGCATCACCTGAGGGAGAAACGCCATGAATGAGAAGAAAAATATCCGAACAGTCTTCAACAGGTTTGCACCTCGTGGTACGGGAGGACTTGTCGGGTTAGTAATCGTTGCTATCCTGGCGTTCTTCCTCGGAGCGATGTTTTACGGTGGAGACGAATCAACAACAGTAACCCATGAACATGAAATCAGCAGCGGCGCAGATAAAAAACCAACTATCTGGACCTGTTCCATGCACCCGCAAATCAAACTGCCGAAACCGGGGAAATGCCCCATTTGCTTTATGGACCTGATACCGCTTGAAACCGGTATCGGGGAAGAAACCGGACCCCGCCAGCTTCGGCTTTCCGAAACAGCGGCGCAACTGGCTCAAATCGAGACAACACCGGTTATTCGGGGATATGCCGAAAAGGAAATACGCATGGTCGGGAATATCACCTACGATGAGACCCGCCAGTCGTATATTACCGCCTGGGTCCCCGGACGACTTGACAAGCTTTATGCCGACTACACCGGTATCATGGTAAATAAAGGGGACAGCATGGTTTACCTGTACTCCCCGGAACTACTGGCGGCACAACAGGAACTGTTGCAGGCAAAAGAAGCCGTTACCACATTAAATCGGTCAACAAGTACCACATTGAAAACAACCGCCCAAGCATCATTAACAGCCAGTCGAGAGAAACTCCGTTTATACGGGCTCACAGAAACCCAAATAGCGGAAATAGAATCCAACGGAATCGTATCCGATCACCTGGTGATTTTCGCTCCGGTCGGCGGAGTTGTTATTGAAAAAAATGCCCAGGAAGGAATGTACGTAAAAACAGGCACGCGGATTTATACCATCGCCGAGTTACGCACCCTCTGGGTAATGTTTGATGCGTTTGAATCGGATCTTCTCTGGCTGAAGAATGGACAACGAGTCGAGTTTACTACGAAGTCGTTCCCCGGCGAGATATTCGAAGCCACTATCAGCTTTATAGACCCTGTCGTTGACCCGAAAACCCGAACTGTTCGGGTACGTGCAATCGTTAATAATAAAGACATGCGATTGAAACCGGATATGTTTGTACGTGGGTTTGCCAAATCATATATCGATAACAACGACTCTGTTATTAGCGAAAAACAAGTGGTACAATCCGGTTCCAAGAGTAACGCCCCTCTGCTTATCCCAACCAGTGCCCCCCTGATTACCGGGAAACGCGCGGTAGTATATGTACAGCTTCCCGAAAGTGATGAAGGCGTACTGTTTGAAGGTCGCGAAGTGGTGCTGGGACCACGAGCCGGTGATTACTATATCGTCAAATCCGGGCTTGAAGAAGGGGAACAGGTTGTCACGAACGGTGCCTTCAAGATTGACAGTGAACTGCAAATTAAAGCCAAGCCGAGCATGATGTCACCCACCGGTGAAGGTGCTATGGCCGGGCATCAACACGGACAGGCTGCCGCCACAGGAACTTCCACGCAACCGGAGCATACAGATATGACCGCCGGTAAGAAGCTTAAAGAATCTGCCGAAGCAGTACAGGCGCTCACGCCGATTTATAATGCGTTCTTTAATGTCCAGATGGCTCTTGCAAGCGATGATCTCCAAGCCGCCAAGAAAGCTGCAAATGTCCTGCGCGAACAAACAGGCAAAGTTGACATGACCCTCTTCTCATCATCCGGTCACATGCAATGGATGAAGCTTTCCGATAAATTGTCGGACTATTCTTCATCTGTTGCCAAAAGTGACGATATCGAGACAGCGCGCAAAGGTTTTTATAACCTGGCAAAAACAATTGTTACCCTTCATAACACCTTCGGTCATAGTGATGCAAAAAACTACTATCTCACGTTCTGCCCGATGGCAAATGACAACAAAGGCGCCTACTGGTTGCAAACAGTTGATACAGTGTACAACTCATTCTATGGTGAAATGATGTTACGATGCGGAGAGATTAAAGACACTCTTCCTTCTATTTCTGAAAAGGCAGGCGAGTAATGTCAGAACAGTATCAAACATCGAGTCGGGACAAATTATCATTACTTGATAAGATTATCAAATACTGCCTTGAGAATAAGCTCATTGTCATACTGCTGGCTCTGGTACTTATCTCATGGGGAATCATGAGTGCTCCGTTTGACTGGAATCTCGGCGGGCTTCCTCGAAATCCGGTTCCGGTAGATGCGATTCCCGATATTGGCGAAAATCAGCAGATTGTCTTTACAGAATGGATGGGACGCTCACCGCAGGATGTTGAAGATCAGATAACCTATCCGCTTACCGTGTCGCTCCTCGGTATTCCCGGTGTGAAAACAGTGCGGAGTTATTCCTTCTTCGGATTTTCTTCCATCTATGTTATTTTCAAAGATGATGTCGAGTTTTACTGGTCACGTTCACGTATTCTGGAAAAGTTGAACTCCCTGCCATCCGGGACACTTCCGGAAGGAGTCCAACCGGCACTTGGTCCCGATGCAACCGCACTGGGGCAGATTTTCTGGTACACCCTGGAAGGACGCGATGAACAAGGCAACCCGACCGGGGGCTGGGACCTTCAGGAACTGCGCTCCATTCAAGACTGGACCGTGCGTTATGCTTTGCAATCGGCTGACGGAGTATCGGAAGTTGCCTCGGTCGGCGGTTTTGTACAGGAATACCAGATTGATGTCAACCCGGAAGCGATGCGGAACTACGGCGTTACGCTTACGGATGTGTTCAAAAGTGTGAAGATGTCAAATGTCGATGTCGGCGCGCGCACAATTGAAATCAACAAGGCGGAATATGTCATCCGAGGGCTGGGGTTCATCAAGAACCTTGGCGATATTGAAAAGACCGTCATCAAACAATACAATAATGTTCCTGTCAGAATTAGTGATGTGGCAACCGTTTCGCTGGGACCGGCACTTCGGCGTGGAGCACTTGATAAAGGCGGAGCCGAAGTTGTCGGGGGGGTGGTGGTGGTCCGCTATGGAGAAAACCCGCTTCAAACAATCAAAAATGTAAAACAGAAAATAAAAGAAATCTCTCCCGGACTGCCCAAGAAAACACTCAAAGACGGACGGGTCTCCCAGGTGACGATTGTTCCGTTCTACGATCGCACCGGACTTATTTATGAAACACTCGGTACCCTGAATACTGCGCTTGTCGATGAAATACTTGTCACCATTATCGTGGTCATTATCATGGTCATGCACCTGCGCAGTTCTCTTTTAATCTCCGGGTTATTGCCATTAACGGTTCTGATGGTTTTCATTGCCATGAAACTGTTCAAAGTTGACGCTAATGTTGTTGCTTTGTCGGGGATAGCGATTGCAATTGGTACCATTGTCGATATGGGGATAGTTATATGCGAAAATATCCTCAAACATTTAGATAAAGCACCACCCGGTGCGAACAAGCTGGAAGTAATCTTTACTGCTTCCAGCGAAGTCGGCGGAGCGGTGCTGACGGCAATTTCAACCACGGTCGTTTCATTTTTACCGGTCTTTACCATGGAAGCCGCCGAGGGGAAACTGTTCAAACCGCTGGCATATACCAAAACATTTGCACTGATATCTTCCGTTATTGTTGCCCTGACAATCATCCCTCCCCTTGCTCACATTCTCTTTACCCATAAAGCCAATATCAAGAAAGCCAAAGTATGGCTGCCGGCTGGCTTACTACTGGCTGCTGTTCTTATGTTGTTCTGGGGATACTTGATGACAGGTTTGGCTCTTGTATTGTTTGCCGGTTACCTGATATTCCGCAGCCGTATTCCGATAGCAATTCGTAAACGTATCCCCACTATTATGAATTATATCATTGTTCTCATTGTCGCTGCATTACTGGCTGAACACTGGGAACCGTTAGGAGTACAAGCCGGAATTATCCCGAACCTCATCTTTGTTGTTCTGCTGCTTGGCAGTATCCTGCTGGCTTTCCAGTTGCTTATTCGCTGGTACGAACCGATTCTGCGCTGGTGTCTCGCCAATAAAAAGAAGTTTTTGACAATACCGCTGGTACTCATCATTATCGGCGGAATGTCCTGGCTCGGATTTAATAAAATATTTGGCTTTATGCCGAACTGGGTAAAATCATCAAAACCGTTTGTAAAATTGAATCATGCCTTCCCGGGACTGGGGAAAGAATTTATGCCCGACCTCGATGAAGGTTCGTATTTATACATGCCGACAACCATGCCCCATGCCTCTATCGGTGAAGCACTTGATGTGCTGCAATTGCAGGATAAATCATTCAGTGCGATACCTGAAATCGAGTCAGTGGTTGGAAAGCTCGGCAGGGTGGAATCGCCGCTCGACCCGGCGCCGATATCCATGTTTGAAACAATTATTAACTACAAGCCGGAATATGTTGTCGATAAAAACGGTCACCGGATAAAATTCAAATATGATGAAGACAAGAAAGTGTTTGTCCGGGATGAGTACGGCGCATTGATTCCCGATGACGACGGTCGTCCGTATCGAAACTGGCGGGACCATATCAAGTCACCAAAGGATATCTGGGACGAAATAGTCAAAGCCGGAAGAATTATCGGGACAACCTCCGCACCGAAGCTCCAGCCGATTGCCGCGCGTATTGTCATGCTCCAGTCAGGTATGCGGGCGCCCATGGGAGTAAAGGTAAAAGGACCGGATCTCGAAACGATTGAAAAAGTCGGGTTGGAGATAGAGCGTTTCCTCAAGGAAGTACCATCCATTGAGCCCTCGGCAGTCGTAGCCGATCGTATTGTCGGCAAACCGTACCTTGAAATAGATATCGATCGGGAAGCAATTGCCCGCTACGGTATTCACATTCGTACCGTGCAGGACATTATAGAAGTCGCTATCGGTGGTAAACGGATTACGACCACGGTAGAAGGACGTGAACGATATCCCGTGCGAGTGCGGTATCAACGTGAACTGCGTAACACCATCGAAGAGCTGGGCACAATTCTTGTTCCGGCACCCGACGGCACCCAGATACCGCTTACCGAGCTTGCTGAAATCAAGTTTGTACGGGGACCGATGGTGATTAAGTCGGAAGATACATTCCTGCTGGGATATGTTATTTTCGATAAAAAACCCGGGTATGCAGAAGTTGATGTCGTAGAGGATGCCCAGTCATATTTACAGAACAAAATCGCCAGTGGAGAATTTGAAATCCCCGCCGGAGTCAGTTATACCTTTGCCGGCAGCTATGAAAACCAGATTCGTTCCCAAAAGAAACTGGCGGTAGTGCTGCCACTGGCATTGCTGGTTATTTTCCTTCTTCTGTACTTCCAGTTCAAACGGGTCTCCGTCACCCTGTTGGTGTTCTCCGGGATTTTTGTTGCCTGGGCGGGTGGCTTCTTGATGCTCTGGTTATACGGGCAGGACTGGTTTTTGAACTTCTCTTTCATGGGAATGGATATGAGGGAACTGTTCCAGATACGGAACTTTAATCTCTCGGTAGCAGTATGGGTAGGATTTCTTGCCCTGTTTGGAATCGCCAGTGATGACGGCGTTATCATCACAACCTATCTTAACCAGGTATTTGCCAAAGATAAACCCGACACCATACAGGCGGTACGTAATGCAACAGTCGTTGCCGGAAAACGCCGGATACGACCCGCACTGATGACGGTTGCCACCACCATTCTGGCACTTATCCCTGTACTGACTTCAACTGGTCGAGGTGCAGATATCATGGTTCCAATGGCGATACCGTCGTTTGGGGGGATGACCGTAGTGCTTATCACAGTCTTTGTAGTGCCCACCTTGTATTGCGCTATCGCAGAGATGAAATTAAAACGCAAACACAAACAGGTAGATGTTACCGTCGAAGAAACTGCATGAACATGAAACAGAGAAGAATACATACCGTGATAAGTAAAACACAAATGCTGTTCATTATCATGTCAGTTGTTTTCAGCCTGTCATCGACAGGTATGGCGACAGGTAATGTGATGAACAAGTACTGCCCGGTCACTACTACGGAGTTGGCGGAAGAACAATTCTTTGTCGATTATAACGGACAGCGTATCTACTTCTGTTGTAACAAGTGCAAAAAAGATTTTCTTGCCGATCCCGACGCTTATCTGGCAAATGTCTCATATACGGAAGGAGCAACCGGCGAACAGAAACACAATACCGGCTCCGAACATCAGGCAACACAACCCACCACCGTTTCATCAGGGAATGAGTCACCTGCGGCAGAGGCGGACCATGACCATGCGGTCGATCATGAGGGAACTTCCTCACTGGTAACATTTCTTGGTAAGTTTCATCCGATGATGACTCATTTCCCCATTGCATTAATATTGACTTCCCTGTTGTTTTCCGGAATAGGGTTATGGCAGCGAACCAGTTCCTTTGATACCATATCAGTGTACCTGATGTATGTTGCATCGCTGTCGGGAATTGTAACGGTAGTGCTCGGCTTGCTGGCTGGTTCCGGGGCATCGTATCCGTCATTTTTGGCAGACTATTTTACTACGCATCGTTTTCTTGGTATCACTACCGGCGTATTTACCTTAGTTACCACATATTTCGGATTCCGGCTCTTACGTGACAGGAAAACAAACACGCTTTTAATATATCGCCTGCTCTTATTGCTCACCGCAATCTTAGTGGGTGTTACCGGCCATTTTGGAGCAACACTGGTTTTCGGACCCGATTACTTTAATATATAAACGTACGTAAAAAAAGGAGAACGTAGTATGCGTTCAGTTAGCAGCATTATTCTCATAATTGTAGCAGGGATACTCATTATTGCTATGGTGGGTTGCAGTAATGACGATGACAATAACATTGCAGGCAACAACACTTCACAAGGAGCTATCCTGAGAGTGTATCCTGCCGATGGTTCTGTTGATGTTACTCCCTCAACTTCCATTGCAGTTCGATTTACTGAACCGATGGACACCCTTTCGGTAATGAACAATTTCTACCTGTCTTACGGTGATGAGATGCATACATGGATGGACACGGCAGCTCACCACGGCGGCATGGGGAACATGTCCATGAACGATATGGAGCGCATGATGGATATGATGGACTCTATCAATGTTGGCGGTACGTCCCAATGGAACGATACCAGGGACAGTTGTGAATTTAGCCCTGCCGGTGGTTTTATGCCAAATGAAGAGTATATGATTATGATGTATGAAGGTGGCATGAAACGCCATAACGGCAGTATGATGATGGAACATGGTGATAATGAATATCACCAGTACCATTTCATGACCGGACCATAAGCATTCGCTTGGTGTTTAAGTGACGGTTTGCATTGCAAGCGAATAGACGGGTGGCGAGGATAAATAGTCCTTGCTGCCCGTTGCCATAAAATAAATCCTCTGTCTTTCAGTAGATAATATTCCTCAAATTATTTTATGCGATGTACTCTGATTGCTTCAGCCTTTCTTTTCATGTCAAATTGGACCCGGGTTTTCCAGGAACATATATATTGAAACAAGTGTTTTTCATACAACGGTTATAACATATACAAACGAGGAAATAATATGAAACTCAATGTCGGTTCTATCGATCGGGCAATCAGGATTATTGTGGGGTTGATTGTCATTTCCCTGGCATTTTGGGGACTGAAAACACCCTGGGGATATATCGGGATTATTCCCCTGGTGACCGGTTTTATCGGAATTTGTCCGGGTTATTCTCTTTTGGGTATTTCTACCTGCAAGAGAAAGCAATGACGGTATTACCTTCCGACAATAAAATGCAGGAGTATCTTATCTCCTGCGTTTTTATTTGTAAACGGCGGTTACAATTCTTTGGAACGCAGGACCATCATTTTCTCGATTTGCATATCCCGCATCGTATATGGTATCCCACCAACCGCAAGCCCGGATTCTTTCAACCCGGCAAACGGCATCCAGTCAACCCGAAAAGCGGTGTGCTGGTTGACCATAACCGCCGAGGCATCGAGCCGGTTATATGCCCGCATGGCAGTGTCGATACTACGTGTAAAGACCGCCGCCTGAAACGCATACGGCAACGCATTGGCACGGTCAATGGCATCATCCAAATCACTGTATGGATACACGGAAACCGCCGGACCGAATATCTCCATCCGGCTGATTTTTGCCTCCGGTGAGGGATTATACAGGACGGTACACTCATACGTAGAATCGGACAGCTGTTTTCCCCCTGCCAATAATTCCGCACCAGACGATTTTGCTTCGTCTATCCATTCCTTCACCCGTTTTACTTCCGGGTGACGAATCAACGGACCGATATCGGTATCCGGCAAAGTAGGGTCACCAATTCTAAGCTGTTTGGCAGCATCAGCCAATCGCGCTGCCAGTTCCCGCGCAATTTTTTCATGGGCAAAAACCCGCTGTACAGATACGCAGACCTGTCCGGCATGGTAGTACCCGGCTTTTGTCAACAACGGAAGGGCGTCATCAATATCGGCATCTTCGGCAACAATAACGGGAGCAGCACCGCCATGTTCAAGAGCACAACGAGTTCCGGGAGCCAGCTTGGAACGAAGCATCCATCCCACATTGGCGCTGCCGATGAAGGTAAAGAATCCCACACGTTTGTCAGTGACAAGTTTGGTGGCTACCTGCAAATCATTTACCACCAGCGCCTGGCACCACTCTTCAGGGAGCCCGGCTTCACGAAGAATCCCAACAAAGGTGTAGCAGGTTAGCGGGGTATCTTCCGCCGGTTTAACAATAACAGGACAACCGGTGGCAACTGCCGGGGTAACCTGGTGCACAATCAGGTTGAGAGGATGATTAAACGCACTAACCGCTACCACCACCCCGATTGGTTCGTGATGCGTGAAGGCAATATGGTTGGTGGAAGCTGCGTTCAGGTTCATGGGTATTTCTTTCCCTGCCTGAGTGCGGAGC
>JAJRZL010000337.1 GCA_024275255.1 Candidatus Zixiibacteriota bacterium | reverse complement strand
TGAGTACCGGTTTCAATAATACACCCTCTGTCCATAACCAGAATACGGTTGGCATTCTTGATAGTGGACAATCGGTGAGCAATAACAAGGGTGGTACGACTTGCCATCAATCTGTCAATCGCTTCCTGTACCAATACTTCCGATTCCGTATCCAGGGCGGATGTCGCTTCATCGAAAATCAGAATCTGCGGATTTTTCAACAATGCTCTGGCAATGGCAATACGTTGTCGCTGACCTCCCGATAACATAATGCCACGATTCCCGACCAGAGTATCATAACCGTGTGGAAGTTCACTAATAAACTGGTAGGCATTGGCAGCGATGGCGGCTTTTTCTATCTTATCGAACCCCACCCCGTTTAGCCCGTAGGCAATATTATTTTTAATCGTATCATTAAAGAGATAGGTCTCCTGTGTAACAATCCCCATCAGTCCCCGCAATGAACTCAGTGAAAGCTCCCGGATATCATGCCCATCGATAGTGATTTTCCCTTCCTGTGGATCATAAAAACGAGGGAGCAAATCAAGGAGTGTTGATTTCCCCGCTCCTGATGGTCCCACAATGGCAATAACCTCTCCCGGCAATACCTCAAAAGAGACCTTTTTGAGAACTTTATCGGTGCCGTTATAACTGAACGATACATCATGATAGGCTAATGTTTTTGAAAACATTTGAATACGTACCGGGTGTTTTGGTTCTTTGACAATTTCATCGGTGTCCAGCACACCGAAAATACGTTCAGCAGCAGCCATCCCTTCCTGCAGCTTAATATGAATCTGGCTGAGTGATTTGACCGGCTTTATCATCGAGAGCATCGCTACGACAAACGTAATAAAATCACCAGCGTTTAACTCCCCCGTACCGCTTATTACTCTTGAACCGGCATACATGAGAATAAGCAAACCGGCAACTGTGGCTAAAATATCATTTATCGGTGATGCGAGGTGACGGATACGTGTCATTCGCAGGAGAGAGCGAAAGTATTCATTGGTAGCATGAAAGAACTTACGTATTTCAAAACCCTCCATCGAGAAGGCTTTGACAATACGAATATTATTGACCGATTCTTCCAGTACGGAATTGACATCAGCCATTCGTTCCTGCGAGCGCTCGGAATATTTACGCAATACCTTCCCGATGTACCAGATAAATGCAAATACAACCGGCATAACAATCATAGACAGCAGTGTTAATTTCCAGCTCAGGATGACAAGGAAACTCAACAAGACAATGACCATGATAGAATCGGTAATAAGCCGGTTGAATCCGATATCTATAGAATCATTGAGTACCATAACATCATTGGTAATTCGCGAGATAATCTGCCCGGTACGACGGCTGTGGAAATAGTCAAGAGACAGGCGCTGGTATTTTTCAAATAATTTATTGCGAAAAGCCCGTATAACCGACTGCTGTACGTACGCCATGAAAAACCCCTGTAAATACAAAAAGAGATTTTTCGCGATAACGATAACCAGTGCTAACACGCAAAAGTGCAACAGCATTTCCTGACGGCTGTCGGCTGCGACAAGCTGATGAATCCAACTATTGAGTGACTCCTTGATATTTGCAAATGAGCCGGTCAGGTTATGTACTACTTCACTGGTGCCGCCTGCCCCGCTCCCTGAAGTTTGAGAACCGGGTATCAATGATTGAGTACTGTCTGACTGAAACAGAATCATGAGCAGCGGTCCGAGCATCCACACCAGTATCCCGGAAAAAATGGCATGAAGAGCCGCCGAGAATGAAGCTATCGAAAGCTGTTTCCAAAACGGCTTGAGAATACTGAATGTACGAACATATAAATTCAAAATACCACTACTCCAAAATTACGTATAATTTAGTAATATCACATATTTACGGGTTCAAGTCAACCGGCATAAGCCCTGTTTTATCAAGGGATTATGCGTAAAGCATCGGGTGGTATTCTGACAGTAAACCGTTTTAACGGTATCCGGGCGTTTGGTTTATACTCCCGTCGTCTTGCTTTCAATGTATTCCCCTCTCCATCATCAAAGACAAATCGTCGTAACTGCCAACCGGTCTTCTTGTGGTCATAGACCAATGTCAACTGCCACGGGCAACCCCGAGAATAAATAATAAACTCCGGACGTTTCGGGTTCAGATAGTTCGCTGTTATCTCTACATGTTCAAAATCCTGAAGCGAGTCCGGCAATGTAGTTAACAGCTTCATGATATTAAGATACGGAATCCCCTCAGGACAGGGTGTCGATGCGATAATACTGCCTATTGTTTCTTCTACATATTCGTGGGTCATGGGGAAATATACGAGTATGGTATCATTCTGGATAACCCCTTTCAAAGCTCCTTTACCAAGGTAGCCCCTGCCGCTCAATGCAGTAATATCATCATACCGGTAAATTTCCAATCGGAACGATGTCGGCTTGCCTTGCCGTCGCAATCGAGCATCGAATAAATATGCCTCTCCCCTGACCTTCTTTTTCAATTCGCGGTTGGTATTCTCAGAACCCGGCGGTTCATTATATGAACCAGCACAACCAGCCAGAAAAAATAACAATACTATTGCTACAATGTAAAAAGTCTTCTCCCGCACTTTGACATCCTTTTACATACGCAAACCGGAGAACAGATACACGACAGTAGTAATAAAAGGTCCCAAAATTAACCAGAAAGCACCAGTCACAATAAGCAGTATCAACAGGATAGGAGCAAAGCGTTGTAACTGAGCCAATGTTTCCTCATATTGCGGAGGCAGAATACTTCGCAATATATGAGAACCATCAAGCGGGAAAAGCGGAATAAGATTGAAAAATGCCAGCGAGACATTGATAATAACTGAAAGAATAAGAAACATAAACACAGCTTCCGGCACGTTGATACCCATAGCCTGAATCCATCTGAAAATCATACCGAAGATAAAGCCCAACCCAAGATTGGAGAGCGGACCGGCGGCGGAAATCCAGAAATCGGCAACACGCGGATTTTTCAAGTTCATGACATTGACCGGAACCGGTTTTGCCCATCCGAATCGGAACTGGGAAAGGAACATCATTATCGTTCCAAAAAAATCCAAATGTGCCAGTGGGTTAAGCGTCAACCTGCCCATATCACGAGCGGTGGTATCACCAAACCGGAGAGCAGTCCAGGCATGGAAATACTCATGGACTGTTAGAGAAAATAAAATTGCCGGAGCAGCAATTATTGCCTGCTGTAAAAAACCTTCACTAAACATATTATTCTTTTTCCATCTATTGTTCTTGTTATACACTCATTGACAGCATACAACAAGAGAATGTTTTTGACCACAAGAATATTACATGTGGTTCCGATTACAGGCACGATATAACATCAGCTAATTTCATAGTAAAGAAAAGCAGCACCTTATCAGAGTACTGCTTTTTCTCTATTTATTCTGTCACAAACTGTTAGGCATATATTCCCCGAAGTTGAACTACCTCTACAACCCGGGTAATTGCCAGCATAAAGGCTGCAATACGCATACTGACATCATGCTTGATAGCAACCCGCATGACATCATCAAACGAGGTCACCATCTTTTCTTCAAGGCGCCTGTTCACTTCTTCCTCAGACCAGAAATATCCTATCCGGTTCTGTACCCATTCAAAATAGGAAACTGTCACTCCACCGGCATTGGCAAGAATATCCGGCACAACGAGAATCCCTTTTTTATCAAGAATAACATCTGCCTCCGGCGTAGTGGGACCATTGGCGCCCTCAGCCAGTATTTTACATTTTATCTGCCGGGCATTCTTCTTAGTAATCTGGTTTTCAAGCGCCGCCGGAATAAGAATATCTACCTTGGCTGTAAGAACTTTTGCCGGGTCAATTTTTTCCGTATCAGGAAATCCGACAATAGTTTTCTTCGCTTCCACGTATTTAATAAGATTGAGAATATCAATGCCATTCGGATTGTGAATAGCGCCATGCACATCGGATATATGAGTCACTTTCACTCCCAACTCATGCAGCAACCGTGCTGAGATAGAACCGACATTACCAAACCCCTGCACCGATGCCGTGCAACTGTCGAGATGTTTGCCGAGATGCTTCGCCGCTTCACGAACACAAATAACCACACCTCTTCCGGTAGCTTCCACCCGTCCGCGTGAGCCACCCAACACTGGTGGTTTTCCAGTGACAACCCCGGGGACAGAATGTCCTACCCGCATCGAGTACGTATCCATGAACCAACTCATCACCTGGGGACCGGAGCCGACATCGGGAGCGGGAACATCAGAATCAGGACCGAATAAATCACTGCAATCGGCAGCATACCGCCGGGTCAAACGCTCCAGCTCGCTTGGTGATAATTTGAACGGGTCACAGACAATCCCTCCTTTACCACCACCAAACGGAATATTGACAACAGCGCATTTCCAGGTCATCCACGATGCCAACGCCTGTACTTCATCAAGGGTAACATCAGGGTGAAACCTGATTCCCCCTTTGGCAGGACCGCGAGCGATCGAGTGCTGTACCCGGTAAGCGGTAAACATCCGGTGGGAGCCATCATCCATTTTTACCGGTAAATTTACGATAGTACATCGCCGGGGTACTTTAATAAAGTTAAGAATCGATTTGTCCAGATGGAGTTTTTCAGCGGCAGTGTCAAACTGCTTCATTACATTTTCAAAGACCGAAATCGGTAACGAGGTGTTCTTTCGCTGTACAAGTGACCGTGGTGGTCTTGGCTTCCGCTCTGTTGTTTTTTTCTTTACTCGTTGAGCGGGATCTTTCTTCGGCACGATTTATTCTCTCCTTTATGTAAGATGTATATTATCGACGTGATACAGAAGGGGAGTCCCCATCGTAGAACCGCCATAACTTTTCGGTTCCTGTTCGTATGCCTATACGCTTTGTCTGCACTATATTTTTCACATTCTCTTGACGATTTTCAAGATACAACCTGTCAGCAGTGAGATCAAGATTATTCTCGCTGCGGGTCAACCCGAATGCCCGACAAAACTTCCCCGGGCCGTTCAATAATGTATCTGGGTTGCTGTTTGTTGAGCGTTGCTGCATAATATCTAATCCCGCCACCGGTTCCGCTGCCCGAAGCAACACCGCTGCCGGTTTTCCCTCCGGCTCGGTCACAAAATTAAGGCAATGATACATCCCGTAAATAAAGTATATATAGCTGTATCCGGGAGGACCAAACATGACACTGTTCCGTTCTGTTCGTCCCCGTGAAGCATGACACGCAGGATCATCGGTTCCGATATATGCTTCCACTTCAACAATTCGTGCTGACAGTATTCCATCCGGTGAATGATAGACAATATATTTCCCCAATAGCTCCGGTGCAACTTCAAGGGTCGGTCGGTCATAAAAAGAGCGTGGTAGTTTGCTGGGTTTTTTCTTGTTCATACGGTACAAATCAAGATAGTATCAACAGCTTTCAGACAAGATACCCACCGGTTAAAAAGGGATTATTGATACGCTCTCCCCCGACCGTTGTCCTGGGGCCATGACCGGGATAACAAATAACACTGTCGGGAAGCTGTAATATTTTTGTTTTTATGGATTCCAGAAGCTGTTCGTAAGAACCACCCGTCAAATCTGTTCGCCCTATTGACCCCCAAAACAGGGTATCACCGGTAAACAGGATGCCATTACGTTCATCGAAATAACAAACCCCGCCAACCGTATGACCGGGGGTGGACAGCACTCGTAATTCAATTTTACCGAATTGCAGGAGTTGTTCGTCCTTCACCAGATGTTCAGCCGGAGAAACAATAATGGGTTGCCCCACCAACACAGAGATATTTTCCGACGGATTTGCCAATAACGCTTCCTCTCCAATCCCAATATATACATCTATGGAGTACTTTTTTCGTATCTCCTCAACTGCTGCAATATGGTCACCATGCCCATGAGTCAATAAAATAGCAGCGGGTTGAAAGTCACATCTTTCCACGGTATTGATAATTCGTTCCGCTTCTGCTCCGGGATCGATGATAACACCGGTTTTACTTTCCGGCTCCCAGTACAGGTAACAGTTAACCTCAAAGGGTCCGACAACAATAGTTTCAATATTCATAACATCACAAAATATCGAGTTCCACTCCGCTGTCAAACAACTTTTCTGCTTCGGCAGAGCGATAATACCAGTTTACATTTCGGTTACAACAACTCCCGTTAACACAATCAGTCCCCCGATAACAAACGATACCCCCAACGGTTCCTGCAAAAATATGTATGCCACCACCGATGCGATAATCGGCTGGATATTGTGCCACACGGCAATACGTGAAGCCTCCATCTGTTTGAGAACCCAGTACCACAGCACATACGCAGCTACCGATACCCCCAACGCAACATATAAGACCGACAACCAGGCACCGGGAGTTGCCTGAGAATAATCAAATATCAATGCCCGGTACAACCCAAAGGGGATATAAAATGCCGAGCCGGATGCCAGTGCGTATGCCGTTACCCGAAATGCTCCATATTTTTCTACCAGCGGTTTACCGAATATCGAGTACATCGCCCAGGCAATAACAGCAATAAGGATTATTATATCACCAAGCAAATACTCACTGCCGATTTCAATTGCTCCTGCGGTGATAATCACAATTACCCCGATTAACCCGATTACAACCCCAATTGCCCGACGCCAGACAAATTTCTCTTTCAGATACAGTAATCCCCCGAGAAACACCCATATCGGTACGGTTGCAAACAACAATGAGCCATGCCCCGCAGCAGTCAGTTTCTGACCATACAGATACATAACCTGGTTGAAAGGAATAATTAATAACCCCAATCCGATGATTTTGGGATAGTCCTTTTTCTCTACTCGCGGACCATGCTTGCGCATCTTTACAATGAGCAATAAAACAGCAGCCGACAGGATAAAGCGATAAAATGCAAAGGTAAATGGTTCAATAATCAACAGCCCGTATTTTGCAATAGGGAATGTCAATCCACCGAGAAGCTGCTGAAAGAGCAATGCAGTAATAATAACAGCAGTACGGTGACCGGTTGATGATTCAAGGTGCATGAACGTTATTCAAAGGTGCTCTTTATTACACCAACGCCTTTACCAGTCCGCCATCTACCGGAATAGACACCCCGGTAATATATGCCGCCTTATCACCGGCAAGGAACGCAATCAATGCTGCCAGTTCTTCCGGTTTTCCCACTCGTCCCATCGGAGTTGCTTTGCCGAAGTCTTCCATTACCTGTTGTGGTGTCTTCCCCGATTGCTGGGCTCGTTTTTCCGCCAGTTCCCATAACCGTTCGGTGGCAGTATATCCGGGACAGACCGTATTTGCAGTAATACCATATTTTGCATAAGTATTGGAAATTGTTTTACAGAATGCCGTTAATCCGGCACGAAATGTATTCGAAAGAATCAGGTCATCAATCGGTTGTAACACAGCAACAGAGGTCATGTAAATAAGCCGTCCCCATTTGCGTTCTTTCATACCGTCAATGACCAAACGGGTAAGATTTATGGCAGAATATAAAATCAATTCCGCAGAATCTCGCCATTGTTGGTCATCATGCTCGTGAAACGGTCCCGGTGGCGGTCCCCCGGTATTGGAAACAAGGATATCGACCTGTCCTGCTGTTTTCACCACCGATGCGACATCTTCCGCTTTTGAAATATCACCAACAGCAATAGCAGGAGCGATGCCCGTTACTGATTTGATTTCCTCTGCTGCTTTTTCCAGACGGGATTTATTGCGGCTGTTAATCGTTACTAAGGCTCCTTCGGCAACAAGCGTTGTTGCAGCGGCTTTCCCCAGCCCGGATGAAGCGCCGGTAACCAGCGCTTTTTTCCCTTTCAAACCAAGCTCCATATCCTATGCCTTCACTTTTGCCAGTTCATCGGGGAGTACCGCTGCGGTTTTGCATCCACGTTCAAAATCACGTACCCGGAACCGCTCGTTCGGTGAATGGATATTGTCGTCATTCTGTCCGAATCCAATCAACAAGGTATCTAATCCGAGGATATCCTTGAAATCAACAACTATCGGGATAGAACCACCTTCGCGCATAAATACCGGTTTCTTCCCAAAACCTGTTTCTATTGCCCGCGATGCCGCATCTAACCACGGTCCATCGGCAGGTACTACCACTGCTTTTGCGCCGCCATGCTTAACGATTTCCACCCGTACCGACTTGGGAGCTATCTTTTTCAAATATCGTTCTATCTTGTTGCAAATATCGGTGGGGTTCATATCCGGAACCAGACGCATAGTAATCTTGCAGGATGCCATCGATGGGATTATCGTTTTTGCTCCCTCACCCTGATATCCGCCTGTAATACCGTTCACATCAAGGGTCGGACGCGCCCAGGTTCGCTCATAGGTCGAGTACCCTTTCTCTCCATGAAGCGCTTTCACGCCCAGTGATGCTTTGTATTCACGTTCCTTAAACGGGAGTTTCTTGAACTGTGCTCGTTCCCACCTGGTCAACGGTTTGACATCACGATAAAAACCGGGAATAGTGATTCTCCCATCCTTATCATGGAGTTTTGCTACCATGGAACAGAGGATATTCACCGGATTGGCGATTGCCCCACCGAACGAACCGGAATGAACATCACGGTTCGGTCCATAGACAAACAACTCTACAAATGCAATACCGCGCAGCCCATAAGTCACCGCGGGGAGTTCTTTACTGAATTGCGCCGTATCGGACACAACCACAATGTCTCCTCGCAACGCTTTTTTATTCTTCCGTATGAAAGCAGGGAGATTGACCGAGTGTGTTTCCTCTTCCCCTTCAATGAGCATTTTCACATTGATCGGTAACGTACCGGTAGTCTTTATTACCGCTTCCAGTCCTTTAATATGGGCAAAAGTTTGT
>JAJRZL010000336.1 GCA_024275255.1 Candidatus Zixiibacteriota bacterium | reverse complement strand
CAGCTCTTCTTTATGCTCAAGATACCATTTGTGTGACTCTATCAACGCATCTTTATTGGAGAACTTTGCTTTCCAGCCCAGTTTTTCCTCGATTTTTTTGGTCGATACGTAAGAATCTTTATCGGCTGTACCATAAATCCATTTGTATAGCGGTGAGATACGGAGAAATTCAAAAACAGCTAATGTTCCTTTTACCAGTTTAGCCGGTGTCGGTTGTACCCTGGCGCCACTTCCCGCAAAATCACAAAGCGCCCCGACATCATTTTTGACTTTGTCATAATGTTGAGCGCCGATATTAAAGACATCGTTTGCCAACTCAGGAGGTGCCGTTGCCAGAAGAAAAATACCTTCGACCAGATCAGTGACTTCTAATAGCTGGTACAGGTTTTCTCCTTTGCCGATAATGGGAATCCGTTTTCCCGAATCGACCCAGTCATACAAAATCTGGAATACCCCCAGCCGGGCGGTTCCGATAAAGGTCTTCGGTCGAATAACCGGTACACACATTCCCTGTTCGCGAAATTCCGCACATATTTTTTCACCGGCAATTTTCGTCTCACCATACGGACCAACACCGATAAGCTCATCCTCTTCTACCAGCGGGTGTTTTTCCGGGACACCATACACGGCTGTGGAACTGATAAAAATAAACCGTTCGACATTGCATTTTCGTGCTTGTTCCAACGTGTTGCGAAGGCCAGAGATATTTGTAGAATATATTTCCTTACGACTCCACAGCGGCAACGCTGCTGCAGTATGGATAATAATATCAATCTTATTGTCGTGGATAAGCTTGTACATGCCGTCGGCATCACGGACATCCTGCTGTACCAGCAGGGCACCATCGGGGTAGTCCGATTTTATAAATGGTGCAATGTCGTTAAAAGCCATAAAAGCAACTTCCCGCTGCGGGAGATGTTGTGCCAGATGATAACCAAGGTATCCGGCACCTCCGGTTACCAGAACTCGTTTACCTTTCATACGGACCTTTATCTCAAAATCAGGTTTTTGTCTCCAGTGTACGTATCCTGTTCAAGAGAGTTTTTTTACAATCATTCAGATATGTGCTCATTCAATCATACATTTATTTCAGTATGACAGAATCAATTCTTTTGCAACACTCCCCAAATTCAGGACAAGTTGTAAAATATAGAATATTACTGAAAAATGACAAGAGAAAACGTGTTTTCTCTTCTTGGTTGCCCGGTTATCTAAAATAATAGATAGAGAAAAGCCTGAGCATGATACATCATCTCAGGCTTGCGGTATATTATTTATCGGATGAATAAACATCACCCGGCTTTTTTCTTTTTCTGCGCATAGGTGCGAATCCGTGGTTTGCGACCCTCGGTTATTGTTTTCGCGGTTACGATAACCTCAGCCACTTCCGGCTTGGAAGGTATTTCAAACATAATATCAAGCATCGCTTTTTCAAGGATAGAACGCAATGCCCGCGCGCCTGTTTTTCGTTACTGGGCAATTTTCACTGCTGCTCGTAACGCACCGGGTTCGAAGGTGAGTTTGACTCCATCAGCCGCAAGCAGCTTGGTATACTGCTTGGTGAGGGCATTTTTCGGTTCTGTTAATATGCTCATCAGGGCAGCTTCATCGAGTGGTCGCAATGCCGCTGTGACCGGCAGACGTCCGACCATCTCGGGAATAAGTCCGTAGGCGATTAAATCAGATGGAATAACATTGTCGAGAATGTCAGGTGAGTCCTGATTGATAAAAGTTTTCTCGGCATCAAAACCGACCTGGTTCTTCCCAATCCTACGGGCTATTATTTTTTCCAGTCCATCAAACGCACCGCCACAGATAAAGAGGATATTACTCGTGTCGATATGCACAAAGGACTGTTCCGGATGTTTCCGTCCTCCCTTGGGAGGAATATTCGCAACGGTACCTTCCAGTATTTTCAAAAGTCCCTGCTGGACACCTTCACCGGAGACATCGCGCGTTATCGACGGGTTACCATCACGACGGGAAATCTTGTCGATTTCATCGATGTAGATAATACCGCGTTCGGTTTTTTTCTGGTTAAAATCTGATGCCTGGTACAACCGCACGAGAATATTCTCAACATCTTCACCGACATATCCCGCTTCGGTCAGTACGGTGGCATCGGCGATGGTAAACGGAACTTTCAGAAACCGAGCAAGGGTACGCGCTAACAATGTCTTACCGGTTCCGGTCGGTCCGATAAGCAGGATGTTTGACTTTTCCAGCTCGACCTCATCAGCTTCGTCAGGCTTAACCCCGATTTTTTTTGATGCCAACTTGCTGTTGATGCGTTTGTAGTGATTGTAAACAGCAACAGAAACCGTTTTCTTGGCTAATTCCTGACCGATAACGTACTGGTCGAGGAAGTTTTTTATCTCTGCCGGTGAGGGGACATCAGGAATGGCATCAATCGTATCAATTTCCGGAACAGTCTGTAACAGGTCATTACAGAGTTCCACGCATTCGCTGCAGATATATGCTTCATAGCCGGAAAATAACCGGTTTACCTGGCTGGCTTGTTTTCCGCAAAATGAACAATGCTGCGGGCGCTGAGTATTTTTTGAATTATGACTCATAATAGTTCCTGCTCCTGTAACAACAATATATAGTTATTGTTGTTCATCAGCAGGTATTATTTTTTCTCTTTATGTTTGAACTCGTACACTTTGTCAATAATACCGTATTCCGCAGCTTCGTCAGCCGACATGAAATAATTGCGGTCGGTATCTTTTTCTATTTTTTCCAGGGGCTGCCCGGTATGTTTGACCAGTAATTCGTTCAGGCGTTTTTTCGTTCTTATGAATTCTTCCGTCATAATTACTATGTCGGAGACCTGTCCCTGGGTACCGGCGATAGGCTGATGAATCATGATACGGCTGTTCGGAAGAGCGGCACGTTTACCATTGGTCCCTGCCGCCAGCAAAAAAGCTCCCATCGAGGCTGCAATACCCATACAGGTTGTTGCCACATCCGGCTTTATGAACTGCATCGTATCATAGATTGCCATACCTGATGTTACAGAACCACCGGGAGAATTGAGATAGACATAAATATCCTTTTCAGGGTCCTCAGCTTCCAGAAACAACATCTGGGCAATAACCAGGTTAGCGATATTGTCATCAATAGGCGAACCGATAAAGATAATACGATCCTTGAGTAATCGAGAAAAGATATCATACGCTCGTTCACCGCGTCCGGTCTGCTCGACCACCATCGGCACCAGATAATTGGCATTGATTTCGTTTTTCATATGTCCCTTTATTCCACTTCCTAACTGTTATTTTTTCCCTTGTCATCTTCAACTTTGGTGACAACTTCCGCCTTACTAATGAGGAAATCAAGCACTTTTTCCTCAAGAATAGTATCCCGAATGGAAGCCACCCGACCCGACTGCTCAAGTGCCTGCCGAGCCTGGTCTGCCGACATATTATAGTTTTCGGCAAACCTCTTAATGGCTTTTTCGGTATCTGACGGCACAACTTCAATGTTTTCAGCTTGTCCGATATGATGATACAACAAGTTCCAGCGAAGCGTATTAACGGCGACTCCATGATAATTATTCCGTATCTCCGCTTCATCTGCCGATTTATTTTTCTCTTTAACATCTTTTACAATGGCGTCCAGGTATTCATTAACCAGTCCCGCTGGAATGGGAATCTTGTTCAGTTCGCATATCTGTCGGACAATTTCATTTTTCTGTTGACGTCGCAGTTCATCTTCTTTCTGGTGTTTGATATCATCACGAATTTTCATCCGTAATTCGAGGGCGGTTTCCGCCTGACCGGTTGATTTTGCAAAGGCATCATCAAACTCGGGAAGTATCTGTTCCCTGACTGATTTCACTTTCGCGCGATAAGTGATTTGTGCACCGGCAAAATCCGGGTTGGGATGTTCCTTGGCATACGTGATTTTAATTTCCTTTTCATCCCCGACTTTCATTCCGGGCAGTTGTTCACGAAACTCTTTCATTATCATGGGGTCGTTCAGGTCGATGATAGAGTCCGGGAAATCGTCCTGTTGAAGTACCAATTTGGGGTCATGCACTTTATGCAAGTCAGCCACAACAATATCACCATCCTGAACCGCCCGGTCAACCTCCCGGTGTTCGGCATATCCTTTTCGTACGGAATCTACCAGCTCATCGACTTCACTGTCGCTTGCATCAGTTGCTACTGAAGTTACTTTCAGACCGTCATAGTTCACTTTGTCAATTACCGGGAACACTT
>JAJRZL010000335.1 GCA_024275255.1 Candidatus Zixiibacteriota bacterium | reverse complement strand
GTGGTCCGGTGTGGGCGACACGCAATGACCCCCGGATAACAAAACTGGGTAGTTTTCTTCGGAAAACCCGTCTTGATGAAATTCCCCAGTTTCTCAATGTATTAAAAGGTGATATGTCGCTGGTTGGTCCTCGTCCGGAGCGCCCGGCGTTTGTAAAAGAGCTGGCAACAAAAATTGATAATTACGAGGGTCGTTTGGCGGTAAAACCGGGATTGACCGGATTGGCACAGGTTGAGAATGGATATGATTCTGATATCGAGTCTGTAAATCGGAAGGTATCCCTTGACCTGAAGTATATCAAGGACTGGTCAATCTGGACTGATATTAAGATTTTGTTAAAAACCGTCGTTGTTGTCATTACCGGAAAAGGTGCTTGTTAACATAGATTATTCACTATTGTGAAGTAACCAAATAGAATTGTCTTCAATGGGCTGTGAGTATATCACAGCCCATTGTGTATTATTATTGCTTGTAAATGGTCATAGAATATATTATTGTTGCCGATATAATGGCAGAGTACTAAATCTAAAAAGACGATTTGTTTATATGACGCTAAAAAGGATTTTGGCAACCGCCACGACATTATTACTGCTTACCGCCGGCCTTCTGGCTGAAGATAACCTTCCTCCTACGGGATTAATTGTGAGAACTCAGCCTCCGGGGGCTGTTGCAACTGTTTCCGGGGAATTAACGGTTTCGGGAGTAACACCGGTGTTATTTCAACAACCGCTTATCGGGGATTACAAGCTTACCTTGAAACGATATGGCTACGAAACCTACAAGACGCATCTTGTCCTTGACCCCAGCAAGCAGATGACCCTTGATGTCACGTTATCACCCAAAACCCGGTTCAAAGCGGTTGTGCGCTCCCTTTTTATTCCCGGTTGGGGGCAGCGGTACACAGAACAGAAGACCAAGGGGGGATTGCTCACTGCCATGATAGTGGGAACCGGTGTTGCCTATTTGTTTGCTGATCATCGCTTTGATGACAGGTACGACACGTACCTTTACAGATTGCGCCGGTATGATTCTCTGGCGGTCCATGGGACAGTGGAAGAACTGCGGAGTGCCAAGCAGGAGCTTGATAAAGCCCAGGATAAAGCCTATGATGCCGAGAATATACGACGGGCGACAATTGGGGTGGCTATCGGTATTTGGGTGGTTAATGTACTTGATCTCCTGTTTTTCTTCCCGGAAGAACACAGTACTTTTTCGGTGAAAGGCGTAACGATTACCCCATCCGCTTCTCTGAAAGATGGGTCGGTGGGAATTACGCTTACGAAGGGGTTCTAAATGGAAAAGTATTCTATGATAAGACTGGTACTGAGCTTTTTATTGGTAATTGTCCTGTTGGGAATGACAATGAGCTGCGAACGCTATATTGATTCCCGTGACCCGGTTCGTTCTCTTCCCGAAGATGGACCGATACCAACGAATCTTACTGTTGAAATAAACAATCAATCGGTTGTGCTCTCATGGGATATTGCTAATCCTGATATTGTATCAAAATACCGGGTATATGTTGCCAAAGAGGAAGACAGTATATTCGTATTGCATGACTCTACCACAACAACCAGTATTGAGATGAGTGACTTACATGTCAATCAGCGTTATTTGCTCCGTGTTACTGCGGTGACAAGTGAGAACCTTGAATGGGAGCCCTCCGAAATAGTAAATGCTATTATCACGTACCTGTCAATCGAACTTGCCAATGGTGACGAATATACCAGCAGCAGGGACATTACAGTGAGGATAAATGCGCCATCGTTGTTTTCTCATGTCATGATTTCAGAAGACTCTACTTTTGCTGATGCTCAGTTTGTTCCGGCTACCGGTCAATCGGCAAGTTTTGAGCTGTCGGAAGGTGATGGTGTGAAATATGTTTTTGTCAAACTTCAGCTCAACGACGGTTCGGTAACCGGGGAACCATTACGGGATTCGATTATCCTTGACACGCAAGCTGCAATAGACAGTGTCTTTTTCCTTCCTCCTGCCAATGGACAGTATTTTGGAGCCGGAGATACGATAACGTTTGGCTTATCAACTGGTGAAACAGGTGGTCGTCGTGCGGTAGCGATTATTACCGGTGCTGCGGTTCCTTTATATGATGATGGGACCAATGCCGACCCGGATTCCGGGGATGGTATCTACTACGGCACCTGGGTCGTCCCGGTACAATTTGTTTTGAATGCGGGAGAAGTTACCGGAGAGTTTACCGATATCGCCGGAAATACGGCATCGCCGAGAAAAGCAGATATTTTATTGAACGTATTCACTGCTCCGCTTCCCGTTACGCTCTCAGCAACGACATTATCGACATTCGAGATTACATTGAACTGGACAAGGTCAACCAGCAATAATTTTGCATCCTATCGCTTATATCGAAGCACTTCGAGCAATGTGACAGAAAATTCGACCTTGCTTGATGTCTTCCCGTCTGCAACTGCCACATCGTACACTGATACCACTCTTACATACAATCAAACGTATTATTACCGTCTTTACACCTATGATAAAGTTGGTCAGAGTGTTGGCTCCGATATAGCCAGTGCTCATACTTTGAATAACTTGCCTCCTGAGACGGTGGAGCTGACCATAGTACCCGGCGCATCAACCGTAGATTTATACTGGACCGCCAGTGATGAGCGGGATTTTGAATCCTATCGTATTTATAGGGGCGATGCCTCGGTAGATGATAATAGTTCCATCGTGTTAATTGAAAGAAATCAAAATGTAACCAGCGCTATGGGTGTTGACTTACAGGGCAGTCCATACGTGAGAATATATGTATTCGACAGGCATGGTTTCAAAGCCGCTGGTCCTGCAGTACAGGTTCCGTAGGAGTCCCGGATGAGTATAGTTGACAGCATAAACAGATTGTTTAGCCTTTTCCTTGATACATTTCGACAAATACCACGAGGGAAAATCTGGGTCTGGCTGCTTATATATTTCCTGATTGACTGGCTGGTTTTATATGTCCTCTATGATTTTACTTCCCCAGTGTTCTATGGTATCGTAAAACTTTGGACAAGTCTCTTCAGTGAGCAGCAGGCAGTCGGGTTTAGTCATTATCCGGGACACTTTATCTTGTTGCCGCATTTTTACGATTGGGCAAAGCTGGCAGTTGGGGTGATTTTTGAAGGGCTGTTCCTGGGGGCGGCAGCGTTATTGTTCTATGAAAATTATGTACGAATTGACCCCGAAGATAAATTTTCTTTCAAGACATTGATGCCGTCATGGATACATCTTATTCTTGCTTTTATTATTGTCAACGCCGTTCTGGTGGGTATCAATCTTGTTGCCCCCATGTTTTTGAGGGAATGGTTAGCCGGTTCCCCAAGACGTATTCTGCTATTTGAATGGGTGCTGATGCCGGGTATCTTTACTTTTGTCCTGGCATTGTTCTTCTTCATGTTTGCATCTGTTGTTATCTATCGGGATAATGTTATTCAAGCGTTGAGTCGCTCACTGCGGGTGTTTATCCATAATCCTGTTACCACGTATATTTTGGCTGGGATGGTCATTGCCATGCCGATTATCATAGCCAATGTAACCAGCAACACGACAAAACTTGTGCAAAACTTCACTCCGGAAATTATCTACTGGTTGTTGGTCCTGGGTCTTGTCATCGATATTATCGTTCACTTTATATGGATGGGTACTTCCGTGCGGTTGCTTGTTGAAGAAGAGGAGTAGTTTTTGTCTCCTGTCGAGTTGGTCTTCTGGACCTCTGGATTGATAATTCTTCTGGAGGTCTTTTTTATTCT
>JAJRZL010000021.1 GCA_024275255.1 Candidatus Zixiibacteriota bacterium | reverse complement strand
TCTTTGTCATTCCCGTTTTTCTCTTTGTCATTCCCGCGAAAGCGGGAATCCAGCTTCCCAACAAAAGGTTTCTGGACCCCCGTTTTCACGGGGGCGACACAGCCTCTGGCTGTTGTACAGCTTTTAGCTGTTTTACAGTCTTTGACTGTTTTACAGCCTTTGGCTGTTTTATTGCCTTTAGCTGCTTTACAACCTTTAACAGATTTACAGTGTTAACTGCGCAACAGTCATTTTACAATATTGACCTTTTTCAACAAGTCCCTGTGAGATAAACCGGAGTGTATGGTATGATTGATTTACAAGATGTGACAAAAGTTTATACCACCGGCAGTGTGGAATTTACCGCTTTGAAACAAATTAACCTGCATATTAACAAGGGGGAGTTCGCCGCAGTAGTGGGACCATCCGGTTCGGGAAAATCAACCCTGATGAACCTTATCGGTTGCCTGGATGTGCCCACCTCGGGAACATACTACCTTGACGGCAAAGCGGTCAATACTTTTTCATCCAACCAACTGGCAGATGTCCGTAACAAACAAATCGGGTTTGTCTTTCAGGCATTTAATCTACTCCCCTACGCCACTGCGTATGAAAATGTCGAGGTTCCCCTGCTGTTTGCGAAAATACCCGGCAAAAAACGACACGAACGGATAAACGAATTACTCAGCCGTGTCAGGCTGGCAGATAAAGCCAACAACAAACCGACCGAACTCTCCGGGGGAGAAATGCAGCGGGTAGCCATTGCCCGGGCGTTGGCGAACAATCCTGATATTATCCTTGCTGATGAGCCGACCGGTAATCTCGATTCAAAATCGGGACAGGAAATTATCAAGCTTTTCCATGAAATGTGGCAAGCAGGGAAAACGGTTATTATTATCACCCATGATTTGAGCCTGGCAAAACAAGCTCCCCGCCTGATTCAGTTGCGAGACGGCAAGATTGAACACAACGGAGCGTATAGCGAAGCAACAAAATAGCTGGCAAGGAATACTTCCAACTGCCTGCCTGTACCACTCAGTGGTGACTTTTACGGAAGAAACGAATACCCGTTACTGCGGCAAGATATCCTATACCTGTTACAAGAATGATAGTTGCTCCTGCCGGGAGTCCGGGGGTGTAGCTCACAGCTAAACCTGCGGTTGTAAAAAACATAATGAGAACAGTTGATAAAAACATGGTGTGCCACAGGGTCCGGGTAAATCGACCGGCAATTGCAATAGGTAATGTCAACAGGGCGATTACCATGATAATGCCGACTACGGTAGTGAGAATGACAACTGTCAGTGCTGTCAGACTAAGTAAAAGAAGATAGAAAAATTCTACGTTCACTCCCCGTATCCGGGCAAACTCTTCATCAAAGCAAACAGCCAGCAACTGGTTGTAGAACAAAATACTGATAATCAGCACCAGCCCATCAAGTAATGCGATAATAAGCAAGTCCCCCTTGCTCACCATCAGCACATTTCCAAACAAATAGCTCATCAGGTCTTCACTGTACCCGGGTGTTTTGGCAATAAAAATAATACCAACAGCCATCCCGATAGCCCATACCGCCCCGATAACGGTATCCTCCCGTTCCCGCATACGCAGGCTGGTCCACCCGATAATACCAGCCGCTGTCAACGCTGCCGCAAGAGCTCCATAGAGCGGCTCTAATGCCTCCCAGCCATAAACAACCTGCAGGTAGTGGGCAACTCCCATCCCCCCCAATACACTATGTGCAATTCCTCCGGCAATATATGTTATCCTCCGGGAAACGATATACGTCCCGACAATACCACACGCCACACTTGCCAGCAACCCGGTCAGCAGGGCATTGAGCATAAAGGGGTAATGAGTCACCGCATGAAAGAACTCAGACATCGCTACTGTTACCCTTTATAAGTACGGTTGTTTTCCTGGTGTTTGTCATGACGGACCAGGCGTACTTTTCCACCATATAAATCTCCGACTTTTTCCTTGAGAACATCACTGGTCGGGTGAACTGCCACCGTCCCGGTAACACAAACCACCTTTTTGACAAAATCAGAAACAAACGCCGGGTCATGAGAAACCATGAGAATAGTCAGGTGTTCGTTTAGCTGTTTCAACAGTCGATACAATTCCTGTTCAACCTGCTGGTCGAGGTTCACCGTCGGTTCATCAAGAATAAGCAAGTCCGGTTTTGATGACAATGCCCGCGCAATCAACAACCGTCGTTGCTGTCCGCCGGAGAGCTCATGAAGTCGACGATGTTGTAGAGCAGCCAGTCCCACTTGTTCAAGAGCATGGATAGCTGCGTTTTTATCAGCAGCAGTGTACCACCCAGCCTTAAAATTGTTCAACCGTCCCATGAGAACGACATCCATAACCGTCACGGGAAATTTCGGATCGAGTGTCGCTGCCTGCGGCATATAACCAATTCGTTTCCGGGCTGCCGCAGGGGTTGAACCAAAAACCTCTATTGTGCCGGAAAGCGGTTTTAATAAACCGAGCAGAAGTTTCATAAGGGTAGTTTTCCCTCCGCCATTGGGACCGACCACCCAGATGAACTCTTTTTCGTAAATAGCCAGGTTGACATGCTGCAAAACAAGCTCGGAGTTGCCGGGATACGCAAACGAAACATCCCGCACAACAACAACCGGTTTTGTGTCCATCAAAATCCCCTTCTACCTTGCGTTATCAAATGATTTCGCAATTTTCTTGGCAATGTCTCCCAAATTCCGGATATAATCAGGTGACAGCGGGTCGAGCACTTCAATTTTTGCTCCGATATTTTCCGCTATTGCCCTGGCTGTCTTTTTGGCAAACTGCGGCTGCACAAATAAAGTTTTCACATCATGGTTGCGGGTTGACTCCATAATGCGAGTCAGTTCCCTTGCTGATGGCTCCTTTCCATTCACCTCGATAGCCACTTGTTGCAAACCATACGCCCGGCAAAAATACCCAAACGAAGGATGAAATACATAAATACGCTTTCCTTGCACCGGTGCTAACAGCATTTGTATTTCAGTATCGATGGAATCAAGCTGTTGACGGAGTTTGAGCAAACCTCGCTGAAAAGTAATAGTATAGGACGGGGCTACATCAGTTAATGTCTTACAAATAGTGGCAGCCTGAACAGCCGCCAGTTTTGGATCCAGCCAGATATGAGGATCCATCCTACCGTGCGAGCTGTGTTTGTCGTTTGATGATATCGGCTGCAACTGGATTCCCTGCCGGGTATCGACAACACGAACATGTGTTAAACCGGATGATATTTTTTTTAACAGACGTTCCTCAAACGGTACACCCACCGTAAACAGTACATCCGCTTCAGCAAGACGAACCATCTGCTGCGGGGTAGGATCATACGTTGCTGGTGAGTGTCCCGGTTCCAATAACGTTTCTACTGTTACCAATGGTCCCCCTATTTGTTTGACAAAATATGCCAATGGGGGAATACCGACAAACACCGTAAGACTCTTTTTGGGTATCTCTTTCGCCGAGATAGGGATAGATATAAGCAGGCAAAACAAGAGAGCAACAAGGATACGATATCGTGCTATTTTCATATTACTTTTTCCGTCGCTGTTTGGTTTTTCGCTTTGGTTGATGTGAACAGACGATATACGGTTCATGGCATTTTTCACATTCCTCGATAGAGTGGTCGCGGATAAAGGTATTCCAGTGTTCCCGCTGGCTTGGAGTCAATACCCCGGTCCCATGACAAAGAGGACAGCCACCTTCCAGGGCAGCAATCACCGCCGAACGGATAAAGTTGGAACGGTTGCGGATACCTTTCAATGCCTCCCGCAATGACTCATCAACTTTGAACGTAATGATTTCAGATTTCCGATTCACACCTGTCATATTATAATCTCTGAGAATTTACTCACCAACTAAAGTATTACTTTGTATTACCAACAGTCAAGTACTATATAAGTTCCCAACCCGATAAAATAAAAGCTGTACATTAAGTAAAAAAGGCTGTCAGCTTGTACGAGTGAGTGACATAGCTATTTGTGGGGTTTATCAAAAGGCAGACTTGGGGATTTACTCTTTCACCACCTCTTGTACCCTGGATTCATCAATACCGGAAATTTCCGCCACCTTTGGTATATTCCCATTAAACCAGTCTGTCAATTTCCGAAGGTACACTTTTTCAAATTCTTGAACCGCTTTTTCAAAAGGGGCGCATCGAAATAACCGTTCCAATTCTTCAGCCGACTGTTTTGCACGCTGCCACTTCATAACGCGATCAATCGTATGGATAATTTGTTCTTTTTTGAATGGCTTGGTAATATAATCAAATACTCCCAAAGACAATGCTTTCGAGGCAGAGTCAAGTGAACCAAACGCCGTGATAATTATTACTTCTTCCGTTCGGTTGTGTTCCTTGACATACTGCAGAATATCAAGCCCATCCATACCGGGCATTTTCAAGTCGGTGATAATAAGGTCAAACTGTTCCTGCTCTAATATGTGCTGAACCTCTAACGAGTTATGAGTAGTTTTGATAGTATATGATGTTTTTTCCGTGATGATTCGTTCAAGCAGCTTCAACATGTGTGGTTCATCGTCGATTGCCAGAATCTTTTGTTTCATTGTTCGCTCCTGTTCTGCGGTTCATCATCACTATCTATCAGGGTGGTAACGGTAAACGATGTTCCGCTTGGTTCCGAGGGATCGTCCTCGGCAGAACTACTGTAAAAGTCTATCGTCCCACCATACTTTTTAATAATCCCGTAGCAAAGTGAAAGACCCAACCCGGTCCCTTCGCCAACTTTCTTGGTGGTAAAGAAGGGATCAAAGACCCGTCGCTTAATCCTGTCCGGTATCCCTACCCCGGTATCGGTTACCCGCACGCAAAGCCGACCTGATTCCACCCATGCTGAAATAGTCAGGGTGCCACCGGTTCCCTTCATAGCTGCAATGGCATTATTTATCAAATTGAAAATAACCTGCTGAAACTCACGGGCAACTCCCCTGATATGCGGCAAATCATCGGCAATTTCTTTCACCAACGTAATATTTTCCGTAACAAGTGTCCGTTCGACAATTTTTAATACTGTTTCCAAACTCTGCCGGACATCGACACTTTCCACATCCCCCTCGGTAACCCGTGCAAACCCCAGAAGATTTTCAACCGTCCGTTTGGCGTTCTCAGCATTTTCCTCGATTATTTTCAAATCTTCCAACTCCGGCGAGCCCTCGGGAAACCGCTCTTTCAATAAATCAGTAAATCCAAGGATAATTGCCAGCGGGTTGTTGATTTCATGCGCCACACCTGCGGCAAGTGTGCCTATCGATGCCAGTTTTTCCGTGTTGTACATGCGCTGTTCAAACTCTATTTCCTCGGTGACATCCTTAATAATGGCAACGCTGCCAATTGGTTCTCCATGCTCATCCCGCACAAGGGTTCGTGATAAATCAACAGTAATTCGCCGACCATCTTTGGTTATTCGCTGCACCCGGTGATTGCGGATAAACCCATCCCGTAACACCTGTTGTTTTATGGTTTCCAGTTCTTTTTCAGCATCAATTTCCGGCGGGATAAGACAGTGGAATGTGTTACCTACCATTTCTTTTTCCGTATAGCCGAAAATAAGCTCCGCTCCTTTATTCCAGACCAGCAACCGGTTTTCATTATTAATTAAAATGATAGCATCCACAGAATATTGCAATACACTGGTGAGATAGTTTTCCTTCTCTGCTACTCGTCGTTTGAGTGTGCGGGCAATTTTCCGCTCATAAAAGAAAATCAGCAACCCCAGCAGGAACATACAAAGAAGAATAGCAACTTCGGTGGTAATATACCGTGAAGGCACCTGATATGCGGTTTTTGCATTTTCATAGACATTATACAGAACAATACCGAGAATAACAAAAATGAGTACACTGCTTAAAATGATAAGATATCGAAACCTGAAAAAGGTACGCCCTAATATATTTTTTAACGAAATCATTTATTGTCCCTGTTGCGCTCTACTAACCCTATTTTTTTCATAATATCTCGTGCATACCACTTGCTAATCTCATCATTGATAAGCGCCATATCAAGTTGTTTGGTCAGCATGGTCAACCTGCCTACAAGGTATAATTTATCTTTTAGTTCCTTTTCTGAGATATGAGAAATAATAATATTCAAAAAATCAGCACGGCTGTAATTTTCAAATCCCATGACGCCGGCAATTTCGGCAATTAACTTGATTCTGCGAATACGCCTGTCCATCGCTGCGCCGCCATTTCCCCACTGAATGCGAATATAGTTCCTGTCCGGATCGGCAGTGCACATGGCTTCAACAGTTGTAAAATGATACCCCATATGCAAGTTACAAATCATATATTCTTTACTCAAAATGGCAAAGCTTGTCTCCCGGTATTTCCTCGATGAATAGTAATCTTTTTCCGAGGACATTTTACTTTGTACTTTCAACGACGGCATGGGAGGACCGGTGGTAGGCCAGCCTTCCCGGGCAATGCCGTTCCAAAATGCTTTCATCGGTACCGAGTGCAGATTCTCCAGGGAGATAACTTTTGAGGATGACAACAGCTCCGGGGATTTATCGAGGTATATCAACCGCACTTTGATGGGCATATCAGTTTTGAGACGCAAGCCGACTTTCCCTTTTTTCCCGACAGCTATGGCTTCCGTAAACATTTCCTCTGTTGCTTTTTGATGGATGAAGCGAACAATATCATGAACAGTACGGCAGTTTTCTATCTTAAACTCCGGCATGTGGGGATGGAGCAAATGCAAGGGAGCGACCCACCGAAGGATTTTTTTGAGTAAATCGTAGATAGCCATATCACTGAACAGATCATACTCCGCTTTGCGCATTTCGATGATATCATGCTGCACGCCACGGTACACAGCACAACCAGTGGCATCAACCGTTACCACTTCTCCATCCCGCAACTTATCAATGTCATCAACACCGCTGATAGTAGGGACACGATACTCCCTGGCTATGGTTGCCATATGGTTTGCCACCCCACCCACTTCGGTCAAAATAGCATTTACCCTGGTCATAACCGTGATAATGCCGGGAAATGAGTTCCGGGTGACAAGCACCATGCCATCAGATACCCTGGCAAGGTCTTCCTGCGAAGAAACATGACAAATTTCTCCCGCCCCGGCACCGGGACTCACTGTTGTTTTTCCGGTACACAGTTTTTCCAATACATCAGTTGCTACCTGTACTTCTTGATGTACCCGGCGAGGAACACGCAACGGTCGTGTTTGCAGGAGATATATTTTACCCTCCTTATCAATGGCAAATTCAATATCCTGTGGTGATTCATAATGTTGCTCTAATGTTACCGCATATTCATACAACTGGTGTAACTGCTCACTTGTCAGAGACGGGGTCTCCTGCAGGTGTTCAGGTACCGGCTCTTCCCGGGTTCCTGCTTCTGCATCAAGCACAAGCTGCATTGTTTTTTTCACGATAACAGATTGCCGGAGCGAACCATCCTGACGTGACAAACAAAATGTGTCAGGTGTTATTCTTCCATCAACAAGGTATTTCCCCAGTCCCCAGGTCGCACTGACCAGCACACAATCGACATCGGGGTCAACCGGGCTCCGGGTATAGATAACACCGCTGGCAACAGCATCAATCATGACCACACATCCGACACTCATCGGAAGTTGCGATTCATAGATAGCGTGGCTGAGGAAATAGTAAATAGCCTGGGGAGTGTATTTACTGGCAATCACCTCCCGGTAGGCATCACCAAGATTATCAACCGGTACATTGAGCAGGGTGGCATATTGACCGGCAAAACTGTAAATCGTATCCTCCCCAACGGCACTGGAACGCATAGCATAACGTGGTGATGCATTTCCCGGATTCAATTCAGCAAGGCAACGCTGCGATGCCTCGATGATTTCATCCGGTATGGGTGACTCAAGGATATTGTTACGAATACGCTTACTACACTCCACAAGGTCATTATATTGAAAGATGTCCAGGGCACTGATACAGGTGCTGATGCGTTCCCGGAGATTATTACTATGTAAAAACAGCTTATATGCCCACGCGGTGAGCGCAAACCCATCCGGAACCGGTAAACCGAGTTTTGATTTCATCTCTCCCAATTGAGCATTCTTACTCCCGACCGCCATAGCATCTTCACGGCTCAGCTTGTCATAGGGAATAGCTATTTCATCTTCTTCAATGGTTATGGAAAGCGGAAGGATAAGTTCAATGTTCTTGAATATTTCTTTCGCCTTCGTACGAAGCTCGTAGTAGGGTGCTCCGCCCATGGAAATCATAATCTCAACTGCTTCAGTAAGATTGTCTTTCAGGGTTTTCAACATATCACGAAGATACTGAAGGTCAAAAAGGAACTCTCCCTGCGACTTTTCTTCCATATCAGCCGTCAGGCGAAGGATTTCATCGTGCTTGTCGAGGAGAATATGGAACTGTCGAAAACGTTCCCGGACATATGCAAGCGCAGCATCTGAGTGGGGTTTTCGGCTGCGTTTCCCACGCCACCATTTCATGTCAGGTCCCTTCTCAGACTTTCATCTGACCAAAATGGTTATACCAACTTGTCACAATCCATATCAACTTTATATAATTAACCGGTATAATAAGAAAAGCAACCGTTTTAGTTGAACGATTTATATTAAACTCCGTATGACAGAAATTCTTGTTGTATTGGCACAATATCAGATATCTTCTGAAAAAGGAGCACAACGTGTAATATGAACAACACAGGTTACGTGTCATACCCGGTAAAGCTGCTGTTTTTATTCTTGTTTGCCGTCACCATGGCAAATGTGGAGGCAATGATTGTTGTGTATCTGCGGGAAGCATTTTACCCGGGCGGTTTTGCCTTTCCGCTGAAACTGCTTCCCGAACGGGTGCTTTTGTATGAAATTGTACGTGAAGCAGCGACGATTCTCATGCTTGCTGCTGTCGCTTTTCTCAGCGGGGTGACACGCTGGGAGCGGTTTGCCTATTTTCTCGGGCTTTTTGGCGTATGGGATATATTCTATTATGTGTGGCTGAAACTGGTAATCAACTGGCCCCTCACATTGGTGGAATGGGATGTGCTCTTTCTAATCCCGCTTCCCTGGATAGGTCCGGTTATCGCCCCGGTACTGGTGGCAATATGGATGCTGGGAGGATGCGGGTTGATTCTTTGGCTTATCAAAACCGGACATGAAATACGAATTTCGAAAGTAGCTGTTTCTTTATCAATACTGGGGACAATGGTAATACTCTACTCATTTATGTACGATACCTCTGCTACGTTAGCATTACAAATGCCGCAGCCATATCCGTATTATCAACTGATTATTGGTTTAGCGTGTTATACCTTTGCTCTGATCTTCCTGTTCCGCCAATCAAGACAGGCAGGGAAGAGTGTGTCAACTCCCTCTTTGCAGTGAATATAAATTGATAAAAAGTCGGGTGGGTCACCGCTTGCGGTGAGGAATTATTCTATTGATGGTTGTACTTCTTAACCGCACTCCAGGGGGTTTGCTGATAAACCTCAATATTTTCTTTCAAGCACCCTTTCCACCCAGGCGGAAAGCATAACACCCACAAAATAACTTTTTCAAGAAGCCCCAGGGGGTACGCCACCCAGGTTGGCAGGAACGGGGGACAAAAAAATATCCATAAGCTTATACTACCCCCTTTTATAGCAAAGGGGGATAGTACATGCAGTATCTATTATGTATGCTCGAACTGTTTTGAGAATACAACGGCAGAACGCTTAATCGTATTCCTCAAAAAGACCGTCGACCGGTTCTTCTTCGTAGTACTCGTCGTCTTCGCTGATGTCCAAACCGGCGGCTGCATTGGCGCACTCAAGCGAACAGTAAATCAGGTTACCCTGCCGGTATGGTTTTCCGGTGATTTCGTCACCGCATTCGGCACAACGCATAACTGTTTTTCACACCTCCATTATAATGCTGAAATGTGCTACACCGAACACAATTAACAATTATATATCACACAATAGTTCCCACAGGCAAGAGTTTTTTGCTATATTTTTCCCACCTTTTATCGGAGTTTTTGCAAAAAAATATACACCCCAAAAAGCAGTTTGGTTCACGAGAAGTGGAAGATTACAATAGATTTTTCACCCCCGACACTTTATAAAAAGTGTAGCCCAACCAAACACGCTAAAGGATTTATCTGATTTGTTTATAATAACTTACGACATCACCCCACATATCTATACGAACTTCGCAAGAAAACAGCCGAATCAGTGAGTGCTATCTCTTCTCGCACCCTCAAAACATTGAACCTTCCGAACCATAGGAATAGTAATTTCCCATAAAGTCGCCTGGATAGATTTCTGGTGCTGTGGTTGCACTACGTAATAATTTTTATAGTTAATTTCAAATATCAACTGCCAGCTTTCCCTGACCAATTTATGAAAGGTTGCACTTTGTTTGTCACAAACAATATTTTTCCAATTCATTTCTATTTCGTCCGGGTACATTCTTCCAAAGAGTTTTTCATCTTCATCAGAAACAGCCAGGTACCAGTAGTTCAAGACATAATGCCAAAGACTAAAATCCGACAGTAAGATTTTTCTTTTATCACACATAAATTCAATAAGAGCCATTTTTTCGCCTTTGGAATATTTCCATCGTTCAACTCTGAGATCAGGACGCCGTTGTTTGGTACCATTCCATTGATACCAAACCCAAACAGGATAAAGAGTTTTTTGAGGTGGAGAGCCTATTTTATCGGTCATCTGTTCCTTCATCCAATTATATGCTGGAATAAAAGATTTTTCTTGAATGTATTTACGTTTTGTTCTCAACACCCCCTGCTTTAGAAATAACTTCCATATTTCCCAGGGTTGTATTGTCCAGAGTATCACTTTTTCTCTCTCTGCAAGTACGCAATAATTTTTTCTCGCTTGTTTTTGTCAATAACTGAGCTATAAAGCCATAAGAATAAACATACGCGGAGATTCCCTAATCTGTTTTCAGTATTATCTTATTTATCTGAGCCTGCTTGTACTAATGGCTTTGCTGTTGAAAACATTTTACACGCCATTGTTAACCGTTTTTCCGGTGACAGTGCAAAAATCATGTTGAGGTATTTTTCTTCTATTTTTCCAGATGTATCTTTCATTTGTTTTTCAGCCATAGCTTGACAATAGTATCAACATCTTCTTTTGACATTCAATAACAACATCAATGTCTCTGGTCATTTTCGGCAGAGCATAAACAGCCAGAGCGATTGAGCCGGTTATCATATATGGAATGCCAGCAGACTCCAATCATGATGCTATTAATTTGATAAATTCCTGTTGCTCGTCCAAATGTTTCTCCCCTCTAATACAACCGCTCACGTTTACTCAAAAAGGCATACAATGCCTTGTCAAACGGCATAGCGGTGTCGATGGGATGGTAGTCGATATTTGCCTGGCGGCAGGCGGCGGCTATTTCTTCTGAGAATGCTTTTACCGCTTTGGAATAGTCTTTTTTAATCTGGTAGGGCAGGGTTGTGAGTTCCTCGCCGGTTTCCATGTCCTTAAAGACGGCTTCACGAGGAAAAGAAAAATCACGTTCGCGGGGATCAAGGATATGAAAAACAATCACCTCATGGTTATTATAACGGAAATGTTTCAGACCGCTGATAATCTGCCCGGCATCATCGAGTAAATCGGACAGGATAATCACCAGCCCGCGCCGCTTGATGCGGTCCGCCATTTCGTGAAGGGTTGAGGAAATATCGGTAGTTTCGGACGGTGTTTGAGAAGCGATTTCGTTGAGCAGTACATGCAGATGACCCGATTTTGAACGAGGGGGAATATACCGACGAATCTTGTCATCGAATGTCACCAGACCGACCGCATCGCGCTGACGAAGCATCAGGTACGACAACGCTCCGCAGAGCAGCCCGGCGTAATCATGCTTAGGCATCGACCCGCCCGACTGGTATGCCATGGATTTGGAACAATCCAAAAGCAGGTATCCCTTAAGATTGGTTTCTTCTTCGTACTGCTTGATATAGTAACGGTCACTTTTGGCGTACACTTTCCAGTCGATATCGCGGATATTGTCACCGGGCATATACTGGCGGTGTTCGGCAAACTCGACCGAGAAACCGTGGTAGGGCGATTTGTGCAGTCCGGCGATAAATCCTTCGACCACCATCCGCGCCCGCATTTCCATTCCCTTGAGCTTAGAGACGATTTCAGGATTGAGGTATTTTCTATGGTCTGTATTCATGTTTCCTCATTTTTCATGGTGTGTTCTCCAAAATGAACGCACTATATATATTATACGTCAAATTACGGATTCTTTCCAACAGGTCAAGTACTGAGTCGGTTTGAGATGTTGCCACACGATACCAGGGTATTCTTGCCCGAAGGACTGGGTGGAGTATCCCTTGTGAAACAAAAAGACTATTACCGTCTGCCGGCGATTTCCTGCGGGGAGTAATCTCCATTGATAATATGTATCAATGGTTCGGCAATTGCAGCAGCAGTAATGGCATGACCCTTCATGTTGAAATGAATCGGGTCACCCCGAGCATCATCAAACAAATCATTATACTGATCGAATACAATCTGCAGGTCAACCAGCGGTACATCCTCACGTTGTGCAACTCGTCGAATTTCCTGCTGGTAGCGTTTATGGATAGCATGAAATGGCGAGACCTGCTCATCGAAATAATTTTGCAGCGATGCCACCGGCGGGATAAGCAGAACCGGTGTTGTTCCTTCTGCCTTTGCTTTTCGCACTATGGTCCGCAGGTTCATATAGAATTCATCAAGTGACACCCGGCGACGTGTTTTCATATCATCGAGTGGTACCTGTTTTTCCTCGTCCGATACCGAGAGCACCACCTTCCGCATGAACTGGTACAACTTGAGTGGCGAGACCATGTTATGTAAAGTGAGCACCCATTGCGGCGGCAACTCCTGCGTAGCATCGGCAATCCCGTTTCCTGCTGCCCAGTGGTCGTTCCAGCCAAACATAACCAGCATGATATCGGGGTGGAGTTTATACAGGTCATGTTCGTAATACTTTCTCCCCTGATACGAGCTGTAGCCCGGGACACCGGCATTGATAACCTCAACCGTGGTATCAGACAACCTGCTGCGCAACAACTCCTGCAAAAGATGGACCCAGGTATTGTCATACGGAACCCCCCACCCAAAGGTACAGGAGTTGCCCAGGGCAACGATACGGATATCCGGTTTGGTTGATGCGATGTCCGGTCCCCGTTGACCGGTAGAATTAATATGATAAGCAATAGCGCTGAACTGTTCTGAATTGATATCGTTGTTTGCCCG
>JAJRZL010000334.1 GCA_024275255.1 Candidatus Zixiibacteriota bacterium | reverse complement strand
TATTTTGGTGGATGAGGTCTTCCAGAGGGTTCGGAAATTGTACCCAGGGAAACAAGTATTTCTGCGGTATGGTACGCTCCCCAAAATTGTAACAAGGCAAAAATGGCTGGATACCGTTTTAGAAAAGGTTTTCTCCCGTTGTCTGATAGGTATCCGTACCCGTAAGACTACTATTAATGTACAGGCACAGGTAACCGCTGGGTACTGCAAAATTGACATTATTGATAACAACTTGCAAGCAATGGCAAAGGGTAACTTATCAAAGTGTTCCAAAAAAGATGCTCAATCGGTACAACCGGAAAAACAGCTACCGGAATTGCATAATCTGCCTGACATCCGGTTTTTGGTCGAATCTTTTAATGGTGAGCTTAATATTCAGTCCAAACAAAAAGAAGGAACAACTATCACAATTGCATTTCCAGTCCTTGAAGCAGAGGGAAAAATACCTGCAACTGATAAAAATATGATTCAAAATTCAACAACCATTCCCAAAAGTTGATTCATTAGTAATTTCATCTTTTATTATTAGCTGGCTAAACATGTATGTTGTTGTATTGTAATAGCATAAGCAATACACATCGTTGTGTTGTGGTGGAAAATGAAACATTTCTCGCTTTTTTGCTGAAACAAACGACTTCTCATTAATAGTGCAAATATGGTAATCTACACTTATAAAGGGATTATTACCGGTTGACAAATCTCTCTCAGAGCGTATTCTTTGTCGCTGACCTTGAAACAGCGGGTTAATAAATGAACTCAATGACTGGTTTTGGAAAAGCGGAATTAGTAACAAAACAGGGAACTTTCTCTGTTGAAATCTCAAGCGTAAACAACCGGTATCTGGAGGTATCGGCACGTTTACCGCGGCAATTTTCAGCCCTTGAATACCGGGTCCGGGACTTGATAGGTGAACATTTGAGCCGGGGTAAGGTGTTTGCATTTATTGGATTTACAGAATCGGAACACTCTCCGAACAAGTACTATGTAAATAAGAAGGCAATGGTCTCATTGAGCAGGCAGTTACGAGAGATAAGCAAAGAGCTAAATCTCTCCGGCGGGGTAACTATCAGCGACCTTCTTGTTTTTCCCGAAGTAACCCGTCTTGATGATGCTGTGTATGATGAAAAAGCTATCTGGTCAGCCATGGAAAAGGCTGTTACGAAAGCCCTTGCCGGACTGTTGAAAATGCGTCAGAAAGAGGGCGCAGCGATGGCTCGTGATATGAAAAAGCGTCTGGCGACAATAAAAAAGTTGAACCAGGCTATCAAAAAAGATGCCAAGTTGGTAGTGGACAGGTATCGGGAACGACTTCAGGCGCGTTTGGAAGAACTGTTGCCATCAGCTCAGTTGGATCCGGGACGGTTGGAGCAGGAAATTACCATTTTGGCTGACCGCTCGGATATTTCCGAGGAATGTACACGTTTGACAAGCCATATCAACCAGTACCAGGCAGATTTGACCGGGAATCAACCGGTAGGGAAACGCCTGAACTTTATTTTACAGGAAATGCACCGCGAAGCAAATACCATCGCATCAAAAGCAAGTGAAACAAGCATAACTTCGGCTGTGATTTCTCTTAAAGAGGAGATAGAGAAACTCCGCGAGATGGTGCAGAACGTCGAATAACAGGAACGCACCCGGGTAATGTCAACAAAACAGACTGGAAAAATAGTGATTATCTCTTCTCCGTCAGGGGGAGGGAAAACATCCATCTGCCGCCGATTGTTGGATGCTCATGGCGATGAAGGCTGGCAATTTTCCATTTCATATACGACCAGACCGATGCGAGAGGGAGAGAAAAATGGTCGGGAATACTTTTTTGTAGATGATAAAACATTTACCGAACTGGTCCAGTCTGATTTTTTTGCGGAACATTTCAAGGTTCACTTATACCAATACGGCACTCCGCGCGGTCCTCTGGAAGATGTGCTGGAAAAAGGAGGGGTGATGTTGCTTGATGTCGATGTGCAGGGAGCGGATAGATTGAAAAAAGAATATCCGCGCGCGATTACAATTTTTGTGCTTCCGCCATCGCATGATGCACTGCAACAACGACTTAAAGCACGTGGAACGGAAACCGAAGAGCAGTTTAGAATAAGATTAAGCAATGCGGAAAACGAAATGAAGCTTTGGAAGAATTTTGAGTATGTCGTAATTAATGACATACTTGATAAAGCGGTGCATGAAGTACAAAGTATTGTTATTGCTCATCATTGTCGAACCGATAAATGTGATGTGGAACAAATAGAGAAGATAATTGGTTAAGTTGTTGTCAATCATAGGAGGAGCTGTATGACAAAAGTACGTATAGAAGACCTTGATAAAGTTGGTCTCAATCGGTATCAGGCAGTTATTGTGGCTGCAAAACATGCCCGGCATTTGAATACAAAACGGCTGAAAGTGCTTGAACAGATGGAAGAAAACCCGAATGTGGAGCTTGATGCTCGTAAAATTTCTATGGTTGCTCTTACCGATCTTTTGGAAGGAAGGGTAAAGTTTAAGCGTCCTGATTCGATGTAATAACATAAAGAAGTCAAATCAGGATTATAAATAGGAAACTGTATGGCTAAGAATCTTGTCATCGTTGAATCGCCCACCAAGTCAAAAACCCTGGCACGGTTTCTCGGCAAAGATTTTGATATCATGGCTACTGTCGGGCATATTATCGATCTCCCCAAATCCAAAATGGGAATTGATATTGAAAACAACTATGAGCCCCAGTACACGGTTATCGACGGGAAGAAAAAGATTATTGCCGAATTGAAAAAAGCTGCTGCCAAGGCAGAAACGGTGTACCTTGCTCCTGACCCGGATAGAGAAGGGGAGGCGATTGCATGGCATGTTGCCAACAGTTTGAAGAAAAAAGGGAAAACGAATTTTGTTCGGGTTGCTTTTAACGAGATAACAAAACGAGCTGTTCTTGAAGCGATAAAAAACCCGCGCGAGATAAATATGAATCTTGTCAATGCCCAGCAGGCAAGGCGGGTACTGGATCGTATTGTCGGATATACGGTATCCCCGTTTCTCTGGAAAACGATAGCACGCAATCTTTCTGCCGGCAGGGTACAGTCGGTTGCGTTGCGGTTAATCTGTGAACGGGAAGAAGAAATTGAGAAGTTTACTCCGCAGGAATACTGGCAGATTACCGCTGACTTGATGACGGACGCAAAAGAAGAGTTTACCGCCCGATTGTATAAAATTGATAACAAGACCCTGGTAAAACCATCTGAGGTTACCGGGAATAAAATCTGCTTGCAGTCTGAAAAAGAAGTAAAAGCATGTCTGAAAGAATTAAAATCTGCAGATTTTGTTGTCAGTCAAATCAAACAATCGGAAAAAATCCGCCGTCCGTACGCTCCCTTTATTACTTCCACTCTCCAACAGGAAGCTGCCAAGGCGTTTGGTTTCTCTCCGAAAGTGACGATGAAGATTGCTCAGGAACTGTATGAAGGGATAGAAGTCGGAAAAGAGGGTCCGACCGGATTGATTACGTATATGCGTACCGACTCAACCCGTATTGCCAGTGAAGCATTGCAGGAAGCTCGTCAATATATTGAACAAGAGTTCGGCAAAACATACCTTCCACCAAAACCGAATGTCTATACCAAAAAGAAGCAGGCACAGGATGCCCACGAAGCCATACGTCCGACCTATATGACGCTGCCGCCGGAAAAAATCAAAAAGAACCTCACACCACGACAGTTCAAACTATACAGCTTAATCTGGAACCGCTTCATTGCTTCCCAGATGAAACCGGCGCGCTTTACGGTTGATACGGTTGATATTGAAGCCGGGAAGTATTTGTTCCGGGTGACCTCACAGCGAATAAAGTTTGCCGGATTTTTGAAAATATACCACGAAGAAAAAGAGCCGGATGAAAACGGTAATGGCAACGGTAACGGAGAAAAAGTTGCCAGACTGCCGGAACTGCAGGAAAAAGATCCGCTCACATTGAAAGCATTGAAACCGACACAGTCATTTACCAAACCCCCGGCACGGTATTCGGAAGCAATGCTGGTGAAACGATTGGAGGCAGACGGAATCGGAAGACCATCGACGTATGCGACCATTATCTCAACATTAAAAAGCCGTAAGTATGTCCAGCTTGAGCAACGCAAACTGGTTCCGACGGATCTCGGAAAAGCAGTGAACAGTGTGTTGGTGAAATATCTTCCAAAGATTTTTAATGTTAAATTTACCGCCGAAATGGAAAAGGAGCTTGATCTTGTTGAGGAAGGTACTGATGACTGGATAACGGTGCTTGATAATTTTTATAAGCCGTTCAAGAATACTTTTGACGGGCTGAAAAAACAAGAAAAGCAAATCAAGGAATCACTGACTGAGAAAACGGAATTTAAGTGTGAGAATTGTGGTTCCCCGATGATTATCAAGTGGGGGAGAAACGGTCGTTTTCTTGCCTGCTCAGCTTATCCGGAATGTAAAACAACTCGTCCTCTGCCCGAAGAAGAAGCACAGAATAAGACAGACGAGGTCTGCGATAAATGCGGGGCGCCAATGGTTATCAAAACCGGTCGGTTCGGGCGTTTCCTGGCATGTTCCGCTTATCCGAAATGTAAAAACACCAAGGCGATTACCCTTGGAGTAAAATGTCCCAAAGAAGGATGCGGGGGGGATATCGTCGAGAAACGAACCCGCACCGGACGAGTTTTTTACGGGTGTTCTAACTATCCCAAATGTGATTTTGCCTCGTGGGATGAACCGGTGGCAACTCCCTGCCCGCTATGCAAACACAGCTTTATGGTGCTGAAACACTCTAAGGCAAAAGGTGAGTACCTGAAATGCCCGAGCTGCAAACATACCATGGCTGCCGATAGCGCTGAGACAACAACAAATACTGAAAAAGCGGACAAAGAAGTACCCGCCGCATAGTTTGGAAAGCAGGATTTTACAATCCTGCTTTTTTCGGTTTACAGTAATTTCATTGACCCACCGACACATATTCTCTATCATACTATCCCTATGTTGAAAGATGCGCTGCAAAAGTATTACCAGTACCTGGCAACCCGGAAACAACGTGCCCCTCGGACTATCGAGGCGTATCGACGAGATTTGGAGCCGTGGGTGGAACATCTGGAAAAACAGTATGCCCTCGTACCGCAGTCTCCGAAAAATGATCCGTTGTTTTTGCGTATCTATTTGCGTGAACGTTCGGAAGCGCAAATTTCCAATCGTTCGCTGGCTCGGTTTCTATCAGCACTGTCGGGATTTCAGAAATACCTTGCCACCCAAAAGAAGTATAAAGAATATATATTCAGTTTACCAAAAATGAAATATACACCGACTATGCCGCAGTTTCTCTCTCAGCAGGATGTCACCCGGTTGTACGACGAGATCCCCTCGGAACCATCAAAGGTAAAATATATATATCTTCGTGATTACCTGATTGTTGCGCTCTTATATGCGACGGGAATCCGACGTGAAGAACTGGTGGGAATTACACTAACAGATATTGACTGGAATCACGGTTTGATTACGGTACACGGCAAGGGAAATAAAGTACGGGTGGTCCCGGTGGGGGAGCAGACCCTTGATGATTTGAAACAGTATGTTGCGTTACGGGAAGAATTCATTACCGATACGGAGACGAAAAGCGACCGGTTGTTTCTCAACCGGTTTGGTAAACCACTCAGTATGCGATCGATTGACCGTCGTGTGAAACTGTTTGCCCGGAAAAAAGGACTGGAGCTGACCCCCCATGCTTTACGGCACTCCTTTGCTACTCACTTACTGGAGAACGGAGCTGATTTGTTGTTGATAAAAGAAATACTGGGGCACGCATCGTTGTCCACGACACAAAAATATACTCATGTAACAGCGGAAACCATGAAACGGGTGTACCAGCAGGCACATCCCCGTTCGGGTAAAAAAGAATGAGAGCTACTATGCAGACACGTTCTACGACAATAATAGGTTTGATTCACAAGGGACAGGCAGCAATGGCTGGTGATGGTCAGATTACTTTTGACGACACTATCCTGAAAGCTCATTCAACAAAAATCAGGGTGATGCGTGATGGTGACATTCTTGCCGGATTTGCCGGTGCTGCTGCCGATGCCCTGGCATTGTATGAACTGCTGGAGAAAAAAGTTGATGAGTATTCCGGGAATCTGACCCGGGCAACGGTCGAACTGGCAAAAGAATGGCGTATGGACAAAGCGTTGCAAAAACTCGAAGCGGTAATTGCTATCACGGATAAAGAACATATCTTCCTTGTCAGCGGTACAGGTGATGTCATTGAACCTGATGACGGGATTATCGCTATCGGTTCCGGCGGGTCGTATGCGTTGGCGGCGGCACGTGCATTGCTCTATGCCAACCCACGTATGACAGCAGAGAACGTAGCACGCAAAGCGCTTGAAATTGCCGCTGATATTTGTATTTACACCAATAACCAGATTACAGTGGAAACGATAAAATGAATAATTCATACCCCGTTCCGAAAGAAATTGTCGAATACCTGGACAAACATATTATCGGGCAGGAACAAGCCAAAAAGTCAGTAGCTATCGCTCTACGCAATCGCTGGCGGCGTCAGCAGGTACCGGATGAATTACGCCAGGAAATAATGCCCAATAATATCATTATGATAGGTCCGACCGGAGTAGGGAAAACGGAAATTGCCCGGCGATTGGCAGATCTTGCCCAGGCGCCGTTTATCAAGGTGGAAGCATCCAAGTTTACCGAGGTCGGGTATGTGGGGCGTGATGTAGAATCAATGGTGCGTGATTTGGTTGATATCGCTGTTAACATGATAAAGAACGAAAAGTCAGAAATCCTGAAGATAAAAGCAGAAAATAATACTGTTGAACGGATTCTTGATTTATTGCTGACGCCAATTCCACAACATGCTGTTGATGGGATGCCGAACCAGGCGCAGTCGGAATCTATCATAAAGACAAGAGAAAAACTCCGCGAGAAGCTACTTGAAGGCAAACTCGACAAACGGGAGGTGGAATTGGATACTCCCCAGTCACAATTCCCCGTAGTTGAGATATTTTCACCGATGGGGATGGAAGAGTTGGGGGTGAATTTTCAGGAAATGTTTTCCGGGTTGATGCCCAAGAAAACAAAACGTCGGAAAATGAGTATCCATGATGCCCGCAAGTTTTTATTTAATGAAGAGCTGAACAAGCTGATAAATATGGATGATGTCATCGCCGAAGCACTGGAACGGGTACAGGAATCCGGTATTATTTTCATTGATGAGATTGATAAAATTGTCGGCGGTGACGGCAAAACCGGTCCCGATGTAAGCCGTGAGGGGGTGCAGCGGGATATTCTGCCGATAGTGGAGGGGAGTGCAGTGATGACCAAGTATGGGATGGTACATACGGACCATATTCTCTTTATTGCAGCCGGGGCGTTTCATGCGTCGAAGCCATCTGATCTCATCCCGGAATTGCAGGGTCGGTTCCCTATCCGGGTCGAGCTGGATTCTCTCACTGCCGAGGATTTTGAGCGTATTCTTACCGAGCCACAGGCGGCACTGGTTACCCAATACAAGGCGTTACTGAGGACTGAGGGGGTTAACTTAGTCTTTGAACCGGATGCGATTAAACGTATTGCGGAATATGCCGAGAGAGTGAACACCGAGGCGGAAAATATCGGTGCGCGCCGTTTACATACCGTGATGACCACCCTGCTCGAAGACTTGTTATATGAACCACCAACACGAAGGAAAAAAGTTACGATTACCGCCAGGCATGTTGACAAACAACTCCAGTCGATTGTCGAGAACGAAGATCTCAGCCGGTATATCTTGTAGGTTGTATATACGTGCTGAAAGGTGAAACTGTTGCAGTGTATGAGTAATAACAAACATAGGGTGGCACACCCCTTTGGGGTTTGTTGAAAAACCCCAATATTTTCTTTCAAGCACCCTTCAACTCCGCTCGGGGTGACTTGAAAATTATTGTCATTCAATAAGTCATGCTGAGTCCGCACAGGCGGAAAGTATGATACCCACAAAACAACTTTTTCAACAAGCCCCGTAAGGTGTGGTACTCTGGCTGAAGCAAAAGCAGGGCAGAACCTTTATGGTTCTGACATGAAATATCATCACGTATGTGGAAGGACCGCAAGGGGTTCAAGGGGTTCATGCGCTATGTTGACTATTGAAATTCCTCGCTGCAATCAGTGAACTATCCGATAATTCCATGCTATGAAGATATGTGTAATTATCAGCTATGACATGATATTATATTTTACAAGTGGGGAGAGATAGCTCCAATAAAAAATTTATCGTTGCTGTTTCAAGTGGGATAGTATTTCAGCTTTAATGAGGTTCAATAACTTATCGCTG
>JAJRZL010000333.1 GCA_024275255.1 Candidatus Zixiibacteriota bacterium | reverse complement strand
GATTGTGCAGCCGTAAGATAGAGCTCATGATCCTGTTTAATATCAAGCACAAAAGGTTTAATTGCACCACCAGAAATAGCAAACACAAGAGGAATAGTCCCTACCAGTAATGTCCACTGGTTTACTTTTGATGAAATGAGAGCCTTTAATGCTGACCCGGCATGACCTCGCATCGCCCATGTTGCTGCAACAATAAATTCCGGCGCTTCCGATGCTATCGGTGCCAGCCATTGGACAAGAAAAAACTGATCAACTCCCAACCGTGCCCCTGTCTCCACCAGTGATTCGGCAAACGGCTCGGCGACAAAAAAGATAACAAACCCGGCAAACAAAAACATACCAGCTGTGAGAACCCGCCGGGGAATTTTTGAAAAATTCGCAATAATTTTCACCGGACCAATGAGCTCCGGCTCAGTTGTCGGCATTTTGGCGATACGTCGGGTATAGGCAGCAAAGATAAACACAAGAATAAACGTATCAATAAGGTTGAGTTCTCCTTTAAGGGGAATCGTAAATGAATAGATAGTTGCCATCGCCAAATAGAATATTTCGACGTACTGTGTTTTATCGAGAATAATTTCCTTCTTTTTCTTCGCTATCATGTAAATAACAAGCACAGCAGGCCACCCCAAGCCAATCAGAAGGCGGTTCGCTCCAGTCATATTGGCAATGGCAAAATGAGCCTGTGACGGGTCATGTGCAGCTTTCCATGTGAAAACGAAATCCACTGCATATTCAGGTAGTACTGCCAACAACGCAAGAATAGCCACCGCAAGTGATTCTGAAATATCAATCTGTGCTGCTTCAGCCGCCCAGGCAAGAATAAATGCTGCTCCAAAAATAGCGATACCAAAAATCAATGCTCCCAATTCCGGCAGAATGTGTATATGTGAAATACCATAATACAGACCGGGAAATGTAACCATCACAGTTCCTACTAATACAAGATAGAGCGATGATGTTACTTGAAATTTAGTATGCGTTTGACCCATGTTGTTGCCCGGTACTATTCATGGTTGCATTCTTAAACAAATTGGATGGATAACATTATCTACCCCCTGATAATCATATTGACAATATCTTTTCGCAATAAGATACCGACAAGACTGTCGTCAGAGGTTACAAACACACGCGTGACATCTCTGAAAATCATCATTGCTGCCACTTCAACAATGCGTGTATCAGGAGTTGTTGTTTCGAAATCCGTTCGATAAAGCTGGGATACCATTATTTTATCTTCCCGCTTGAGTAATTCCTCAAACGGTTCCACATCCATCGAGTAATTCAGATTTTCAATAAGGGTTTTATAATCCGGTAATGCAGCTTTAATGAGGTCCCGGTCACTAATAACTCCCAACAGCTTCCCGGCATCATCAATAACCGCCAATGCCGACAGCCGATACCGAAACATGAGATTGGCTACACGTTTCAAGGTGTCATCGGGTTTTACTGTCACGACATTGTGCCGCATAACATCTTTGACCATCAACTCTTTATCGACCATAACATTGGCATCGCTAATCAACTTGATAAGGTCACGCGGGTTAGTAATCGAACGAAGCTTATCGAGCGTGCCTTCCATACGGGCAAAAGCAGACAAGCCGGAAAGGGTTTGCAAATAAAGCTTGGCGATTGTTGATGGTGTCAATAACAGACAAACAGCATGTAAAGGAACATTGTCGGGGGTAGGGTCACCCAACCCATTTTTTGAAATACCGATAAGAATAAACAGTTCTTTCACGGCATCAGTTCGAGCATGAGGAAAGGCAAATCCTCTGCCGTACGAAGTACTTTCAATCTCCTCCCGCTCATGTATGGATTGCAGAACCTTGTCATAGTCAAGGTCCACCCCTTCTTTTTTAATTACCGCAAGCAGTTCCTGTACTGCTTCGTCCTTTGTTCTTGCCTTGAGGTCAGTTATTATCCGACTATCCATGAGTAAGTTAGCGAGTTTCACGTACTATTTCCTCATGTTCGTTTGAAGTGTGTTGTTTTCGTTCTGATATTAATTCCGGAGATGCCACCCCACCTGAGACAAGGAATTTAATACCTTCTTCAATTGTCATATTGGTTATGTATAACTCTTCTTTCGGTACAATGATAACCATCCCGGAAACGGGGGTTGGAGTTGAGGGGACAAACACGGCAACAAACTCCTGTGGCGCACCATCAACTTCGATATTCATCCTGTTGGAAATAAAACAAAGTGCCCAGACACCGGGACGAGGATATTCCACCAGCGCCACTTCCTTGAATGATTGTATACTTGGACCGGTTATTGCCTCCAGTAGCTGTTTCGCAGCAGAATAAATAGGGCGAATGATAGGAATACGAATTAAAACCTTCTCCCCAACCCGGTAAAGCCGGGCTCCAACGTAATTGCGAGTGAACACACCGGCAAGAATAACCAGCAAAATAGTTGTCAGCACTCCCAAACCGGGAACGAAATAGCCAAAAAAACGATGAATGACCGGCTGGAGAATGCCATCCAAAGCCTCAAAAAGGAATTTTAGTACAATGTAAGTCAGGATAAGCGGAACAACGACCAATACACCGGAGACAAAATACCGTTTTACTGCTACTACTATACTATTCATTATTTACCAGTTCCTGACTGAGCTTACAATGTGTTATATGGATGGTATCAGCAAAAAAACGTGATGTCAAGTAATTCAGCTACGGCAAAAATCCAAATGACAACGAAATATCAGAAGCAAACTTCAGAATCGGTTCCGGGTAAAGTCCAAAGATAATCACACCGGCGATACCGATGAGCACTATCCCAAACGAAGGGAACGTATAGTGTACCCGGTATGGTGATGCCTCCTTGGAGAAAAACATAACCTTGATGATATTGGCATAGTAGTATAATGAAAATACTGCCGTCAGCAAACCAACACCGACAATCCAGTATAACCAGCCAGCAGTAGCATCAGCCTGAGCCATTTTTATTGCCGAGGCGAAAACGAAGAATTTTGCAAAAAAGCCTGCCAGCGGTGGGATACCTGCCAAGGATAACAGGAAAACAGCAAACGTAGTCGCCAACACCGGTGAAGTATGAGACAATCCGGCATAGCTTTGAATCTCACAGGAACCGGTTCGTTCCTCGAAAATGGCAACAATGGCAAAAGCTCCCATATTGGCAAACATGTAGGCAAAGATATAAAAACCGACTGACGCAATTCCCAGGTCATTCATGGTCACCATACCAATCATGATGTATCCAACTTGGGCAATTGACGAATAAGCCAGCATCCGTTTGATATTTGTCTGGCGAATAGCAACCGTATTACCGAGAATCATTGCCGCGCACGCAAGAATCCCGACCAGTATTCCCCAATCATTCGGAGCCATTTCCGGACCATTGAAAGCATATAACCCGTTGACAAAGATTTTGGCAAAAGCTATCAGACCGGCTGCTTTTGAGCCAACCGACAGGAAGGCAGCTATCGGTGTTGGGGAACCTTCATAAACATCCGGCGCCCACTGATGAAATGGCGGAAGCGATAACTTGAAACCAAGTCCGGCAATAATCAGCACATTCGCAAGAACAAGAATGACCCCGATTTCCTTGAACGTCAGATGGGTCATGGCGATATTTATTTTCATCTGTACAAGGTCGGTAGTACCTGACAACCCATACAGGAAAGACATGCCATACACCAGCAACGCCGAAGAAAACGCACCTACGATAAAATACTTAATCCCGGCTTCTACCGAGAGCTTGTTATCCTTAAAAAATGAAGCAAGTACAAACAGCGGAATGGTGGTCAACTCTAACCCGATATATAAAGACAACAATTCGTTCGATGAAGACAGGAACATCATCCCTACCGTTGACAAAAGAATCAAGCCAAAAAATTCACCTCGATGATTGATAATCCGTTCCTTGGTAATCCCAAATGAGCTTCCAATAGCCATAAACGCTGAACCGAGGAAAATAATCTTGAAGAACTTTGCCGCCGGTTCAAATAAGAACATGGAGCCATATCCCTGTCCGTAATTTGTATAAGCAAGAATGGCACCGGCTATCATCAATCCCAGCATAGCCAAATATCCGGCGGCAGTACTGCTTTTGCGCTTACTCGTCACATCATAGGCAAAGACAAACAATGCCCACAAGAAGAGAAATATCTCCGGCGCCATAAAACGCAAATCAAAGGCAGGAAATGTAATATCCATACTACTCATTATCGAGCCATCAAGTTAACAAGGTTTTCCAGGGTAGCTTTCATAAGCATTTCCAACGGCTTCGGATAAATACCGATAAAGAGAGTCAACAATCCAAGAGGAACTACCGAGATAATTTCGCGTAAATTTATATCTGTCAATCCACCCCAGCGAGCCAGATCAAACTCACCGAGAAATACTCGCTGAACCATACGAAGCAGGTACGCAGCTCCGAGCACCACACCCAGCACTGAAATACCAACCAAAACCTTATTCAAAGCACCAAACGCACCGATGAAAATCATAAACTCCGAGACAAAGCCGGACATCCCCGGCAACCCCAGGGAAGCCATGGTAAACATAACCATTATCCCGGTATATACCGGAAGCTTGGCTCCCAAACCGCCAAAAGCAGCAATTTCACGGGTATGGGCACGGTCATATAATACCCCTACCAAAAGGAACAATGCGCCGGTAATAAGACCGTGTGACACCATCTGAAACATACAACCGGTAATAGCAGTCACCGAAGAGTACGCCCCCAACGCCAGCATACAATATCCCATGTGAGAAACCGATGAATACGCAACCAGTTTTTTCAAATCCTTCTGAGCCATTGAAACCAGAGCCCCATAGATAATACCAATCACTCCCAATAAGGCAATCCAGAACGACAGCTCACGCAACGCTGACGGAAACATGGGCCAGCTAATACGAAGCATGGCGTATGTTCCCATTTTCAGCAACACACCGGCAAGAATAACCGAAACCGCTGTCGGCGCTTCCACGTGAGCATCGGGTAACCATGTGTGGAAGGGCCAGACCGGTACTTTGATAGCAAAAGCAATGAAGAAGAAGATGAAACAAACCATTTGCAGTGAATGAGTCAGTGTCGGGGCGGTTTCTATTAAAGTCATCATATTGAGCGTATGTGGTTCGGAAGTGAAATATAATATCAGAATTGATACCAGCATAAAGATGGAACCAAACAAGGTATAGAGAAAGAACTTAATCGCAGCATACTCCTTGCGCGGACCTCCCCAAATACCGATAAGGAAATACATCGGAACCAGCATAATCTCCCAGAACACATAGAACAGGAAGAAATCAAGCGATACAAATACCCCCATCATACCGGCTTCCAACAACAGGAAAAAGGCAAAGTATTCTTTTACCCGTTTGTTGATATTAAACGATGCCAGCAATGAAATGGTAGTAAGCAAGCCAGTGAGAAACACCAGCGGTACGGAAATACCATCGACACCAAGGTAATACTGAACATTCAGTGTCGGTATCCAGTTAAACGGTCCCTCTACGTACGCCATAGCGCTGGTGCCAGCATGATTAATGAAGTAATCCCAGGTAATCCAGAAAGACTCCAGCATCGGGACGAGACTGATGATGGTTGCGGTCCATTTTATACCCTTGTTGCTATCCTTGGGCATTAACATAACCACTACCATTCCCAGTAAGGGAATTATAATCAGAGAGCTCAATAACATGCTACGATCTATCCTCCATTATCATACTTTATCTTCCTGTGCTATCTCACGGTTTGTTCCCTGACGAGTTGAGCGTGACACAAATGTCAGCAGAAGAACACCGATGACAAAGATAATTGTCATAATTGGCCAGCCCCAAGCCAGGTAAATCAATTCGTACTTTATCAAACCGATAAAAACGATAATAATCGAAATAAAGAGTGTATAAAACTGAGCTTTTCCATTCTGAACATATTTTAACCCTTCACCCGTCTGCCGGACAATCCACCCTGCACCGTTTACGGCACCATCAATAATCCACTTATCAAACCACTGCTTGACATCAGCCCACAGAACAGTCAACCAGGCAATAAGATTCACCAGCCCATCGATAACATTGGCATCAAATTTCCACATAAAATTAGCAAAGGAAAGCAGGGGACGAATGATAACAACATTATACAACTCGTCAAAATAGTATTTGTTGTATAGCAGGTTATAGATGGGACGGAATTTATTAACAAGAACATCTGGTGACAGTGATTTTTTATAATACATCAGGTATGCCAGCCCAATCCCCGATAACCCTACCGTCAGTGATATTATCATCAGCGCATACGAAGGACCATGATGTTCCGGGGGGGCTTCATGGAACACAAAAGACGAAAATCCATGATGGAGCCACGGTAACCCGACCCATCCCGCAGTTACAGCAAGGAAAGCCAAAAAGACGAGGGGCCAGGTCATCACCCGCGGTGATTCATGCGCATGGTCATACCGATGTTGATCCCTCGGCTCGCCGGTAAAGGTCAGGAAACAAAGTCGCCACATGTAGAATGCCGTCATAAAGGCAATTGCCAGGGTCAGAATAAGAAATACCGGGTGATGCAATGTAGCAGCAACAATTTCATCCTTCGACCATAAACCGGCAAAGGGGAAAATCCCCGCAATAGAGAACGAAGCTATCATAAATGTGATAGCCGTGGTTTTCATTTTATTGTATAACCCGCCCATTTCTCGAATATCATTAGTGTGTACCCCATGAATGACAGAACCGGCTCCGAGAAAGAGCAGTCCCTTGAAAAAGGCATGAGTCATCAGATGAAACGTCCCGGCATAATACCCGACAGAATGTTGCCCATGGGCGGTATCATACCCATACAACCCCAACGCCATAATCATGTAGCCAAGCTGACTGATAGTCGAATAGGCAAGGACTCGTTTTATATCAAACTGGGTAAGAGCGATTGTTGCCGCCATAAACGAGGTAACCAGCCCAATAATAGCAACAACCATGGAGCCGTCAGCCGAAGCGACAAACATGCTCATAGAACGGGCGACCAGATACACACCAGCGGCAACCATTGTGGCGGCATGGATTAATGCAGAAACCGGGGTCGGGCCTTCCATCGCATCCGGCAACCAGACATGCAACGGGAACTGCGCTGATTTACCAACTGCCCCGGCAAAGATAAAAATAGCCGCCGCAGTTAACACACCGGTTGACATTGCCCCCATTGCAATTTTATCGAAAACCTCACCATAGTTAAAAGTGCCACAATAAACGGCAATGAGAAATAGTCCGACAAGAAAGCCAAGGTCACCGGTTCGTGTCGTTAAGAATGCTTTTTTACAGGCATCGGCAGCCGATTTCTTTTCAAACCAGAATCCAATGAGCAAATAGCTTGTTAACCCGACCAACTCCCAGAAGATAAATATCATAAAGAAGTTGTTTGCCAGCACCAAGCCAAGCATGGAGAAAAGGAACAGTGAAAGATACGAGAAAAACCTGCTGAACCGGGGATCACCATGCATGTATCCGACAGAATAAATCTGCACACAGGAACCGACAGTAGTCACCACCACCAGCATCACTGCCGTAAGGGGATCGACAAGGATGCCTATCTGGAAATTAAGCCCGGGGAATGTAAGGAAATTGTAAAAGGCTTCGTAGGCGTGCCCATGACGAGCTAACGTCTCAATCAACACGATAACAGACATCACCCACGAGGCTAAAATCATAGCGATGGAAAAGCCGGCGGCTACTTTTTCCTTCCATCGAAGGAAAAAGACAATCATGACGAACGAGAAAGCCGGAAGTAAGCAAATTAAATACGAATGTTCAGTCATTTGTTACACCTTACCACTTCATGACGCTGTAGTTATCAGAGTCAATGCCTTTCCAGTTTCGATATACCAGAAGCACAATGGCCAAACCAACGGTAGCCTCCGCCGCAGCAACAACAATAATGAAAATTGCAAACAGTTGCCCTGCCATGGACTCAGTGATAATATATCTATTAAAAGCCACGAAATTGATATTCGCAGCATTAAACATCAACTCCAGCGACATCAAAATACCGATAGTGTTCCGGCGGGTTAAGACACCAAACATACCAATGGAAAACAGGATCGCTGCCAATGCTAAATAGTAAAACATCAGGAACGCTCCTTCCTTGCCAGCACAATCGCACCAATCAAAGAAGCCAATAACAAAATAGAGACCACTTCAAAAGGTAACACATACTGTATCATGAGATATTTGCCGAGAATAACAATCGAATTTTCAACAGGGGTAAAGTCAGTTTTATAGTGCCAGATATGTGTCTGAGCAATCAAGATAATCGATGCCAAGGCAAACAGTACACTTACAAACACCCCGACAGAGACATTTTCATTAACCTGGCGAATTTTCCTCGATGCAAGATTGCTGGTTAACATAATGGCGAATATCATCAGGATGGCAACGGCACCTACGTAAATCAATACTTGCGCCGCCGCTAAAAACTCCGCATCAAGCAAAACAAAAATACCCGCAACACTAAACAAACACATAATAAGAAACAACGCGCAATGGAATATATTCTTCAGGCTGACAACCATGAATGCCGATACGAGGATGACAAAGGACAGCACCCAGAAGACAATGCCGATATCAGCACTTTCGGTCACGATGTCTTTCCCTCCTCTCCAGCTTGTGGCTGGTCAGGTTGTTTTGTTTCATCAGTCGGCTTACCCGGCTCATCTGTACCCGGTGCATCCTGCTTTTTCTCTTCAGGAGCAGGTTCTGCCTTCTCTGTGGATTTTGCAGCAGGTTTAGCAGCAGGTTTGGCTGCCGGCTTTTTCTTGGGTTTTGGTTCATACGGAACATCCCAGCCGACCCGTTGCAACTGCAAGCTGTTCCAGACCAGGTCTTCTTTATTGTCAGTGGAAAATTCATATTTCGGGGTCATCTTAATAGCGGTAAAGTTACATGCTTCCTCGCATAGCCCACAGAAACAGCAAAGCCCGTTATCTACAATAAATCCCTTTAACTGGCGTTTTTTCTTTTCATCACGAGGCGCATCAATTTGGATAGCACCGGTAGGGCAAGCGCGCATACACAACATACAGGCAGTGCAGTTGAGCTTGCCGGTCTCCTGATCAGACAACAACACCACAATACCGCGGGAACGCTCCGGCATCTCCCAACGTTCTTCAGGATACTGGATAGTAATGGCATGCCTGCCAAGATGCTTACTGGTGATTCCCAACCCGGTAATCAATGCTTTTATGTCCTTAAACAGCTTCACGTCATCAATCTTTCGTTTACCAGTACCATCCCAGGTATTTGAAAATACCGGCGACAATAAGATTCGCAAATGTAACCGGAATCAAAAACTTCCATGCAAACTCCATCAACTGGTCCACCCGCAAACGAGGATATGTCCAGCGAAAGAGCATCAGCAAGAGCACTATCAATAATGTCTTAAACAGGAACCATATCCATGAAGGAATAAATTCCCACCCGTTCCAACCACCCAGAAAGAGGGTTGCTGCTATTGCTGAAACAGTAAACATATTGACAAACTCCGCCAGGAAAAACATAGCGAACTTCATCCCGGAATATTCCACGTTATAGCCCGAAACCAGTTCCTGTTCGGCTTCGGGGATATCAAAGGGTGTGCGGTTCACCTCGGCGGTAGCAGCTATCAGGTAGGTTATAAAAGCAATCGGACCAAACGGAAACCGGAAGATGTACCAGTTAAAAAGCAAACCCGACTGCGATTTGACTATGTCCACCATGGAAAGAGAACCAACGAAAATAATAACAGTCAGAATAGAAACAACCATCGGAACTTCGTAACTGACAACCTGTGCCGCTGAGCGCATTCCCCCCAAGAGAGCATACTTATTATTTGAGCCCCAGCCAGCCATGAGTAGTGATATGACAGTAAACGTTGTAACAGCGAGGATATACAGGATACCGATATTCAAATCGGCAACTATCAACCCGTCTCCCCACGGCATCACAACGTATGCAAGAAAAGCAGCAACAAAACAAATGACCGGCGCCCAGAAAAAGACCACTTTATCCCGTGTTACAACCCTGATATCCTCTTTCTGCAACAACTTGACAGCATCCATAATGGTCTGATACCATCCATGCCAGCCATGCCTCATCGGTCCAAAACGTTGTTGAATATGTGCGGCAATTTTTCGTTCCCACCAGACCAAAAAGAGCGCAATCAATGAGAGAATCCCGAAAATCATGGCGCCGAGCAACAAGTATATCAATGGCTGTAACCATGCGGAAGGCAAACCAATAGATGCCAGTAAGTCATGCAACCACGAAAAAACCGGGTATAACTCAAGAACAGCAATGGGCCAGAAGCTCATCGGTCAACCTCCGGCATAATGACATCGAGCGTGGCAAAGTTTGCTACCAAATCAGCAATCAACATATCAGTCCCAAAATGTGGCAGTACCTGCACATGGTTGTAAGACGCCCCTCTTGTTTTCACGCGTAACGGCGTTTTCCCGCCATCAGACATGAGATACACCCCCATCTCACCACGTGAATTTTCTATACGGGCATATACTTCACCGGCAGGGGCTTTGAATGTCATCTTTGATTTCTTAGACTTTATATCCCCATCCGGTAATCCATCAAGAGCCTGGGTAATTATTTTTATTGACTGACGGATTTCATCGAGACGTAACAGATACCGGTCATAACAATCACCATTATACCGCACCGGAATTTCAAAATCAAAACGGTCATAAATTGAATACGGGTCATTTTTCCGAATATCGTACTGAACTCCGGAAGCGCGTAACACGGGACCGGAAACACCATAGGCAATAGCCAATTCTTTGGGTAATACCGCAATCCCTTTCGTGCGTTCGAGCCAGATGGGATTTTCATTCAGCAGTCCTTCATAGTCGGACATTTTCCCGCTGATTATCTTCAAGGCTTCCCGGCACTTAGGGATAAACTCTTTCGGAATATCCCGAGAAACACCACCGATACGAATATAATTATAGGTCAACCGCTGCCCACAGGTCATTTCAAACAGGTCAATGATGAGTTCTCGCTCTCGAAGACCATACAGAAACGGAGTATAGGCTCCAATATCCATAGCTGTCACACCGTAAAACAACAGGTGAGAAGCAATCCGATTCAGCTCCAGCATGATAACCCGGAGATATTCTGCCCGTTCGGGAACCTCGATTTGCGCCAAACGTTCGGCAGCAAGTGAAAACACATAGTTGCAGGACATTGCCGTTACATATTCAAACCTGTCCAGCAGGGGAATACACTGCATATAGGTACGGTTTTCGCAGATTTTTTCGATTGCCCGATGCAGATAGCCAATGACAGGTTCAATCTTGACAATTTTTTCACCATCCATTGTCAGAACCAATCGACATACCCCGTGTGTCGAGGGATGGTGTGGCCCCATATTGACAATGAATTCTTCTGTCCGCAATTCACCCATCAGTCAACCTCAGGCAACCGTACAAAATCCGGAGCATCCCAATCTTTTCGCATCGGAAATCCCTGGTCCCAGTCATCCGGCAACAACAACAGTTTCAAGTCATTGTGATTTTTCACTTCAATACCATACATTTCCCACATCTCTCGCTCATACCAGTTTGCTGCAGGCCATATTTTCTGTACCGATTCAATTTCTGCGGCATCATACGGTAAAATAACTTTCAAGTCGAGCCGGAGGTTTTTATATATTGATGCGATATTGTAAATTACTTCAAAATGTTCTTTTGTATCCGCTCCCAAAAGATTGCACAGGAAATCAAACTGGAGATTCTCGTCATCTTTCAAAGACTGGGCAACATCCAGAAGATTATCCTTTGATACTTCATACAACAAGTCATACCTGCCGCTTTCAAGCGGAGTAAGCTTCTCGCCGTACTTTTCCTGAATATATGCTGCCAGTTCTTCTTTTGTCACTTTACTTTTCCTGCCAATCGCGAAGCCGTTCTTTCCTTATCTTTTCCTGCAGATGGATACATCCTTCAAGCAAAGACTCCGGACGAGGCGGACATCCGGGAATATAAATATCAACCGGTATAATATGGTCGATACCTTTTTCCACGGCGTAGCTGTCATAGTAAAACGGTCCCCCCTTAATGGTACAGCCACCCATCGCGATAACATATCTTGGCTCAGCCATCTGATCATACAGCCGCCGAAGCCGAGGAGCCATCTTTTTGGTAATTGTTCCAGCAGCAATGATTAAATCTGCCTGGCGAGGGGTGGGTCGGAATATCATACCCAAACGGTCAAAGTCATATCGTGATGCTCCCGTACACATCAGCTCAATAGCACAGCATGCAGTACCAAACAACAGATACCATAAAGATTTTGAGCGGCCATGATTCAGAATAGCTTCCACCGAAGTAAGGACCAGTGAGCCTCCGGGCATACTTTCAGCATATACAGGGAGCTTTTTTATCAGACCCACTTGAGCACTCCTTTTTTCCAGGCATAGAACAACCCAAATAAGAGAATCAGAATAAAAACTACCATCTCAACCAGAGCAAACAAACCCAATTGACCAAACGCCACCGCCCATGGGAACAAAAAGATAACTTCAACATCAAATATCACAAAAATCAAGGCAAAAATATAAAAGCGGTTATTGAACTGTATCCAGGAACTTCCCACCGGAAGTTCAGCACACTCATAGTTGATATCTTTTTGTGGGTAGGGATTATGCGGACGAAGCATACGAGCCATAAAAAAGGTGACCAGCACTATACCTGCACCAGCAAGGATGAACATCAAGACTGCTACATATTCCGACATGCGGTCCACCTTTCGTCCTGACCCAGTCACCTTATGTGACTGAATTCACATTCATTGAAGCCACAAGAAAAGTTAATACTCGCTAATGTCAAGACTTTTTTTTCAACTTGAAAAAATGATTTGCACCCCCCCCAAAAAAGACTGACACGTCACTCTTTATCTTAATTCTCACAATTCTTATTGAAAATCATTTCCAATAAAAACGGCAAAAAAACTCACTAAGATTTTAAAAAACTTTTTGCTTCGGTTGTAAAGAAGAACTGTCCTGTTACATACAAACAAGATGTTCTACCCCATCTCTTACAATTTATTGGTAATGAAACTTGAGGGTATAATCAGTTAGTGGCAGGACCACAAGGGTCCTGCCCTCTATTTTCCAGGCTACGTTGTTACTTTAACTACTTCAGCTTCCGAATCTTAAAATATAGTCCAATAGCTAAAATCGTAATGAAAAGTGATGAAATAATCAGTCCTTTGCGACGGAAAAAGTACTCATCAATCAGGGAAGTAGATTTTTCTTCTACTATTTTCGCTTTTTCCAACCCCTCTTTTGCTTTTACAACAACTTCATCTTTATTAAATGAATGAACAAGGGTACGGGTTTGAATTAAAATCTGCTCCACATCCTTCAGGGCAAATTCTTCGTCAGTAGTCATCATCCCCTTTTGCTGTGCATTTGCCAATACAGCTTTTGCTTCATCACGCACCGAAACCAGTTCTTTAATGCTTTCTGCCATAGCAGCGGCGGTTTCCAATCCCTTTGTCCCATCACCAGATTCGTGACAACGGACACATACCGCCGGCTCTTCAGCACCAACCATTTCATCGGTTGGTTTCTTGATATTATGATTAGAGTGACAGGTTTCACACATGGGGAAATCATTTTCCACAAATGCCTCTTTATGCGGTGAACGGTTAAACAACTCCGCCTGGAAAGCATGGCAATTACCGCATACCGCCGCCAAAGACCCAACCCCCGGAGGAGCTGCGCCATGATTGCCGTGACAATCATTACAGGTGGGCGCTCCGAGGTCATGGTCCTCATTCAACGCTTTCCCGTGAACAGATTCCAGGTAATCCTGCACCTGTGTTGTGGGAATATTATATTCAGCCATATAGTCAGGATCGGCATGACATTTCCCACAGGTTTTTGCCACATTTAACGGATGGGTACTGGAATGGGGCATTTTCGCGTCACCAATTTCATGAACGGAGTGACAGGAAACACAATTTGCCACCTTGGTATCTTTCTTGCCAAACAGCAGTTGCCCATGTTTTGAAGTTTTGTATTTATCAAACTGATCAGTAGGTAACGAAGGGTTATGTTCATGCATATACCGGGCATTACTATGACAACTGGCACAGAATTTCGGTACTTCAAAATGTGACGGCACTCCATGGTACCCTTTGCTGTTTCGAACGTCGTCCATGTCTTCAAGGGTCGGATCCCCTCCATGACAATCATTGCAAAGTAATCCTTTTTGATAATGAATATCACGGACAATTTTATGTGCGGGTCCGTCCTCATCTTCAAAATCCTGGTGACAGGTAAGACAATTATTATCCTGTGCCAGCGCAGAAACTGCAAAGGCGACCAGACCTGCTACCATCCATATGATTATGTTATTTTTCATGGTCACCTCTTATTCCAATATATAGCCGAGAATTGTCATAACAATAATGAATACTACAACCAGGACACCAAACCAGAACACCAACTTCGGTTTTTTCCCGGTATGAGACTTGCGATCAAAAAACGGAATCAGCGCCCAGATAAGACCACCTATTGAGAAAACAATAATCCCGAACAGCTCTCCTTCAATAAAGAGAATATGAGCGGGCAGAAATTTGAGCGCCTGGAAGGCAAACATGAAATACCACTCCGGACGAATAACCGCTGGCGGAGGAGCAAACGGATCCGCTTTAACACCGAGGGGCCAGTGCATAACTCCGATACCATCCGGGAACAGTACCGCCAAAACCGCAAGAATGTTTAACACTATCAGCCAGACCAGTAAATCTTTGAGCAGGAAGTTGGGGAAAAACTTTTGGTATTTCTTTTCGCTTTCCGGTTTTTCGGTCCACTCGATTGGCTCACTCATTCCCTGTCGCTGAACAAAAATAAGATGTACCGACAATAGTACAGTAAAGAGCCCCGGCAATATTGCCACATGCAAACCGAAGAAACGCCCGATAGTAGCACCGGTTACCTCTTCCCCACCCCGCATAATAACAAGCAGTTCGTCCCCAATCACCGGCAGGGCTCCCGCCATCCCGGTTCCAACCCGAGTGGCAAAGTAAGCCAGTTCATTCCACGGCAACAAGTATCCGGAGAAACCAAATGCCATCGCCAGTCCCAGCAGCCCCATTCCGCTCAGCCAGGTCAACTCCCGCGGACGGCGGTACGCATAGGTGAAAAACACCGTAAACATGTGGAGAAATGCCGCCAGTATCATAAGGTTTGCCGACCAGGAATGCACCGCTCGAACAAGCCAGCCAAAAGAAACGGTCGATATGATAAACTGCACCGACTCGTATGCAGAGTCAGCACCCGGACGATAATACATCAGCAGCAAAATCCCCGTTACCACCTGCACAATAAACAAAAACAGCGAAATACCACCGAGATAATAAAATGCCGAATGTTTATGTATCGGGACTGCTTTATGACTCATGTAATCAACAAGCGCATCAATCTTGTACCGTTCGTTGACCCATTGGTAGGCACGTGTTACGAAGGAATCATTTTGCGAGTTATTAGTACTCATGAAACCTCCTTTTTACTGACGAAAATAGTGCCGTCAACTTCATTGATATCAAATTGAAACAGCGGACGAGGAGGCGGACCGGAAATATTCTTACCGTCATGGTCATACCGTCCATTATGGCAGGCACACCAGATAATACCCAAATCAGGGCGGTGCTGAACGGTGCAGTCCAGATGAGTGCAAGTGGCACTCAACGCTTTCATCTCGCCATCTTCGGTTATGAAAATAATTCCCAGTTCACGGCCATACTTGAAGTATTTTGCTTTTTTTGGCTCCGCCGCAATATCCTCACGAGTAAACGATAGTTTAAGCTGAGAAAGCTTTGCTTCGGCTACTTTCGGCGGGGTAATATACTTTACTATTGGGTACACAATTGATCCCAGGGTAGCAACAGCACTCCCACCCAAAATGAACTCAAGGAATCCGCGGCGACTTGTTTTCTTCTTAGCCACATCACCTCTCCGAAAAATTGTTACTATCAATAGTTATCAAGTTTAATCTTCTTTATCCATTAAGTCAAATATAAACATAATAAAAAGTGACTTCATTTTGACCAAAGTCAAATAGACATGTATGACCATCAATATCAATAATAGAAAAAGAGAAAATTAAACCAGGTGATTAGTAGAGAATATTCTGATATTATTCCCTCATACGATTCAAGTACTCAACAATAATATCCCTTGCTTTTTGAAGCGCTTCGCCACGATGGGAAACAGTATTCTTTTCTTCGATGGTCATCTCAGAAAACCGTTTCCCGGCAGGAGGGTAATAAAAGACCGGATCATATCCGAATCCATGCCCCGGAGCTAAATCTTCAGCAATATACCCTTCAACCACTCCTTCGATAATATCTATCCCCTGGCTTCTTTCGTTGTCACACCAGTCGATGGCAACAACACAACGAAACCGAGCTGTTCGTTTTTCATACGGGACACCTTCAAGTTCCATCAGCAGCTTGCGGTTGTTATCATCATACGTGACGTGTTCTCCGGCATACCGGGAAGAATATACTCCCGGAGCACCGTGCAGGGCATCGACTTCAAGTCCGCTGTCATCGGCAAGAGCCGGAAGGTTACAAAATTCCGCTATTCCGTGAGCTTTCAGCCGGGCATTTTCTTCGAGCGTAGTGCCGGTTTCCTCGATATCCGGGAACTCAAGAAAATCATCACGGGTCAGGATAGTAATAGGCAAATCATCAAGCAGATGTTTTATTTCTTTGATTTTATCAATATTATTAGTAGCTAAAACAAGTTGCATAAGCCAGTCCTCATTTACCGACAGGAAACAGGGAGAATCAATTCGTCCCTCTCCATGAATATATATTGGGGGTATTGTATATGCTTCATATCCGATACTGTCAACTCTAAAGAAGTATATCTACTCAGCCCCCTGACTTAAAATTGCTTTTTTTGCTTGTAACTCCCTGCTCTGTTTCCTATCCTTGCATGGTGGTTTGAACTGGAAAAACGGTATAGAGCAAGGAATTAAAGGGAATCAGTGCAGGATAACGACACGATTTTTATCAAGCAGGCATTAGCCGGAAATCAACAGGCATATCGTACCCTGACTGAACGGCATCGAACCGCCATTTTTCATATTATCTATAAAATTGTCCGGGACCGGGAAACAGCCAATGATTTAGTCCAGGAAACCTTTATGAAAGCTTTTACTTCCCTTGCTTCTTACCGTTCAGAATACCGTTTTTCCACCTGGCTGTATAAAATAGCCGCTAATTGCTCCATTGACTATCTCCGAAAAAAGAGAATCCACGCTCTTTCGCTGGATCGCCCTGCCAATGACAACTCTGACGGCGGCGAAATAGATGTCCCTGACTATTCCTATCACCCGGAACGGGACCTGGTCCGAAAAGAACAGCGGTTCAGTATCGAAGAAGCAATTCAGTCCCTGCCGGCGAAATATCGGGATGTTATCATTTACCGCCATAAGGATGATAAATCATATGAAGAAATAGCCGATTTATTAGGTATACCGCTCGGAACGGTAAAAGCACGGATTTTTCGGGCACGGGAGCTTTTGAAAAAGAAGCTCAAGGAAATTTAACGTTCGGACCACAGCAAAAAGGAGTGAACCGATATGTCCTGTCGGGCGACACTGATTCTGGTCCTGCTACTATCCATTGGAGTTGCAGTACCTGCCTTTTCCGAAGAGTTTACCTTTGATTATCAGAAGATAATCCCGATTGATGGCACTCCTACGCTGGATCTGACTCTTGGTCGGGGCAAAGTAACGATAACAGGGAGCGAAGATAACAGGATAATTATCGAAGCGGTAAAACATCTTCGCGCCGGCAATTATGATGAGGCTCAGGAAGTTGCCGACCATATCGAAATCCGGGTCAGGCAACACGGAAAAACAGTTACCGTACAAACAAATTATCTCCTTATGCCCCAACGAGGTAAATCATTCCTGAAAAAGCTGTTCGGGGTTAACACCGACACCTATGGCTCTGTTGATTACGTTATTGCCGTCCCGACAACTTCGAATATACGGGTCAACAGTCTGTCAGCAGAAATCACTCTTTCCTCGATTGAAGGCTCTATTGATATTACCAATGAGACCGGTTCTATCCGGGGTGAGTTCATATTCGGTCCGATAACAGCTAAACAGCAATCCGGTGATATTGCCCTGGAATGGATTGAAGGGGATGTACGGATTAATTCCGCAACCGGAAAAGTTAATATCAACCAGGTACGGGGTGCGATTGATGTTATTACCCGTACCAGTGATATTAATATTAAAACAGAATTAAACAGTCCACGCGACTTTTTTGTGCGCACAAGCAGCGGAAGTGTTGTATTCTCCATACCGGAAAGTTCCTCTGGTAAACTGAACATTGAAACAGAAGCCGGCAGAATACGTACTGATATACCAGTAACAATAAACTCGATAAGTGCGCAAAAAGTAGTTGGCGAGTTTGGTCG
>JAJRZL010000020.1 GCA_024275255.1 Candidatus Zixiibacteriota bacterium | reverse complement strand
GGGTCATCATCAATATTCGCGGTGGCAGTAGCGGTAAATGTATTCCCGACGACATTGATGGTATAGGTATATCTTGCCTGGGGTTGAATCTCAATCCATATATCCCGTAACACCAATGGATTAGCAGCGCTGGCAGGACCTGCCGGTTGGAAATAATTATTACCTACTGATTGTTGCCTGTATGCCCGCTCATTGACATAAATTTGCTTAAGTATTGCCCTGGCTTCACTTTGCTTTGCCTTCGTAGTTGCCTTCATAAATCGTGGAATTGCCAGGGCAGCCAGAATTCCAATAATGACAACAACTATCATTAACTCGATGAGTGTAAAACCTGCTGATTTCCTGTATGGAATTCTCATTCTATCCTCGCTTTTATAGTTTCACCGAATCTCTGCTGCTAATCATGGCAAATTGCATACCTGAACGCTGTACAAAAATAACTAAGTTTTTGGCTCTTTGCTTCTAAATTGGCTCGTCTTTCTTGTTGAAAAATCTTTCAACTTATACCTGTCTATTTTCCGGTATAATGTTGAGGTATCAATCCCCAGTATTCGGGCAGCTTCTGACTTTTTCCCGCCGGTTTCACTCATGACATAATGGATATATGCCTTTTCTATTGATTCCAGGGTCGGTGAACTGGGCTGCGTATCTTTCACTATTTCCACTTGTGACGGCTCTGTCAGACGTTCCGGGAAGTCGTTTAATGTCAACTCTTTCGTTCTGCTTAGCAGGACCGCCCGTTCGATAGTATTTTCGAGCTCACGCACATTTCCGGGCCAGTGATATGTTCTCAAGCAATCAAGTGCTTCGGGAGAAATCGTTTTCACCGGTATTTTCATTTTTTCACAATACTTGGAGACAAAGTAATTTGCCAGAATGACAATATCCTCCTGTCGTTCCCGGAGCGGTGGAATAAATATCGGAATAACATTAAGACGATAAAACAAATCAGCCCGAAACCGTCCCGCCTTTACTTCATCCTCAAGATCAGCATTGGTGGCGGCAATAAGCCGAACATCAACCTGAATCGGTTTCGTTCCTCCAACCGGCACAATTTTCTTATCTTCAAGCACACGTAAGAGTTTTACCTGTAAAGCCATGGAAGTATTTCCGACTTCATCCAGAAAGAATGTCCCCCCATCGGCAACTTTGAACAACCCTTCTTTATCTTTGATTGCTCCGGTAAAGGAGCCTTTTTTATGACCGAACAGTTCCGATTCCAGCAAATTTTCAGGAAGGGCAGCACAGTTAATAGTTACAAAGGGACCATTACTGCGTGGTGAATTATGATGAATTGCCTTGGCAATCAAATCTTTCCCTGTTCCCGATTCACCACGAATCAATACGGTAGAATCAGTACCGGCAATCCGCTCCGCTAATTTTTTTAATTTTATAACCGGTTCGGACACACCGATAAATTTATCAAACGAATTATCTCCCTGAAGCTGTCTTTTCAGATTATCATTTTCTATTTGAAGTTGTTTCCGGCGCAGGTTCTTTTCAATGGCAATTTTTATTTCATCAATTTTGAATGGTTTCGTAATATAATCGACCGCCCCCTGCTTCATAGCTTCAATGGCAGTATCCACGGAAGCATACGCAGTCATAACAATAAAATCCTGATCTTCTTTGAATGATTTCACCCGTCGTAAGACATCAATACCAGTCATTTCAGGCATATTCAAGTCAGCAATAACCAAATCGTATGGTTGCTTTTTCACCAGGGATATCCCTTCAGTTCCGGAGGTTGTCGTATCTACCGTATATCCCTCTTTCGATAACATGATTTCCATGAAATGACACATGGAGTCTTCATCATCGATAACTAAAATTTTTGCTGACATACTATTCACCACCAGTGTATTGCATTTTGCAAAAAAACGTATCATATAGTTGTTCGGCAGGTTATATCAGCTCTAAAGGCTGAGAAATGAATTTGCTCATGGATTAAACAGATGATTGACTGGTCCGGTTATATCTCCTATATTCCGACAATTCTTTCCTCAGGGCGGGGAACGAGAAACAAAACCGGTAATATCCGGTTATACACATTGGAAACCGGGATTTTGGAACATAATGAAAAAAGAAACATATACGCACCGCGAACGTTTGGAAATGATAATCTCCGGGGAAAAGCCGGACCACTTTGCAGCTTCTTTCTGGCGTCATTTTTTTCATAAAGAGCATTACGCCGAAGGAACGGCTGAGGCAATGATAGATTTTCAAAAAGCATTTGAGTGGGACTTCATCAAAATAAACCCGAGGGCTGACTACCATGTCGAAGATTGGGGGCTGGTTCAGGAATGGTCCCATAATGAATTCAAAAAACATACAAAGACCAGGTTCCCTATCCGGAAAATTGAGGACTGGGATACTATTGACATAAAACCATTAACATCACCAGTACTGGCGGAACATCTCGAAGTCGTTTCCCTGGTTCGTAAGGGTGTTGGCAAGGATGTCCCTATCCTGATGACGGTTTTTACTCCGCTTGCCATTGCCGGACGGATGATTGCCGAGCAACAGGAGCTGGTCAACCACCTGCGACAGGCTCCCGAAAGAATTCACCGGGCGCTCCGTGCGATAACAGATACCTTTGTTCCCTTCGTCATAGAGCTGCGTAACGCCGGAGCCGATGGGATATTTTTTGCAACAACCCAGTGGGCATCCTCGGATATGATTACCTGGGAAGAGTACGAAACATTCGGGATTCCGTATGACCTCGAGGTCGTGCAAGCTACGTGTGAAAACGCCATCAATCTTTTACATGTCTGTTCAAGTCATAACTATCTTGAGAAGTTGGCGACAATAGACTATTCATGCCAGCTTTATAACTGGGACAGCAACGACACTACCAATCCCTCACTGGAACAAGGCATGGAAATACTGCCCGGTAAAACCATTGTCGGCGGGGTGGCTCAAAAGGGATGGCTGCTGCATAGCACACCGGCGGAAATAGTTGCCCATATCCGGCGTATTAAACAAACATATTCACCATCCCGTCTTATTATTGGACCGGGCTGTTCCGTTCCTCCGGAAGTATCAGTAAATAATTTTCGTGCTATCAGGGAGAGCATCTATGATTAACGACAAGCGACGTCAACTGATTGATAACATCCGTATTGCTATTGCCAACAAAAAAACGGAACATGATATCCTGCAGACAGCAGCACAACTCATCGACGGCTTTTCCGAGCACTATAACTGGACCGGTTTTTACATGCTGCGTGGAGACTATCTCGAAGTTGGTCCTTTTGTCGGTCCTGATACTCCCCACAAGCAAATTGAACTTAATAAGGGAATTTGCGGGGCAGCGGTTTCTCAAGGAAAGACAATAATAGTCAACGATGTAAACAGCGATCCGAGGTACTTATCCTGCTCGATTTCGACCAAATCAGAGATAGTCATTCCTTTGATAGACAACGGTAAGTGCTTGGGTGAAATAGACATAGACTCCAACGAGCCCTCCTATTTTACTTCCAAAGATAAAGAAATGCTGGAAAAAATTGCCGATGTCATAGTAAAACGGCTCAAGCAAATCATGTAAAATTCTCTCTTTTTTCTCAAAAACCATTGAATATGGCATAAAATTCTTCCCATATCTACCGAACTAAATAGTGGGGGGTAAACTTGAGGTTTGGAAAGGAGAATATGGGAAAAATGCTTACAAACAATCGAGGTTTTACCCTCATCGAACTTGTAATCATCATTGTCATCATTGGTATTCTTGCTGCGGTGGCAATACCAAAGTTTCTCGAGTTACGAGGGGAAGCTGAGCAGGCTGCTGTCCAAAACATGGTTTCATCACTTGAATCAGCAATGTCTATTTATGCTTCGCGCCAGTTTATGAATGGAGCCACACCGACGGTTCACAATCCGTTCGATGACTTGTCAAACATCCCTGAAAATTACAATGGTGTGCAGGACCCGGTTACGCCAACCAACACTCCTGCCGGGACATGGTCTTACCGTCCATCTGGTAACTGGATTATGTACCATCCCAGAGGCTCAATAACCGGCGGGTGGAATAATGGCGGAACTCGTTTCATTATTTACAAGGTAGAAGTAGTTACCGAGGGTACAGATACCGTCGGGTTGCGGTTGACAACAACTCCTACTTACGCCTATAGCTGGAATTAAATTATACAAATTATCCTGTACCAGAGCGTAGCACAAAAAACCGGTAGATGTTATATCAACATCATACCGGTTTTCTCTATGTTGGGTTCCTTCGCTCCCAGAACTTTTTTATTATCAGCGCACAGATTTATTTAGCTCCTCAAGAAAAACTTTGGGGTCAACGCCGTGCATTCGACATGCCATATCAATAGATTCATACGCCTGACCGGGACAGTCAAAACAACCATCACCAAAATATTTCTGAAAAACAGCTCTGGTCGCCGGCATTTCATCAATGACCTTGCCGATTAACGTATCGGGAGTAATGACAGTCAACCCGGATGAATTGTCGGTGTTTCCGTTCCCCTGTTCCAATTCCTTTTTAATCTGAGCAATAATATCATCAAGATCCAATCCGTGATTATTGGCAACCATTCCCAATGTCACACCTACCTGCCGGACTTTATCAATATGACCCGGCATAGCAAGCATCTTTACCCCGGCATCTATCAGCAACTGCTGCACGGATGGTTTCACATCAATAAGATCACCGACCCGGGTATCCGGTCCTACTGTTATCGTGGGGGCTGCCGGTTGTGGTGGTTGCTGAGAAGTAGGGGAAGGTGGTGGTGCTGTCGGTTGTGGCATCGGCTTTGAAGATGGTTTTGCTGCGGGCGCCGGTTTTCCTGAGGAATTAAGCGTTACCCACATATTGATAATAAACATAAAAATGGATATCGACTGCAATGATGCCATAATGACAAAGAGAATACTATAAAGAGACTCTCCTGTCTCTACCATCAGTCCACGAAAGATAATCATTACAACAAGAGAGATATTTCCCAGCCAGAAATGAACCGGCACCCACTCCGGGTATGACAGTTCCACCCCGTTGAACCTGGGTAATATAAAATACCCGATACCAAACACCATCATTGCCATAAAACCAAGCAAGTTAAAATGAGTATGGGCGAACACTCCCACATACCCGATATCAGCCATACCGCTGAGTATCCCCATCACAACTGCTAATCCGAGATATATCAAAGACGCGTAGATAAACCTTTTAAGATAAATTCCCATTCGGGTTCCTCCTATAAATTAATCGTGCAGGTAATAACGCATTACAGACCGCTTATGTCTTTGATATAAGTCAAGCCACACGGGAAAATATCATCGGAGCTTACAATACAATTCCCATAAAAAAAGCGGCAAATGGACAAACATCTGCCGCTCCTGTCAGTAACTATAACAGTACGTTTATCTTACTCGCTTTGCAATATAACCGTTTCGGCAACTTTTGCTTCATAGGGAACATCGGTGGGTACCTCTCCCTGTCCACCCTTGATAAACAAACCAAAAATAAACAGGTAAGACAGCAGCTTTTTCCCCTTTCCCTGATACAGTTCCGTCTCACCAGTCAGCTTGATAGCATCTCCCTGTGCGAGGGTAAAACTCCCTTTCGGTTGGAGACTTACGAACGCAACCTTGATTTTCCCCGGTTTGCCGCCTTTACCGGCTTTTTCTGCTTCAACAACAACCGCAGTACCTTTGGCGCCACTTTCGACAACTATTTTCCCGCCAATATCAATCGGCTGATCAAGCACTACCGGGATGGAATCGCCTTTGGAATAGACTCCCGATGTTACTTTTATACCGGGAGCAAAACGCAGGGTTACCGTTTTCCCTTCGGGAAGCTGAACCCGTGCTGCTTCGATAACTGATGCACCCAGCAATAATGATAGTACTATAATAACAGATAACCCGGTTTTCAAATTCATAATACGTGTCATAATCATATATCCCTTTTCCTTCACCGGTCAACCACTGCTTGCCTATAACCTACTTTTTCAGTTCCGGCAACCTGTTTCTCAGACCTGGTTTAAAACTTATCGTAACTGTCTTTCCGATATTATTAAAGGTAATCTCACCTTCGATGTCAAATATAGAATATTCACCATCGAACACCCGACTGTCTGACGGATTCCTTCCCCAGTTACACTCGTGCCGGATATCATCATACGCCACGTGAATAACATATCCCGGTTTCCATACCAGTTGATAGTCCGCCCCTGGCAACAGTTGGTCCTGAACCGACCAGGTGGGGTCCTGTCCGGGCGGAGTGACATCTATATGCAGGTGTCCATCGGAAGGCATCGAGACAATTCGATACGTGTATGTTCGTTTTTTATTAAACGCTTTTGCTTCTCTCAGGTACTTATTAATAATTTTGATATCATCCGCCTGCTTTGCCGGATCAAGTTTCGCCTTGATGGCGCGCAATTTTTTCACCGCTGTTTTCAAGCGATAGGTCGGATCGGGATTATTATTTATTTCTTCAAAAATACCTTCCAGTTCCACTACCGCCTTGTGGGACACAACCGTTTTCGTTTCATGCGCTTTCTTGTCTTCCGCCGCTTTGATAAGCGCTTCCCCAAGTGCTTTTTCCTTATTATTCAGCTCATCGGCAAAGAGTTTCCTGTCATATTCCACGGCAGCAATCAGGGTACTCCATGCTGTTGTATCCTTGCCTTTTTTAATTGCCTCGGTAAATAAATCCCAATATCGCAGCGCTCTGTCACTCCTGCGGAAAATCGCACTGGTGGAGTCGGAGCGATGATATTTCTTCAGGTCAGTTACTAATTTCTTATGATCCGCATTCAATGCCAGGGTATCATCACCGGGAACAACTGTAGGCCATAATGCCGGAGTAGCGGCAATAGCGGTAAACCGTACGAGGACATTATCAAGCTGTTGTGCCTGTGAACCGGTGCTGAGATTTCCGTACAGATCTTTTAATTCCCGTGCCGGAGCCTTAAACAGTGGAAACAAACGGCTGACCAGCCAGCGTGTTTCATACTTGCCATACGCTTTACGGATAGCATCCTGTTCTTCCACTGAAATCTGAAAGGGATCATTGTTATACCGGCTGAGGTATTCATCCTCGATAGCTGTTGCCCGCCCTAACTGAAAAGAAAAATGCCAGAGATACACCCCGGAAAAGAGCAGTATCCATGCCAGACAGGCAACCGCTACATATTTGGTAATCGCGCGCATCTTATCCAGGCTGCGATTACGTACAATGGCATTCAACAACCAGTAAAACGGCTCCCGAACCCCCACCGGGCTGATTTTTTCCGGTGGTTTATAAATCGACCGTCCGACTTCCGCACCTACTTTTTCCGGCTGTTCGCCGGTGCTCGAAGTAAAAAATATCTGGAAATCAAGCGTTCGCCCAACAGCAACTTTCAGGAAATCTTTCAGCTTCACCAGTAAATCACGAACTGTGCCCGTCCACTCCGGATCACGACTTACTTTTTCACTGCTGAGAACTTTCTGTAAAAACAATTCGTAATCTTCACAGACAATCGGTTCATCTTCGGCGCTTATCAGTATTGTTTGCTCTTCGCCTTTGAACCCCGGCAAGGTATCCGCTTTCGTTACTACCAACGCCACCGGTATCGGCAAACGACGATTCAATGGCGCCAATTTCTCAAGCATATTGACAAACGAAGCAACGTGCGCCTGGCATTCTAATTCTGAGCGTAATGTTTTCGGATCAAAGAAAAAGAGCAGTCCATCGCACTGTATCATGAAATCGGCTACTTTGTCAGCAAATTCATTCTGCTTGGTAATAGAAACCGCATCACCGGGGTAATCATACGTTACCACCGGAAGCTTTTTACTGCGGTCAACAATAGCAGTAAAGGACAGCAGTATATCTTTGACGGTCTTATCAGGAAAACAACGTTCCTCATGCAGGTCCACAACAGTCCCGACCCCATCATTGGAACCGGTTCCCAGCCCCCATATTTTACGGTAATTTGTAAGGAACTCCCCGGCAGTGGCGTTGTCGGTAACCGATATCTGAAGATTGGATGCAATTTTACAATCTTCATTCAGTACTGTAAAATAGGTGGTCTTGCCGGCGTTGGCATGTCCGTACACACCGACTTTCAAACCGGGGGGCCAGGCAAAGGCACTCTCCGTTTTTTTACCGCCCGATTTCTGCGCCATCTTGGCGCCCTTTTTCCCGAATTTAAATAATTTGCCAAGCTTCACGTTGTCTTTATTTCCATTTCTATGCTATTCGGTTATAACATCCATACAACTGTTTTCTACTGCTATCTGCCGGCATGTTTTCGTATATTTTCTACACGTTCATTCATCTGTTTTAATTTGCCATCTTCATAACTTTGCCACCAGCGCGGCACCAGTAATGCCAATACTATCCAGAAGATGATAAACAATCCATACTTAAAGAAAGCCGGACGCCGCTGACTGAACACCAATCGTGTATACCGGTAACTGGAGAAGAACCCTTTTGCTTTGCCGAGTAGTTCTGTCAGGACCGCTTTTATTTTTGAAAGAAACGTTACTCTTTGCAGGTAGTTCCACTTTGTTAAATATGCCTCAAAGAGCTTGTGTTTCTGTCCCAGCTTTGACAACGTTCCCAGACGCTGGAGATCATACTCAAGCGAAGCCCTGTCGGTGAGTAACCCATCACCCAACTGCAAACGACGACGGCACAAAACAAGGAATTTCATCCCATCGGAATATGAACCGAACTCTTCGGGAGTGATTGAGCTTTTCAGGGGTCGACCAAACCTGTTGAGAAACTGGCTCATCTCTTCAAGCATAAAGGAATGAAGCTCAAAATTATTATGAAACGCTCCTTCACGGAACAAGGTCGGCAATAAATGTTCCTCGAAGTACGGGACATCCTGTTTTACGGGTCGTAATCCCCGGCAATAGGTATATGCCTGGTTCGATCGCCCGTCAATGTCAGCTTCCGACTCAAAGAAACTGATAAGCACCTGAACCGTCAACTGGCGTAAATCGGAGCTGGTAAGGGGAGCCAGCTTGATAGCATCAAGGAACGTATAGTCAACTTCTACCGCCTGATCACGTTGTTCCCGCAATGTCTGAAAAACCGTTCGGATGCCGTTATAGGTCTGGATAAACGCTTCCACCTTGAACTCGGCATACCTGTCTTCATACGTTTGCAGGTACCGGAACAAATCATCGATGTATGTTTTTATTTCCATCTATCTCGCCATATTCCTTTATATTGTATAGACAATCAGGTCCGATTTCCCTAATCCTTCAAACTTGCTCGTATCGGGCATTCCCCGGAATATCAAATTTACCTGGTTCACCGATGATGACTTCACCATGTCCTGGGCGCGCATCGCCACTTTATTTCCGAATGTTACCGTATCAACATTCACCGGATCGGTTTCACCAAGCCCCCGCGCTTCATTCAAACCCAACCGTACCTGCATGGAGTTCCATTCGGCAACGGTAAATAATTCTTTGTTCAGCAGTATCACCATATCTGAAATCGGCTGCGATGTGGGAATACTTACCATCAGGTAACACAACCCGCCGGACTCCTCGACCTTATAACCGGAGTATTCCACCATTCGATAGGTTTTCCCCTGGTATGTCACTGTTTCTGTTGCTACCGCCTGATGCCCGAGCTGGTCTTTCTCAACCTGGGTCATAAAGGCAAATAACCCATGGACCACCTGATACAGTTCATCAATAAACCGGATGTGCTCAGTAATGTTGCGGTGGTCATAGTCACTCAGGAGAAAATTATCAATCGCCGACAGAAAACTCCCGACATTGGAATTAGCTTCCCGGGTAAAATATTTTTCGTTCAGGTAGTCTTTTAACCCGGGATGGAAATTCAACAGGATTGAGAACACCCGAAACAGTTTTTTGAAAAATGTCACCAGTTGCAAAGGATGCATGGCATTGCGGGTGACAAGAAATTCATCAAGGGTCCCGGCAAGATGGTATCCGAAATTATACACCGTATCACGAAAGGCTGTCTGCAACTCGGTCCGCTCACTCGCCATCGCTCCCCCGGCAGCCAGCGCCAGGTATGCCCGCGATGTTAATGCAAGCAGGCTTTCCAGGCGGTTGCGGTAATTCCGGGCTTTTTCTGCAAGCTTATCATGGGCAGTAATGGTCTGACAGGGTGGGTAATAGGATTCATCTAATGTTACCTCTCCCCCGGTTACGGAAAACCGCGCCACCGGCACATACATCGCTTCCGGCAAGTTCGGCGGTTCACCAAGGGCAAGAGTATATTCATGCACCAGGTACGGAATCCGCGGAACATCTTCACGGGCATCAGGATTGCCTACTTGTTTTTTAGTTGTCGGGTTGACACCGATAAAAACCGGGATAGGTTCATCACCAACGGTAATATCACCGGTAATCATATTTTGGTTCGATTCATTAATGGCGATGATATGACCATCGGGAGTAAGTGCCTGGCATTTTGTGATTTCAACATGCAGCTTATTACCGGAGATGAGATAACTCATGCTCAGGACATCCTCAGAATCGGATTTACGTACCAAACCGTACCGGTCGCGTAAATCAAGGGTTGACCAACGCACCAGCTCTTCGAAGTATCGTTCCTGATCCTTGAGATGCTGCTGGGTAATAAGCATCCCATCCTGCCAGTTAACCGAATATAAGTTAAAATTGCCCATTATATTGCCTCAGCAAATGTGGTTCGAATGTATGACCTGCTTTCCTGCTTGTCAAGATTAACACCATTCCTGTCTTTCTCTATGTTATATATGTCGCTACTCCAAGATACGCCTGGGCAGCATCATATCCGAGTGTTGTGTTCTGCTGTGAAACCTGTATTCGTATTTTATATTCCAAATTACCGGGCATACAAAGCTCAAGAAGACGTTCCAATTTTACCCGTTTTGATTTTCCCGGCAACCACTCGACACAATCCTGTGAAGACACATCACAAACGACCACTTCATAGCATGAATCCAAATCGGTAAAGCTTTTCCCCAGCACCAGTTCCGAACCCAGCCGATGCCAGGATTTGCCAAGCGAAGAACGCAATGCTGACGGAATCTCATGAGTGGAAGGAATATTCTCAACTATTTCAAAGGTGTAGTCAAAAATATACTTCAAAATAATACTTACTTTTTCCGGATTGCCCGCCCATTCATGATATGTCGGCAATACGGTTGTCCAGAATATCAGCTCCCTAGTATTGTCCACATATTTTTTCGCATCAAACCCAAACTGGTGTAATAAACGGATAATATGATTTTCTTCAATTGCCGAGAGTGTAAACTTGAGGGTTTCATATCCGGCATCAGCCGTCCAGCGGAGCACCGCACCATCAAAAGGAGCCATCAAGCAACGAGCGTCATCCTCCCACTTGCGCCCATGAGCATGACGGGTGTCAATACCATAAAAAAACTGGTATGGCATATAGTCAACCGCACTTTGAAAACCAACCTCAAGGCTTATTTCCGTTCTTTCGGTAAGCGGAGTTCCCGGTTCGGGCTGCTGGGTTCTAATTTCTCCTTTATAATTCTCATATTCCCCGACAGCTTTCAGATGAATACGGCTGATATCGACCCCGAGTGATTTCAACAGCATGAGCGCCGTCGCATAATGAAATGGAAAACGACGATTACACAGGTCGGGCATTATCGGTTGTGTGGAATTCATACTGTCACCACTTCAATTGTATATTGCGTATTAACCACCGAACGGGCTTTCAAAAAACTACTCAGGCGTTTTTTCAACAGGTCGATTTCATCTTCGCTGAAGAACTCTTCGGTATCAATGGAAAGTTGCACCACCACACACCTCCTGACCCCTTTTTCTATACGCTCAATACCATTGGAGCATACTACCTTTTTAATACGGGGGTCAAAGGTCATCGTCCAACTGGCAATGTCATCGAAGGTCATCGCTCTATCCCGTTGACGAAGACGAGTGGAGGCTTCGGTCAGTATTTGTTTTTGTGTCTTTGCCGGGATTGCTCCCGTTGTCGCAATAATATTTTCCGCTGATTCTATTCCGGGATGATTTTCATATAAATCACGAATTTTACCGGCTTCAATACCATTGGCGCTGACTCCGGCAGTGACTGCGTACATTACAGTTATCGAGTCCGGGGGAGCTTCTATATAGGATGAAAAATCGAACCACAAAACAAGATGGTCACCCCGTTCTTCAAACGAATAAGTCCCCAGTTCCGGGTCGGGATGAAAATCATCAAGGGCACGATAATCACGTCCGTTGGAATCGACCACCGACACTATCTCAAGAATGGAGTCTATGTGCTCCGGTATTTCAATTTCAATCAGCCTGTTTCCGCCGGTATGTTTGAACAGGGTCAACTCGTTTTTATTGGTTACAATAAAACTGTCAAAAAACAGTCTCACCGGTTCTGTCAACAGGGTAGCCTTGGATCCCCCCTTGGGTAAATCCAGTCGTATCCAGTACAGGTGTTCGCCGCTGGCGGGAGTGTCAATCCCGTTTATGGTGCATTGCTGTTCCAGTGACGGTTCTATCGGTCCCGGTTCCCATGTGCCGGTGAACTCAGCCGGTAACCGAACAAAATTATGTGCTAAAGATGTAAAGATATCAACACTGCGTCGCAAACTCCCCCAGTCATTCTCACTCTCATTATCGCGAAGTATATCATCAATCGAACCGCTTGTTCCGGGACAAAAACAGGAATCGCGATAAAACGTACCATCAAGCGCACCCGGATACCAGTATGCCCAGTACAACTGACCGAGCACATCGGGATTCGCCTGTAAGAATATAACAGCATCAGTCAACCCGGAAGCCGGTCCGGTATAATCAACCGCCACATAAAGCTGCCACTTATCAGAAGATGATGAAACGGCAGGGATGGTATTACGTGTAATCTCTTTTCCTTCCCGGTGCAGAATATCAATAATGACCGTATCATTTCGCAACAATAGATATTTCACTTCGGCGGCAAGCAGTTTCGTCTCCGCCAATGGAGAGAAAAAGAAGGTTTTGCCGCCTTCACGTTTCTCTTTGTAGTAAAATTGGGTATGCCTGTCTACCTCTACCATCGGGTCAACCGGTTTACAACGCATAACCGTATATGCCGGAATGGGCCAGTGACCCCGTTCCGGACAGACGGACTTGATAAGTGATGAGGTGGCAATATCCCACGTCATATCCAGACGTTTATCAATTCGCTCCAACTGGTGCGCATACATTTGCAGGAGAATACGAAGTATCGGGTCCAGCCGTTCCGGGGCTTCCGGGGTGTCGGGGTTATAGGTACGAAGTTCCCGGTAGAGGTCCTGAAAAATCTGCTGCTTTGTTCGAGAGAATGACTTGCTCATATTCCTGTTTCCTGAAACAATTTCTTCATCCTACCAAAAAATTGGATTCATATCTTTTTTCTTCGCCATCTTCACGATAGTTTCCCCGGACCCGCACCATCATACCGAGGGGATGAGAAGCATGGTTGGCAACGCTGGTAAAAGAAACGGAAACGTTATATAATCGCTTCTCAAATAAATCAATAGCATTGCGAAGACTGGCTCGGATATCTGCTTTATTGGCAGTAAGCAAATCAGAATATTCCCGCTCCCAAAGTGCGCAACCATATTCCGGGGCAAAGGGCATCATCCCCATCCGGGTACTAAATATCAACCCGATAGAAAAAGTAATAGATTCTTCAAGGGAAGTTCGAGAAAGGTACCCTTCCCTGAGTACCAGTGGTAACGCAAGATAGTCCATGCAATCGCCTAATTTATTTTCACAATAGCGCCTTTAATTGTTGTCATTGCGCTGCCTTCAAGGTTCGCCTGAGTTCCGGATGCCTTAAAACCTATACCCCCCTTCGCTTCATAATTCATGCTGCCTTCGCTCTTAAAATTACCACCCGCTTTCAACTGCATATCTGCAGTCGATTCGGCTACAATCTTGTTACCCGCTTTCATCGTTATATCACCGGAGGTTGATTCCAGGCTGATATTCGCTGCTTTCATGCTGATATCGCCATCGGATGTAATAGTGATGGAAGGTCCGCTCATATCAAGGACAATAACATTCTTTCCGTCTTTTTGGGAGATAGTGATTTTTTCCGAACCACCCTTATCATAAAAGATAATTTCATTCCCGCTACGGGTACGGAACAACTTGGTTTCCACACCATCCCCAAGGACATCGGAGGAGGACATCGGCGGTTTATCCATACCATTATATAAGCAACCGAGAACAACCGGCACATCAGGATTGCCGCGTTCATATCCAACCAGAACCTCGTCACCAACCTCAGGCAGCATAAACCAACCCCGTTCACCCCCACCATCTGGAGTCAATACCCGAATAAACTCGGTTTCCTCGTTGGATGAATTCCATGACAGCCGAACCTTGACCCTGCCTATCCCTTCAGGGTCGTTATTGTCGGTCACCACTCCCGTTTGCAAATGGAAATACGGTTGTTTCTCACCTAACAGGCTGGGAAACGACAGCTCCAACGGCGAGCATACAAAACGATTATGATACTGTCCGCTGTCATTCAGGGAATGGACAATTTTTCTAATCCAGTACTCCCCGTCAATATCACCCATCCCGGAAATTTTAATACTGGAACCAACCTGCAACGCCGGGACAATCGAGATACCATCGCACATCATCAATCTGCTGACGGCGCTCTCGGTTTCACGAGTCACCACTTTGTCGGCATTTGCCTGAACAGTGTGTTTCGGAGATAAAGAAACACCCTTTGTCTTGTATATCTTTTCTGAACCATCGAGTACCGTTTGTGACAGGTTTGTCAATGCCGAACGCAACTGTGACCGGTCGGATTCACATTCCACTGCCTCTTTTTTCTTCGGATCCCACACCTTTGCGGTATATTTCAACGGACCTGTCCCCATCCCGAGAGAAAACGCCCCGAGTGTTATCCGCCATTCCAAGTCCTGGGTATTATTGCTTCTTGCTTTCTCCACGTTAAACGCAGTACCGTCATAGAAAGCAAATAAGCCATGTTCCGATGCCAGGCGACGAATGAACGCATAATCGGTTTCGTTAAATTGTACAATAGCATTAACTTCGGAGTTGATAGTGCCGGACTCAAAACTTACCGGTACCCTATCAAGATTCCCGACAGTAATATCGTAGTTGGAAAGAATAGAACCGACAATATCATCACAATTCTGCTCAACAGAAAACCGTTTTCTTTTTTTCAGAGAATCCAGGGCAATAGTCGGGCTATGGGCTTTCAGGAGCACGGTATTGATACCGTCAATGGTACTTTCCAGCCTGACTTCCGTCACCAATCCGATAAATTGAAGTCGCGCGCTTGAGCTTACTATTTCACCTTCCGGCTTTATTTCCAGTGAAATAGGTTTGCCGAGAAAACCGGTATATCTTGAATGGTCTTCAAATTCTTCTGACCCGGACGCAACACCAACCCGCCGAATACGAAGTTGCAATACATGATGAGAACTAATAGACTGTTCCAGTGTAATTGATGAAATGTCATAGGTGATTTCATCCCCATCGATAGTAATTTTGCTCACTGCTGGTGTTTGAAAGTGAACGTTATCAATGGCAGCAGTTGAAGTATCCTGTTCATTTGCAACTTCACCGGGGGGTTCTGAAAAATTCTTCTCAGGCATACATGCTCCTGTTTCCCATATTCAACACAATAAACATGGGCAGGGTATACACATATACCCCACCCACTGTATCTTGTATTTCTTATTTTTCCCAGTAGTTAGTAATTTCTGCATCACCAACAGTCAGTTGGTTAGCGGAAATTTCAAAATACTGGTAAATCTGCTCGTCGGCACGATTCTTCACATGAGGGATTACTTCCTCGAATTTGGTAATAAATCCGTCAGTCCAGGTCAGCTCTTTCATAACAGCGGAATCCTTATTAAAGAATGTCACCTTTCCGGATTTCCAGTTGGGTTTACTGGTGTCCATCGCCCAACGGGCAATATCGACATTACCATCTTCGTCAGATTCGAGGGTGATTTTGATAGTGCCAAAATGAGCTCTGTCAGTAGGTCGTCCGGTTTCATCTTTGGCGGTATAAATCTCGTAAGAAACTTCATACACATGTGGATACTCCACACCGTCGATTTCCAAAATTGGTCTTTGTGCCATCACGAACTCCTATGTTTTAGGTTACCTTGAACATTTAATGGTTATTTGTCTTTCACATTTGTCTGGTTGTCTTCATTCCAGGCAACAAATTCGATATTAAATGTGCGAGCCGGATATTTCGGATTCAACGCCACTTTAATATCAATTTCCTGCCGTTTCCGCATCTCTTCATCAGCAAAGATTTCAACCTTGTAATCCTGCAGGATATTATCACCGCCACTGATGGCTTTCATAAATTTGTCGATATCCTTCCGAAGAGTATCAATAAATTTCTGATCAATAACACTGAAGGTCTGCTTGTTCAGGTAGTTGCGGAGAGTCTTATAGACATAGTCATACGTCCGGCGAATAGAGTACACGTTGAATGTTTCTTTGTTGTACAATGTCGCCGCACCCATGGCTACTGCCTGACCCTCAAAGTTGACCATCGGGTTGACGCCTTTTTCATTTATCTTGCTGGCATCCGGCTGGTTGGCGCGGAATCGCAGGTACTTGGCATCGTTGATCTTACCATACTTATACCCTGCCATCGGCTGTTGCATCCCCACGGATTCATCTCCCTGGTACATCTTACCGGCAACTGCCGCTGACGGGGGTATCCACATGTCCTCGTCTTCATACTCGTTAGCGCCACGAGCCTGAATATAGTTGGCAAACAATGCAACATACTGCTTGTAGGGATCCGAACCGGTAAGGCTATCGAAACTGGGATCTTCCAGCATATCCATAATCTCTTCCACCGATTCAAAGTCCGGCATATCGGTCAATATCTGGACTTTGTTCGGTAAGCCAATCTGACGAGCTATGGTATCGATATTCTCGACACTACCGAGATATCCCGGTACGACACACATGGCATAGCACCGTTTGATACCCCATTCGCGGTATTCGTCAGCAATAGCCTTTGCCAACTGTTCGAATTTTTCTCTATCATCGGGATTCATCAGCTCTTCAGCACTGATATTGGCGAACCAGGCATTAACCTTGTCATCCGGTTCCGCCTGTGCATTGGCAAAGAACTTGTCAATTGCCCGGTAATTTGCTTCGAGCTCACGGCTCTCCCGGTGAACTTTTTTCATATTCTGCGCAAGATTCTCTTCCATCTTGGCAGCCATTTCATTGATATTTTTCCGAATGTCATCAATACTATCAGCGCTTGACAACTGTTCCATCCAGATTTTCAACCGCTCAGACAACAGCTTCCGTTGCTTGGCATGGTCTTTCTTGGTCAGAAATTCCTTACGCTGAAAAGTCTTTTTCGGGTCCAGCCATTCCACCCCGCGCACCAAGTCACCATCGGTGGTTTTGAACGACGGCAACAAGCTTGCGAGTTTTTTGAAATCACCGAAAACATCACCAAGTATCGAGGTAAATTCCTCCTCCGATACCTTCTCAACAGCTTCTGCTGTTGGCTTTGTTTCAACAGATTCAGCAGCTTGTGGCTGCATTTCTTGTTTTTCTTCTTCGCCCATATATGCCTACCTTGCTTTTATTCACTCAATAAATCTACGTAATACTTCGCCACCTTCAACAGCGCTTCTTTTTTCTCTTTGTCCTGAAGCGTCTTTTGCAGGGCTTTATTCTTTTTCAACTGCTTATCCAGGTCAATCAATATCTCCTTGCTGTAATAGACTTTTTGGAGATACTCGTTCTGCTCGATAAGCTCTTTGGACGTAAAATCTTTCATCGCCCGTATTTTGAATTCAGCATTGACGGGTTCTCCTTCCGTTGTCTCAAGGTCAACGGAAAAAGAGGGGCGAAACTTTTCAAACACCTGTTTCAGGTTGTTGCACTCAACGGGAGTCGGATCGGCATCCTCATCGTTGTTGAGTTTTGTGGCATAGAGAATCTTGTTGGATGGCAACAACTCTACCGGAATAGAGTCATCTTTCACAACTTTTTCTCGAGCGCCAAGGATGAACTTAGCCATATACTGCTCTCCTGTATATAATGTTAATTCTCTGTTTGTTCTTGTTTGACAAATACGTAACTATCGTCCTTTACATCAATGAGCACATGATCACCCTTTGCCAGACTACCCGTGATAATATCAACCGACAACTTGTTGATTATATCCCGTTCGATAATCCGCTGTATAGGACGCGCCCCCAGCTCGAACGTATATCCATCACGAGCCAGTTTCGCACGAGCTTCCGGGCTGAGTTCCGCAGTGATATTTTGCTCTTTCAGCATCGCACCCAACTGCTCAAACTCCAGCCCGACAATCGTCTCCACCTGTTCGGGAGTAAATGTATGGTAAATAATAATATCATTCAGCCTGTTGAGAAATTCCGGCCGGAACTTTGTAAACAGGAACTGCCGCACCTCATCCATATCAACTTCCCTGCCTTCACGGTCGGCATCAAGAATCTTATCGGCGGCATAGTTGGAGGTGAGCACAACGATACAGTTGGAGAAATCAACTGTCCGGCTTTGTCCGTCGGTCAAACGTCCGTCATCAAGTAACTGAAGCAGGATATTGAATACATCAGGATGTGCCTTTTCCACTTCATCGAACAACACGATAGAATATGGTTTCCTCCGAACTGCTTCCGTCAGTACCCCGCCCTCTTCATATCCGACATACCCGGGAGGAGCGCCAATCATTTTGGCGACAGAATGTTTCTCCATATATTCCGACATATCCAGCCGGACCATAGCATTCTTGTCATCAAAAAGAAATTCGGCAAGCAGCTTTGGCAAATATGTTTTCCCGGTCCCGGTTGGTCCCAGAAAGAGAAACGAGCCTACCGGACGGTGCGCCAGTTTCAATCCGGCACGGGCTTTTCGGACAGCATTGGCAATTCCCTTGATGGCTTTTTCCTGCCCCACAATTTTCTTCGAGAGAAATGCCTCCATATTGACCAGCCTGTCTTTTTCGGCAGTCATCATCCTGGAAAGAGGAATACCGGTTCGACGGGCAACCACAGCTGCAATATCTGCTTCATCAATTACCGGATTCAGGTTCTCGACAACCGATACCAGGGCATCGAGCTGTTTTTTCTTATCTTCAAATCCGGCTTTTAGTTCTGTGATGTTGGGAATTTCTGATTGTGTCATTGCATACTCCCTGCAACTTCAAGCCTGTGCCCCCAAAGGTCATGGATTCGTTCCACCTTTCGTGTAAATTCGTCGTAGGCTTCTTTCAGTTTGCGAAACTCTTCGGGGCTTTTGTCAGTATCCTTGCCGTCACATGCTGCCAACAGTTTTTCAATTTCTTTTATCTGCTCCTGAAGTCCCGGCAACAGCCGTTTGGCTGTTTCCTCTTTCACACAAAACTCACTGGCAGCTTCATCGACAATATCCAGAGCAATATCCGGCAAATTACGCTCACTGAGATACCGCTTGGCGAATTTTACCGAACCGACAATAGCTTCTTCCGTATAGGTTATCTTGTGATGTTCTTCATATTTCGGGAGTACTCCCTTGACAATACGGACAGCTTCATTAAACGACGGCTCTTCCACTTTGACTTTTTCAAACCGTCGGATAAGGGCTTTGTCTTTTTCAAGATACTTGGTAAACTCTTCTTCTGTTGTAGCACCAATCAAACGAATCTGTCCCCGGGCAAGAGCAGGTTTGATAAGGTTTGCGGCATCCATTCCTCCACCACCACCGGTTCCCATGATAGTATGGACCTCGTCGATAAACAGGATAATCTTCCCACCGGATTTCACTACTTCTCCGATAAGAGTCTTGAATCGTTCCTCGAACTCCCCTTTATACTTTGCACCGGCAACAAGGGAGCCCATATCGACTTCCATGACTTTCACATCCTGCAAAGTCTTGGGAACCCGCTTTTCCACAATCGCCTGGGCAAACCCCTCGACAATAGCAGATTTCCCCACCCCGGCACCGCCGACAAGTACGGGCGAGTTTTTACGACGCCGAAGCAGAATTTGAATCACCTGCTGGACCTCCTCTTCCCTGCCAATCATAGGATCAAACTCACCGGCTGCCGCCTGGTTTGTCATATCCACACAGTAACGCAATGTCCCGGAAACTTTTTTTGTTCCTTCGGCTGGTGCGCCTTTTCCTTCCGTTGTCGATACCGTGCCGGTAATTTCTTCGACTGATTTGCTGTCGGCAATTGCTTTGTAAATATCTTCCTTGGTAATATCAATCTTTTCACGAACATAGGGAGACAAGGCAGATTTCGGGTCGAAAATAGCAATCAAGATATGCTCCGGTTCCACTAAGGGGTCATAGAGCTTGTTTTTCTCTTCAATTGCCTCCTCCAGAACCATCTGCACTTCCGGGGCGGCATTCAGGTTTTCCTTGGGACGCGAACGACTCGACTGGTCTTTTAAGAATGCTTCCACAATCGAAGCAACAACATTCGGGCTTTTCCCAAGCTGGTTGAGAATTGACTCTACTTCGGACCCTTCATGCCGAACCACTGCAACCAGCAGGTGCTCGATTGTGATTTCCGGGTGACGAAATTCCACCGCCACCTCTTTTGCTATTTTTATGACAGCCCGTGAATCAGAAGAATAACTGGCAATGTCCATCCGTGACTACACTTTCCCGTTTAATGCTCCTGCTCAATTGGCTTGGTATTGTTGCATCTTGAAGTATGCACAACATGTGACCAATTTCCCTAAAGCTATTATTAAATCCTGTTCTTTACTTTTTGTCAAGTTGTTTGTCTTTACGTTTTTAGCTCGTATGCTCATAAGCAACTTATTTTAAGTCATATTGTTCTAATCGAACTTAAAATTCGTCACTTTAAATTTCTTTTCTCCATGATCGAAAAAGAACCACCACCACGCACGGTCCTTTTTCGGCACATTCCGTTTATCGTCAAGTTGTAGCTGCGCATAAACCCTGATTCGTTGTTTGAAACCGGCAGCCTTTAATTTAATCAATGCGGGATTGCTGGCAAGATTAATATCAAACGAAATTGGTTTTGGTTTGCCATCCTTGCCTATTTTCACTGCCACTACTCGTTTATCAATAGTAATCACATCCTCTTTATCAATAGAGCCAAACGAACCAACTATACACCACGCCTGTACTTCGACATGAAACTTCGACTTCGCATTGACAAAACCGGGGTTGATAGTGACCCGTAACATACTGCCAATCCAACCGCCCCATCCGGCACTTTTCAAATCCATGTACTCAAGTGACGGCTGGAACCGTGCGAGGATATAATCAAGTTCCTGGAGCTGCTCTATCCTGTTTTTACCGGTATATCTATCCCCCCACTGACTGTTCCGCAGCCATGTTTCCAGGTCACTTTCCTGAAACCAGTAAATAATAAGAACGCCAAGCAACACCAAGCCGATAGCTATAAGCCCTACCGGTCCGGCTCCGGCAGCCCCTGCCAACGACATCCCGGCAGCATGTACTCCGAGCGCTGCTCCAAGATACATTGCCGAATAGCCGATAATACGCTCGTATTGAAGTGTCTTAGCCGCATCCAAAGCTCCTGAGCGAGCTTCCACCATATCACATATACCACCGACAATGCCAATCACCGCCATCACCCGGGTAAGCACCACCAACTTATCGCTTTCCTTGTACACTTCTTTTCCCAACGATGCCGCCAGCTCACGTTCCGATTTTTCAATAACTGTTGCCACACGCGAACCGACCGCTCCAGCTAAATCGCACAGGGAACCAGTTGGTCCGGCGTAGTCGGAAAGTTCTTTTTTTGATTTTTTGGAAAAGGCATCCCACGCCATTGCCAAATTCAACACTTCAAATGCAATCAGGAGCCGCTGCGCTTTCCCGGCAAGCTTCCCTGAAAAGGTCGGGTTGGTTGCCATACGTTTGACATCATAGGTCGTGACCGTAATAGTCCCCACCGGGTAAGAAACCCGAAACGCCGCGATATTAAACCCGACTCGATACAACACTGTTTTTTCAAGCATAAGCAGGAAACTCTTATGCCCTCTCACGGATATGAATATATTCCCGTATTCACCCAGGATATCACCAAACTCGGCTACCAGTGTATTCATCTTCCGCATACTGTTAAACAAGGTCTCGGAAAACAGGTATCTATTAATCCATGAGTAATCGTCTTTGACTTCGCGTTCCATCAATGCCCGGGTAGCTGCCGACTGCATTTTATTGGCGGCATGGCGTGCACGGATACGGATACGCTCATCTTCCAGGGCGTTATCCCCATCGTAATCCTTCAAGGCTTCATCGTATTCCGAACAGCCGGTTGCACTTGCAAACCGTTTACCAAGCTTCTCACGTTTATTTTTCAGGTGGGATGTTTTTTTATCAAAATCGGTTATTACCTTCTGAGCGGCGTTCTGGTTGAACTTGCCATCTGACACGAAATCATCCTCATGCTTGAGCACTTCTTTCAATGCGCTGAGTGCCGCCGATGCGAGATTGTACTCTTCGATATCTTTTTCGAGATGTTTTCGATATTCCCGGCAGGCAATGGCAAACTCCGCCGCAAGCTTGTCGGCAATGGTGATTGGCTCGCGGACATAGACAGTAGTAAGACCGCTTTGCTCATCACGGACAGCCGTATCGCCGATTTTGATTTTCGTCCCTCTTCGACGAACCAGTTTCGCCGCTTTGGGGTTCGATGCGTTACTGCCGACATACTGATCGATACGCACTCGCGGCAACTGAATCGGTGAGAGTACAACAAAAATCCCGGTTTCATCCGGTCCCCCAACCGGGGTTCTGACTGAAAATTCACTGACGGTTTTACTTGGTTCGCGTTTGTTCTTGCCAGCCCATTTTTTTGTTTTCCAGTCAACAAGTTTATACTTCTGACTGCCTTCAACTTTTGCCTCGGAACATAAACGCACCCCCCACGACTCGACCGAAAACACGTATATCCATCGCTCTGCGGATTTATCTGTCTGGGGCCACTGTGCCGATGACTTGTCGTTGGTGTCATCCGTGTATTCTTTTACAACGAATTTAACAACACTGATAGCGTGCTTTCTTCCGCTTTTGACTTTTGTCTTTAGTGCGGCACCGGCAGTCATACGTAACTCTTACCTCGCAGAGCTGGTTTTGTCATCCTTGTAATCATGACATATCCGGAAAATCAATTTCACAGTTTCCGGGACCGATATCTTCTACTTTTGCAAATCCGTTATTATCAAGTTTTCCCTCTCGCGTCGTACCGTCCGGCAGAGTCAGCACGTATCGTTCGTTTTTTATCGCCTCTCCGGCATCGTTACGAAGAGAAATTGCGAGCCAGTCCTTAAACTTCAATAACCCCGACTCCTGGTTTCTTCCGAACTCGTCATCCCCAACAGTAATCGTAAAGAAATATTCCGGTGGGTTATAATGCTTGCCATACTTGTTCATCTCTTCCTCGGTGGGGATTTCGTCGGTATCTTCGTGATACTCATATTCCCATTTGATTTCCACCCGACCGTCTTTCACAATACCCGGTAATGAAACGATTTTGTCATGGGCGTTGTCATTATCATACTCATATATGGTCAAGGTCACTTCCGTTTCATCATGTACCCCGTCAATAAATGCCGAAAGGGTTAACACATCTCCCCGACGAGCTTCGTTTGCACTCCATTTCATATTATTGACCAGAACCGGCGGAGCAGCGGGGATACGTTCCGATTCTCCGGAGAGACCAACCTTGGGGAGCGACACCTCGAAATACACCTTGTCATCCAGCTTAATATTAGCAGGAACGGTAAATGTACCTACATACTTATTATTACGGATAACATCTTTTATTTTTCCCAGTTTTTTCCCGTTTTCACTCTTTCCGGTTACTTTTATTTTGGCTCCATTGCCGACAAACTCCGTGACCACCTCAAACTTTACCGTTCCCCCTGCCGGGGCACTGCCGGATAACCAGGCAACAGTTACCAGTTCCGATTCCAGTTCTTCTTTGTGTTCTGAGTCTGTTGATTTATTGAATGTCAGATTCATTATTATCCCGTATATCTCTTACTCGTTCGTTCCGGGGGTAAACCCTTCAATCATGCTGTCCATCTGTACTCCACGGGTTTTCAGTGTCCGCTTGGAAAAATCACCCGTAAACGTATATGCAGTCTTATCTTTTATAATATACACGAGCTTCCGGTATGTGGGACTTCCTCCCGGGGGAATCCACTTGCAAACTGCTTCATAGGCTTCCATATCTCCGTGTAATGTTTTTCCTTCCTCTTTAATGACCTCCATCCCCGGCATTATCTCCAGTGTCTGTGCAATTCGCTCCCGGGCATATTCCTGCACATCTGATGTCGATGGTCGGCGATCAATAAAGAGGGTCAGGCTGTGCTGCACTCCACTGTCGAGGGGACCCATAAAGTAATGTACTGTCTGATCCTCCCAGCCCTCGGGAAGCTCTATCCGAAACTGGTTATTATACGGACTCATAACATACTATATCCTTTTGGAAATACTCTCTATTATAAATGTATGCCACAACTACTTAAAACAATATATTCCGGCTCCGCTCCCGACATAACACCGTCCTTTATCATCGACAACGGGCGGGGTGGTCAGCTCTCCACTGTCTTCCAGAGCGACCGAAACCAATACTTCACCTTCGGCATCAAGATGAATAAGCGTATTCGACGCACCGAGTAATACACTGTTATCCGACAGCACCGTTACATATTGATAAAACGATGCCTGTGGAACAGGGAATCTCCAGACAAGTTCACCTTCCCTGATTACATACAACGTATCATTTGTGATATAGTACACCTGATTATCATTACCGATAGCAGGAGGCTGGCGGAACGGGTGTGACCCATCATCAGGGAATGATATTTCCCAGATTGTTTTCCCATCGGACGTTGTAATACAGGCAAGGACTTGTTTTTTCTCCTGATTGAGCATTGCTACCACAAGATTATCACTCCTGTCTAAACTTGCCTGTAAAAACTGCATTCCCAGAAACGAAAACGAATCCAGCTTTTTCCCGGAATCGGTATCAAATGACAGTACCTCGCTGTTATCGTTAAGTAAAATTACCTTCTTGCCATCATGTGTTACCAGCCCGGGCAACACCTCACCTTCAAACTCGTGCAACCACTCATCACCTGATGGTCCCATCATCACGAGATTGTAGTTATCCTGTTCGTCGGGGACATTCGGTTCCGGTTCGGGTGCACGGTTGAATGTCTGCACTAAGTAGCGTTGGTTATCTCTTGGCAGAACAAGAAAGAAAAACCCGCGCCGGGAGCTGGTCATAATATGCATGGCATCGAGAATCGTATTTTTTTCAAAATCAACCGCCGCCAGTCGTCTTCCGGTACTGCGGTAAAAAATTCCGTCGTTATGGATAAAGATATCAAGCCCCGGGTCACGCTCCATTTCCCAGACAATCTTCCCATCGTAATTCATTTGTTCCAGTCTATCGTTGTATTGCACGGTCAATCCCTGTGAAGATAACAGTATGGCAGTAGGCGGGCTTTTATGGGTCGTGTCGCTATTAGGTGTAAACCATACCTGTTCACCAACGATAGTTGTTTTTTGCTTTTGAAATGAGCTATGCTGGTAATCAGCAAATAACATTGTATACATAGCCATATTTGATTCCTTTATGTTCTGCCGTGCCTGCGATTTGTGCGATGAAGAACCTGCCTGACAAACCACTGCGGTCAACAATAACAGCAGGACTATCGTAACACCAATTCCTTGTTTCCATCGCATCGGCAATCAGTCTATACCTCCTCTATCCTGAATGTCCCGTTACCAACAGAGGAACCGCTGAACCAGTTCTTGATAAAATCGAAATCACCGGTTGCAAAAGTAGTATCGGTTTGGGATTTCCCAAACAGGTAGTTCAACAAACGACGTTCATCGACACCCTCACCTAACCTGATAATATTTCCTGATTGTGTGATGGCATCGGTACTGTTTCGTTTTACTTCAATGCGAAAGTTATATTCTGAATGAGCCGGGCTCCCTCCGGCATTATAGACATCCAAACCGGGGATAAACCGTATGATTGTCGGGTCAAGGTCCCCCCCGCCACCGGTAAGCATATATTTTCCGGCTAACTGAGGTTCGTCGAATAATTCGTAAAAGGCTTCCAGCCAATCGGCTTTGCGACGTCGAGACCAGGTATGACTTCCGTTGTTGACAAATGCCACCGAGAGCAAAGGACGAACCGCTAAAATAGCTTTGAATTCAAGATTACCCGCTGTTCTCCGCTTCAACCGGGTTTCATCCAGTCCCTGGAATAAATAGACATTCATGGTTCGATTGGTAGTTACAGTCAAGGTAGCCGAATGCGACCACATCCAGGGATCAACTTTTTGAGCAGTGGTCCGGTAATAGGTCATGTTGGCAGTCGGGTATTTTATCTGATACCGGGTTTCACCCAGAAAACCATTCAATACTCCTCCCGGTTTACTTCCTTCATTTATCCAGTGAGTAAACCGCCATACATGCCGCATCCGAATGGGACCGTTTTTTACCATAAGCGTAAGACCGTCGTGATGAATTTCATATGCTTCCGAACCTTCTACCCTGTTGGAAAAATTGGAGTTATTAATTGTAATTCTGTCTCCGCCCGAGGTATAACCAAACTGACCAAACGACGGCACGTTGACTCGTCGTGTATGGGTGTGCCCACTCACTGTTTCCCGGTACTGCATATCCTGATTGTAGTCATCTTTCTGCCCGGTGGCATGACCGAGCTCATGCGCCATCACAAGGCAGCCATACGTTTTTCCCCATTCGGTGAATGGGAAACCGGCAAAACGAGCCGGGTCATCCCGACGTGTTTTTATCCGCAAGCTGAGGGTACTAAACAGGTAGGTCGATGACCGATAGGACAATACCCAACTCCCCTTACGTTCTTCAACAATAAAGGTAATACTGTGGGGCACCCCGCCGCGAGCCTCGCGTAAAGCCCTTCGGAAATCTGCATGGGCAAACAACGCTTCGGCATCATCATAAAAGTCTATGGGAGTCGATAAACTAAGATTGAACTCTTCAAACGCCTCAAACATGAAAAACGGTCGAATTATCCGATTATTGCTTCCGGCAGTATCCTCAAATTGGTATTGTTTCTGGTTCCAGTGGTTCATCGAGTTGACCATCCCGATATTTTCGAACTCTTTCACTTCGGCATCGGTGGCAGGAGTATTTCTCGCATTGGTCGGAGAAGTGGTCGGTTTGGTGTCTTTGGTAATATACGAAGACCAGTACACAACTACATACGAATATGGTTTGTTGTCACTGTCCAGCCCGCCCCCATGCAGGTAATGGATATCAAAATCGCCAATTCGGGGAGCATGAACGGTTCGTGTGGCGTTATTATATCGGAACAACTCGTGGACATGGACATCAGCATCATCCACAACTGCCGCCCGTGCACCCAAAATATGCCCGTCCGCCGGTCGGAAATTAGCATCGGCAACAGTCCGTTTGTATGTCACATCATAAAATTCACCGCAAAAAACCACTGCCCGGGTTCCTCCGGGCGGGTTCTTGAGAAAATTCATATACTGGTTACTGTGATTTTTCTCAAATCGAATCAATGATGATTCATGAATTTCACGCACGGTTCCTGATGTTTTTGTCCCATAGATTTTCATCTGCTGGTCATTGGGATCAACATAGAGAATCCTCACCCGCGAGCGGTTACTCAATGGCTGTGGTCTCCCGTGGGGATGTGCCCCTGTTGCTTCGCCGTTGCGGTCGGTAACCGTTTGTTTGCCATCGCTGTCAAGCAGGACAATATCATCGAGGTTGAAAATAATGGGAGTACTCGACCGGGTCCTGTTTTTGACATGTTCTGAAAAATCTTTTACTTCATCACCAACCATGCACCGCCAGTTTTGTGAACTCCACCGTACCGGAAGATCATAATATTTCCACCCTTCGACCGGATCTTTACGAATTGTGTTTATTTCTTCCGTGGTCTTTTCTTCCATAACCGGCTGGGCGCTTGTCGAATCGGTTTTTACATACCGGTTGGCAGCTTCAAATTCAAACCGCACTTTATCAGCTTTGTTATTGGCTTCATCCTGGGTCCGAAACTGCACGATAACTGTGTACACATTATCAGCAAAAACCTGGCGGCTGGGATAGGGTTCTGTTTCATTTTCGATAAATGAACGTATTTGTAATCCTTCAGGAATAAATGCCGTATCTTTTTTCACCCGGTCAAAGAATTGGAATTTCAAATGGTAGGCAACCGCATACAAATCACCGGGGTCGATATAGTGGGGCTTGAGATAATATGATTTCGCCAGGGGGCATTCCCGCTCGGTATGTTTCCGGGTGACATCTACAGGACAATTGATTTCGAGAGTTTCATTCTCATTGAAAAACAGTATTTCCACTCGTCGGTTCTTCTGTGAGCGGTAATTATCTTTATATTGCTGGTCAATGGGGAACGATTCTCCACAACCGACAAATGGTTTTTCATCGGATACATACCGCAACCGCTGTTCCCGTTGTTTGTCAAGCTCCTCCGGGGCTACCTGCAGCGTATCGCACAACACCTGATTGTAAAGATGATATAGAGCATGCCAGTACTCATGAGGCCATCGGTGCTTACTGTCACGTTTGATAATGTCCCCGAGATTTTCCGGTAGTGTTTCCAAACTTCTTAAAGAAGCATAGTCGCGATTGTATCCGGCGGCAAAATTGTTGATTGCTGTTTTTGTATTATCCCTGAAGTTGTCATCAATATCACCGGGATCGCAATTCCAGTTGGAACGTTTCCAGGGAGCCTGAAGGAAATGGAAATACTTGATAATTTGCTGGTAGTCTTCGACCTTGTGCCTTTCAGCACAGGTATCAATCCAGCTATCCATATCTCCCCGAAGTAGATAGTGGACATTCGCTGCCCGCAGCTCCGACAGCCCGAAATTGTACTCGATTCCCCCCGATGTATCCGTATGACCGCTGATTATCATTCGCTTGCGAGGGTCGAACTCGCACTGCCGAAACGCCAATGCCAACGCCCTGATACCGGTAATCCGGTCCTGCTCATCGCTTGGTCCGCCGGAATCCTGCGATGATGCCCCCTGGGGATGCTCAGGCATCATTACCGCACTATTGTAATGAAAAAGGACATCTTCGAATTCGAGAACATCCACATTGACAAGACGAAGCTGGTACTCGTTGACTAACCCTGACCTGCCGGGTGTACCATGTACTAATTCAGGATACGTTACTTCATGTCGAACAGGTTCACTCATGCTATTGTCAGAGAATCGAATCTAATGTGTTGTATCATCACGTAACTCAAAAGATACCTCAACCCTGCCGGGGAGTACTCGTTCCACCTTCACATACCCCTGCCCATCAAGGGTACTTTCCCGTATTTCACCGTTTGGGCATTTTACCCGACACTTTTTATTTCCAATACCGTTACCTTCTTCATCCAGCAGCTTTATTTCGATGACATCCCATAATTTCATCATTCGCGACCGTGCTTCACACTCCCCCGCCGAAACGACAAAATAGTACAAGGGGGATGAATACCCATACTGGATATTGGCATTCTGAATCTCAAGCAGTCGCTCATCGACTGCAGTCGTCCACTGGGCTTCCACTTTGTCGTTGTTTACTTCCGAGGTTATTGTTAATAATTCCCTATCGGGTGAGTGGAAGTCCCGAACGTAGATAATAAATGTTGCTTTTGTCCCTGACTCTATTCCCGATGTCTTGGCGCTGAGCGTGACGGTATCTCCAATATGCGCTTCTTCAACCGACCAGCAGGCATTGGTAATGGCATGGAGTTTAATCTCGTATGTCCCCGGTTCTATTCCACTCCGGCGGATTTTCCCTGCCAAAAGACCGCTTGTCTGTTTCCCATCGGGACTGGTAACCGTATAGCCGACTCCCGTGATAGGCGAACCGCCCTTATCGGTAAAGGAAACATCCAGAAAGTGCTCCTCGGTGTCTTCCGCTTCATCCTCAACTGCGGGACCACCGCCGGAACCGCTGTCTCCCTCACTTTCACCACCGCCACCGGAACCGCCGGCGCCACCCCCACCGCCGCCACCCCCACCGGAACCGATAAGAACCGTGGGGCAGCCCGGAGGAGCAATCGTATCCGGTGGACCGGCACAAGTAGCCATATCACCAACGCAGGCAGCCGGTTGACCACCAATCAGCACTGTGGGCACTCCCGGCGGCATAATCGGTCCCCCAACATGGGGTGGAGGTGGTGTTCCGGGGTTGACCATCGGGCAGGTATGCATATCCCCCACCCGTGCTGCCGGCATTCCGCCAATCAGTACCGTAGGTAATCCCTGCACAATGACACCACCGTGCACCGTCATATCACCCATTCTCGCTGCTGGTTTACCCATCAGAACTCCTCGAACTAATTCGATTTACAGTCGGGCACCTGACCAAATCCGGTTATTATCGTTACAATGTATTAAGCTCATAAAACAATACGTAACTTTACCGGAAAAAGTCAACAATATAGTTCTTACACAAACATATCGGGAGTAAACACTACTTTGTTCAGCATAAATGGGTATTATGTTCACAACAATTATATATACAACGAACATTTACTTAAAATACGACAGCAGTATGCTTTTCAATCCAAAAACAGAGTCGGGACTGCTCTCCGCATTGATAAATCGCTGTACCTGACATTGCAGATGCTTACTCGATGCTATCCGTTTGGCAACGAAGTCATTTAACCGGGGATAGGAGAGCCACCGCTCTGCCTTTTTATAACTGGAGTAGAGCGGTTTCATCGTTTTATTCAACGTCTCAGCATACTGTCGCAAAAGACTCATGTCATCAGTTACAATTGCTCTGTGAATAATATCAGCAGCAATCAATCCCGACTGCATCGCCGTACCAACACCTTCTCCGGTAAACGGGAATGTCGTACCAACAGCTTCACCTATGGCAAGTACTGTCCCCTCTTGTTTTTTATCCGATATCGGCAGGTTACAACGCAGCGGAGCTCCCATAACTTGCTGGGGTTGTTCTCCTTCAGTGACAATCTGACGTGTCAGAGGAAAGGTGACAAGAAATGTCTGGAAAATCTGTTTCAGGCTCCTGCGGTTGTCACCGTACCGTCTCCCGCAACCGATATTGTACAAGTACCCGCCCGAAACATCAGCCCCCATCGGCACAATCCACCCATAACCGGGGAGAATGGAAGTATCGTATGAAATAATCACATCATTCAGATAATAGTCCGAATGCACATACCCTCTCAATGCCACGGCATAGGGCTCTCTGTTCTCAATCAACCCGGCAGAATACGGCAAATGGGGAACACCACCGGTAGCCAAAACAACGATTTTTGCCTGTAACGAAACAGTTCTTTTATCACTAACCTTCACTTGCAACACAGCAAGCCTGTTTTGACTCCCGGATTTCACACCGGTAACTTCTCCACGGGAAAAAACTACTCCATAATGAACACATGCCTTTTGTATCAACAGGGAATCAAGGTTCTTGCGGTAAAGGGTAACATAATCTCCCGGAGCATCGAAAACGTACTGTGATGGGCTGAAAACCCGAATCTTTGCAACCCGGTTCCCGGCAGCTCGAACTTCTTCAAGCAATGCTATTTCCTTCAAAACAGCCTGAGAATCAGCCATCAACAAATCGCCACATGCTTTTTCCCGCGGGAATTGCTTTTTATCGATAACTAATACTTCATGCCCGTGTTTTGCCAAAATACCGGCACATACCGCCCCCGCCGGGCCACCGCCAACGACAATGACTTCCCATGTCTTCTTCTTGAGCGATGCTGCAGGAATTTGATGAAGTTCCTGGTTCATACAAGAATATATTACAGTGCAGGCAAAACCACAAAAGGTGTTTTCTTCTATATGTTTATGGAAAACTACGCCATCTTTTCAGGTATAATAATTCACGAAGGTTCTTGATTATGGTATATTAAAACTCTACTTTGAAAGGAATATGGAAACATTGGAACACGGAATTGTTATTGCTACTCGCGGACGGTTGTTTGAGGTGCGGGGTGAAGACGGCTCCCATATCAAGTGCGAAGTACGTCAGAAGGTAAAACGACAGGCGGATGATACCACCCCGGTTGCTGTCGGTGATGATGTCCTGTTTTCACGTAGCGGTGACAGTCTTGGTGCTATTGAAGAAGTCAAAGAGCGGCGGACTGCTTTTTTCCGCCCCATGGTAGGTGATGAAGGCAAAAAACAAGTATTGGCGGCGAATCTTGATTGTCTCGCTGCGGTGGTCTCTCTCAAGTCACCACCTCTGAAAACCGGACTTATCGACCGCTTTCTTATCGCCGCCCGAATCGGTCACCTGGAGCCGCTTATCGTCATCAACAAAATCGATTTGGGAAAACCGGATAATCTCGAAGATATCATAGCAGCGTATAAAGCAATTGGATACGAAGTGTTCCCAGTCTCCGCTGAAACAGAAGAAGGCTTGGATACTCTCAGGAAACGGCTTGTTGACCACAGAACCCTCTTTGCCGGACATTCCGGGGTAGGTAAATCCACCCTGCTCAACAAATTGATTCCCGGTTTGAATCTCCCGACCCGTTCGGTTTCCAAACATACCAACCGTGGCAAACACACCACCACCTCAATAGAAATGTTTGAGCTTCCTGATGGCGGGTTCGTGGTCGATTCCCCGGGGTTAAAAGTCATGGGACTATGGGACATCAAACCGGAAGAACTCATGTATTATTACCCCGAGTTTGAAAAATATTCCGAGTCGTGCCGGTTTCAACCCTGCAGTCATATTCACGAACCTGATTGTGCCGTGAAAGCTGCTGTTGAAGATGGGAAAATTTACAGGTTCCGCTATAACAATTACGTTGCTATTGCGGAGTCATTATAGATAGTTTTAACTATACCCTGTCAAATAAAGGCGGTAATATACCGATACTCTAAATAATGGCTTCTACAAGTATAGAATTCAAAGTCGGAATCGTAGTTCTTATCGGGCTGGCGATTCTCGCCGGATCGTTATACTGGCTCCAGGGATACAAGCTGGAACGAAATGCCCAGGTGATTTGGGTCCAGTTTGATGATGTCGGCACACTGGCAATCGGTGACCGGATTACTGTCTCCGGTGTCCGAAAAGGCAAAGTCAACGACCTCAAGTTAACCGATAGCGGTGTTTTGGTGCAGCTTTTACTTTCCAAAGATGTCACTCTCAAGCGTGATGCCCGCTTTGTTATCAAAAATATGGGGTTGATGGGTGAGCGTTTTATTGCCATTACTCCCGGCAAGGATACGGCAAAACTTGATTTGAGCCAATGCGCTGTCGGGCAGTATGACACCGGTTTACCCGATGTTATGGGATTGATGGGCGAGATGGTTTCCGAATTGCGTGACCTTGTGTTCGCCTTTCGGAAACATATCGGGACCGATTCAACGCTCACAAAACTCAACACTACCATAACTAATCTCGAACAGGTATCTATTCAGCTCAACAAGTATCTCACACGTCACGAAGGAAGGATAGATCAGACTGTCAGGAACTTTGTCAGCTCCTCGAAAAAAATGAACCAAATCCTTTCAAATAGCGCTCCCCGGATAGATTCCACTCTCGAACGGTTTGACCGTGTCTCACAACGACTTGATTTGCTGACATACCAGTTAGACACCCTTTCTATGTCTGCCCGAGAGTTTGCCGACAAACTGAACTCCCCCGATGGTTCTCTCCAGTTGATGCTTGAAGACAGACGGTTCTATGATGACTTGCGACGAACGGCAGACAACCTTGATGATTTAATAAATGATATTCGCGAAAACCCGCGTAAATATATAAACCTGACACTGGAGATTTTCTAACTCATGGGTAAGTTCAGACTGGCGTTTGGTATTCACAATCACCAGCCTGTGGGCAATTTTCAGGCGGTGTTCGAGGAAGCGCATCAGAAAGCATACGTACCGTTCCTCAAGTTATTGCAGCAGTTCCCGGAAATCCGTATTTCTTTACACCAATCGGGTATCCTCTGGGCATGGCAAAAAGAAGCGCACCCGGAATATTTCCAGCTTATCGGCGACATGATAGACCGTCATCAGATAGAATTGATGACTGGTGGATTCTATGAACCGATTTTGATTGCTATCCCCGAACGGGATTCACGCGGGCAGATAGCCATGCTAAACGACTATCTCAAACAGCATTTTGATGTCAACCCAACGGGGCTATGGCTCACCGAGCGCATCTGGGAACCACATCTGCCCAAACTGCTTGCTCAGTCGGGAATTACCCACTTACCTATTGATGACACTCATTTCTTATATGCCGGTTTTGAGCTCAACCAGTTGACCGGACCATTTGTTACCGAACATGAAGGCTACAAAGTCACATTACTTCCTATCCAAAAACGACTGCGGTATCTCATTCCGTTCGGAACTGTCGAGGAAGTTATCAACGAGCTGAAACAGCAGGCGGAATACAACCCGGAAGGTCTGGCAATTTATGCCGATGACGGCGAAAAGTTTGGTGTCTGGCCCCAGACATACCAGCACTGTTACAAAGACAAGTGGCTGGAACAATTCTTCACCGCCATAAGAGAAAATGC
>JAJRZL010000332.1 GCA_024275255.1 Candidatus Zixiibacteriota bacterium | reverse complement strand
GTCAACGCCAGGTCAGCCGGGTTACGCAAGGTAGAAGCTTCGGGTCCTTCGTTGCCCGCTGCGAAAATAGTAACAATACCGGCAGCCTCGACATTGTTAATCACCTGTGCAAAGGTTTCGTCACAAGGCTCAAATAAACCCTTCGGAATACCCCAGCTATTCAAAATCACATCGGGAACATCGTCGGTAGTGCTCGAATCACCATCCGGATTTAACGCCCACTGAAAAGCATCGAGAATATCGGAAATCGTAGCATCGAGCGGGCGTCCCTGGTCTATTACACCGGCAGTAATCCATTCGGCACCCGGGGCAACACCAATCGTGTCCGTATCAGCAACACCGACCATAATACCCATAGTATGAGTTCCGTGGCCGGTTCTGTCACTGGGAAGTGTATCAGGTGCAACCGCTGAAAACCATGAAGCGGACAACGGGGCATGAGTACCGCGCCACCTGGCAGCCAATGCCGGATGGTCGGATTCAACCCCGGTATCGAACGAGCAAACCAGCCGACCGGTTCCGGTCAACCCCTGCTGCCATAAATAAGGGACATTAAGCTGTTCAAGCTGCGAGGAGACAGAGGTCGATAATGCCGGAGCAGGTGAGCTTTTTACAGGCGGGTCAAAACTCAAAGGAGCATCTTCCACAATTCGGCGGACCCCGCTCATATTGGTTAACTGAGCGATAGCAGAAACCGGCAACGTGGCAGCATACGCCGGTACAATCCAGAACTTGCGCAACGGTAAAACAGTATTATTTCTCAGGAAATGTTCAATTGCGTCCGTATGCGGAGCCTTATAAGAAGTCAAATGAGTCAATACCTGCTTAATCCGTTCATCACGGGTAGAAGCCATTGAAGCAGCTTTTTGAGCAAAAGCTCCGGACTTAATGTTGTCCTCAAGAAAAATAACAACATGAACAAGACTATCCTGTTGTATATTATCATCAGAGAAAACAACCTTGTCCAATCCCGGTGAAAGGACCGGAGAGGTTGCCGAAACTGACGAAATCAACAGGAGCCCGGCTAAGGTAATGATTGCAAATGTGATAGTTAACTGCTTCATAGACTTTCCTCGTTTGACTACAATACCTCGAGCAAAGGCTATGCCGTATCAGGTATTCAATTTTTGAGTGAAAAATGATGCACCATAAGCACAAATTACGGAAAAACAGGTCTGTATCTTTTTTATTATAAAGAAGATAACATTTTATTAATTTTTCTATATTAATTGAATAATAATGCATGTAAAAGACGTACCATGCAACTATGCAAAACTATGCACAACGGGAGCTTCAAATAGGCATTTTTTTACATACTTTATTACTTTAGATTATCTATATTTGTACCATGATTGCATTGCGAACACAGCTTTTGAAAGTCAATCGGACGTTCCTGATTATCCTGGGGATATCGTTACTAATCAGGATATTATACCTTTGGTCCTATCATAATTTACCGGATTGGTACCAACTGACCATAGACAACAATTACCATGTTCACTGGGCGGAGGTTATCGCCAGCGGGAATATCCTGGGGGATACAACGTATTTTCGGGCTCCGTTCTACGTGTACTGTTTAGCTTTTTTGTATGCTGTGTTCGGTACTTCGCTATGGGTTGCTCGTTTGTTCGGGCTTTTAGTCGGTGTCGCTTCAGTTAGTTTGACATATCTGATTGGGAAAAAGCTCTTCGACAAGAAGACAGGACTCATTGCGGCAGGTATTCATAGCATGTATCCCATCGTCGTATATTTCGAGTCCGAGTTATTGCTTGATTCGCTCTTTATGTTTCTTGTGCAATTCACTTTTTACCGACTTTTGATATGGATAGAGCAACCGACAAAAAAACAAGCATTCATCATCGGTTTGTTTCTTGGGCTGGCTGCCATTACGAGACCGACTATTTTAGTCCTGGTTCCACTGCTTTTGATTACTGCCGGTATATACAGAAAAAAGATTACGGCGTTCAAAATGCAGCTATTGGTCTTCTTTCTCGGCACGGTACTGTTCATTGCACCAGTTTTTATACGCAATCTTCTCGTTGCCGGGGACCCGGTATTGATAGCCTCTCAGGGAGGAATAAACTTTTACATCGGCAACAATGAAGTCGCTGATGGTGTTTCTGCTATCATGCCTGAACCGATGGGTTTCAACTGGCGTATTCGACATGTTGTGTATATCGCCGAAAAAGCGGAAGGCAGAACATTAACCCCCGGTGAGGTGTCATCATATTGGACAAAACAGGGGGTTACATGGATACGAAATCATCCCCTTGACTTTATAACACTCTACGGGAAAAAGTTATATTACAATATTTCCAACAGAGAAATATCGAACAACCGAGACTTTCACTGGTTCTTTCAAAAAATACCATTACTGAAATATAATCCCCTGGGATTCGGGCTGCTGCTGATTTTTTCTGTTATTGCCCTAGGTACCGGTGTATTGCGTGACAAACGAACATGGATGTTACTGGCATTTATGATCCTGTATATAGCAGCCGGAGCCTTGTTCTTTTTTAACAGCCGGTACCGCCTTCCCCTGCTTCCGTATTACTTTATCTTTGCCGCAGCAGGTGCACAAAATATAGTGGGAATCTGTAAGCAGAGCCACACAAAATGCGGGGTGTTAGTCGTTGTGGGGTTAATAACCGGCTTTATGACATTTTACAACTTAGTACCTCTCCCCCCCGGACCTTCCACGTATGCGATGACCTCTACCGGGCTTTATTATTACGAAAAAAACGACTTTTCCAAGGCTCTGTTTTACCATCAAAAAGCATTAGCGATTGATTCTACGTATCCGGAAGTCAATCTGAATGTCGGGGTGGATTTTTTACGGTTAGGTCAGGTTGATTCGGCAAGGTACTACTTTCAACGCGAATATAAATTCAACCCGAACAGAATTAACGCCATTGTCAACCTCGCTTCTCTTGAGCTTCTCCACGGAGACCCGGGAAAAGCTGTCAGTTATGCGCGCAACGCTCTTGCAAAGCTGCCATACGATGTTGTTGCCAATGCGATTCTCCTTCGAGGGTTATTTGCCATAGACAACGACAAGCTACCGGACTCCGTTTTATATCAAGAAGCTCAGGCTACCGCACAACGGACCAACAATGATGTGTACTTACTTAATGATGCCGCATTATTGTTGACGGAACGAAACATGTACCGTCAGGCTGAGTTGATTTTATTGCAGGCATTATCATCAAAACCGCCTCCTATTGAAATGGATGACGAGGCATTTCGCCTGACGTTCAGAAACAGCCCGCAGAATATCAAACAGCAGAAAGCCAAGGCTGCCTATCAATTGGGATACATCATGGGACTGCGTGGAGACTTCCATAGAGCGATAACATACAGCCAACAGGCAATCGCATGGAATCCTGACCTCGCCGAGGCATACCTGAACCTGATTAGCGGCTTGTTATCAATCGGAGACAGAAAAGCCGCCGATTCGGTAATTGCCGCGGCATCGAAACGCTTTGCATCAAACACACATTTCATGGAATTGCTGAGCAGGTTTCCGAGATAAAAAAAGACCGGGAACCTAACCCGGTCTTTTTACTACTATCTGATTATATCGAATTTTAGCGAGGTTGTTCCTCGATATCAGGCAACAGCCCTTCCTCACGCGCCATGCGATCGTTGCGCTCCCAGTATTTCCTCCGCTGTTCGGCAACTGACAGCTTCAACTTAGAACCAGGATACCGGAGGCGTGATACCGGAGCCGTCAATGAAGGATCATACAGCCAGTCAAGTACATGGTTGACCAGTGACTGCGCTTCACTTAAACCATCACCAGTTGATGAGCTTCCGGTTGTGGTATCAATCGCAAGCGGTGTGAAGTTGAAATGAACCGTGCGGAACAGACCGGAGTTAAACCGGTGTCCAACCGGTGCACCTTCCATTACATAATCAAACCCTTCAAAATCAGTACCAAGCGGATGGTTGGGACCATAAATGGACTTATACAGGTACAAAACTTCTGCTCCAAAACTGGCTTCACTCCAGTTAACTTCAGGTAAGCAGGGAAGAGAATCTATATAATCCATGCCAGGGAAATTCCATGGATTCCAATTATACCTGCTTTGTAAAAGATCTGCTGTTAAGTTAATATTTGGCCATTCAGTCGAATCAAGTGAATAAGCTCCAACAAAATCTTCAAATCTGATATACGGACAATTCAAACCGAAGTCGTAACAAATCCATCCCGAATAGACTGTTTTCCGTATAGCGAAATAGAACCCAAGATCCGCAGGAGGGGATATCATAGGTAAAGAACCCAAGTTATTACTCGCAATAGGCGCCCTCCAGGTTGCCCACATATTTACCCCGGCATCAATTGCCTTTACCACTGCGGAGCGTTGTTCGTTGTTATCTGCCAAACCACCTGATTTTATCGCATCGTTATAAAGAATAACAACTTTATGCTTCAATAGAAAATCAAGTGTAGGAGAGCCTTTGTCTTTCGTTATATCAAAAACAACATTCTCATTCCAATTACTGATTGAATGTACCCAGAACGAATCTGCTTCAGAGGCTACACGAGAGGTTGGCCAACCCTCTGTTGTAAAATCAATAATACCCACATCACGTTCAAACCGAGGTTCAATCACCCGAAGGTTTGTTTTGAAAGCAGGCGTCAAGTCTGCTACCTTCGCGTCATCACGGGAACGTATCCAAAAAACAAAATTCATCTCCACGGTGGTATCAATACTCATATTCCGGTACACATTGTATATCGTATCGGCGGTGTTCATTACCCAACTATCAATACCATTCCATGAACTGTCAATCACACGGTTTAAATCCGAATTTATAAAGTCACTGTCACTGACCCGGATGAAATCCTCCCACTTACCCAGTGATTAATTAGACAACGAACCCGGATCGACCAAAATCGTATCACAAGACTCTACCGGAATCGTATCGACAATTGTCGTATCACAGCGGACCAGTGTGTCACCAATACGATAGATAAACCCATCTGTCGTCTCAAATACCTTGGTAACATAGCTATCCTCTATCTCCTGCAATTCTTCATCTGTATATGGCCCATACAAACGCCATTCAAACTCAAACGGAGGAGGATCCTGAGGATAGTCTATCTTGTCCGATGCCGACCAGGTAATACGGATACCAGTGACAATACCTCCCGCCTGGGGAGCATTGACAAACGGCAGGTCACGGGGATTGACAATCACATTGGTCTGGGGTGGGTTGTCATTACGGGTAAACAGCCGGTACACAATATCAGAACCCAATCCCTCCATATCAAATGCCTGGACAAAAACCCACTGTGGAACATACGTCAACACCGGACTCGCCGTATCAGCTATCAACGGGACCGTTATGGTCGTCCGGGGATCTGATGCAACCGGATCTACGTCTATATAGACCCAGTCGGAAATCGTATCACAGACAATAACCGTATCGGCACCAGTAATCGTATCACAGACTACCGTAATCTCATCACTCAATGTCTGGATATACTCCTCCGGACTCATCCCGTTTAGCTGGGTCTCGGTCGCTACATGATACCGGTAGTAATCTATCAATCCGTCCGTATCTGTCCCATACCAGTATATCACCGGATTACGGGAAAACCGTTGACCATCCGGTGGGATATTGACAAAGTTCACGATCGGCTTCTGGTTGGCGTTGACATCACCTTGCAGGGTATCGGTACAACTCGACAGGTACAAACCCGAGATGAAAAGGAGCAATAATAATACCACCCCCATCACTACCGGCTGTTGTTTGTTGTGCTTATGTATCATAATCTATCCTAATTCTCCCCTAAAATGCAATTATCATGGTAAAACGGTGTACTTCGGTCAATACACCAACATCTTGATACGCATAATCAAATCGTAACTCTCTATCTTCTCCAAACGGCAACCGGACACCACCTCCGGCAGTGAATCCATCAGTATCATAATTAAAGCGTCCACCCGCTCTCAGGAAGAACATATCTTTGAAAACAAGCTCAGCACCAGCCTGATATTTCTCAAGGTTATCGGAGGGGTGAGAACCTTCAGCAGCAAAAGTCAGGAGATAGTTATCAGACTGCACAACATTGATTGCTCCACCAAACCGAAAGTTAATAGGCAAGGGGAAATCATTGCGGATAAATTTCATATCAGGTCCAAAGTTTGAAATCATCATTGCAATTTTGAACCCTCGGAATCCTGTATCATACAATGTACCAATATCGGCAGCCCATCCATTTGCACTGTAATCATGGGCAAATTCACCAATATATTTCACAGTAAATCCGATCGAGAACCTATCAGTTAAATACCGACCATAACTCACAGCGGCAGAGAAGTCGTTCCACGAAAAAATACGACCGGTCGGGTTCTGTTCATACGTCGTTTCGAGAATATCACCAGACTCCAAGGTAGAAAAACTAATACCCAGGACGCCACCGATATTTTCAAGAGGTAAGCCAATACCACCAAAGTAAAACCCGACATCAGCCGGCATCTGGATATACGTAAAAGCCGCTTCCTTACTATACAGTGATGTTAAACCGGCAGGGTTGTAATACACAGCAGAAACATCATTTGAAACAGCAGCAAATGCTTCCGCCATTCCCATCGCCCGAGCTGAAACCCCTATTTCAAGGAATTGAGCTCCGGTTGTACCAACCTTAGCCTGTGACCACACTGAAACAGGCAACAGCATCAGAACCATCAGGGCGACAGCAATTATTTTCATGCTTCCCCAATGAGATCCTGTTGCATGTTGCACAGTTGATTTGTTATACCTCGAACACATATAATTCCTCGTATATCTTCAAAAAACTTATTTCATCTTCAAGTTTACAGGTTAACCTCAATTCCCATACGAATCTGTCTTCCATAATCCCAATTACCCGGATTCCGGTCGTAGTCGGTACCACCTTTAATTATCTGGCTCTGATTTTGTTGTGTATCCGGTCTTCCGGTCGTAGAGTACACACTCTGTACATTCTTACTGTCGAAAATGTTTTCAATCCATAAGATATAACTCAGGTCAAGACCGACAAATTTGAAATCCTTTGTGAACCGAACATCAAAATTGATAACGGAAGGCTTACGCAACGAATTTCTTTGAATATCTTCACCGGAAACAGTCGCAATATTCGGATATGACCGATCCGGAGTAAATGGCTTTCCACTCTCGATTTGTGAAACGATCGACAGCGACCACCCGTTCGGAATTGGAATACCAAATAAGCGTGGCTTTACGGTAGTCGGTATAAACACTTGTATATTGGCATTAATCTTATGACGGACATCATTATCCAAAGGAGCTTCCGAGAGAGGTTCTCTCAGCAGCTCAAATGCCGTTCCATAAGAACGAGACGCTTCTGATGCCTTACCATACGCAAAAGCATACACATAGCTCAAATACCCATTGACATACCCGCCACCACGTTTTTCAATCGTCAACTCAAAACCACGACTACGTCCATAGTCTTTGTTCCGATACTGCTGACGATTCAAACCACCGACGGTGACCAGAGCACGGTTAATTTTATCAAACTCATCTTTAAAGTAACCGGAGATATCAACTGAATAAAACTCCGACATAGCATATTTCACACCGAACGAGTACTGGACTGTTTTCTTATAGTCGAGGTTGTAGTTACCAATAACGGCATCCTGGTCAACAGCGGTTGTATTACGAGCGTACATTTGGAAAAGTGACGGCAACTGGTAGAAGTGACCATAGTTAAAGTGAACCTTCGCCTTGTCAGAAATAGGATACGAGAAACCGATACGCGGAGAGAACTTCTGACGGTCACCAAGAATTATTCCAGAACCAAGGTCATCGTTTTTTGCAACATCAACCAGCCGGTTTTTATCCTGAATAAAGAAGTCCCATCGGATACCAATAGAGGCAATCATGGAACCATATTCTAATTTATCACGAAGATAAACCGTTCCCGCCCATGGTTTGTATCCAAACATATCCCGGAATGCCCCACGGTTCGGGTATGGTCCGCCATCAGCACGGCCGGTATAGAGAACATACGGTTTATCAATATCCTGGTACAAGAAATCAAGCCGACGAATAGCAGAACCGGCTTTCAATTCATGGTGTCCCATTTGGCGGAAGATTTTAATCTCACCACGTAACGTCTTTGTATTATGATAGTGCCAGTTCGCATTTTCATCATAGCTCATGGGATTCAAGAAGTTACTGTTACCACCATCATCCCATTTACCATTGCCGTTCCAATCAGTAAACTGTTCGCCGGGATCATACTGGAAATTCGGCGGATCATACACACCGTTTCCATTCCGGTCAACATACGGAATCTGTGCAGTCCAGGGATCATCAGGGCCATCATGACGCCCATTATGATTTAAATCCTGGTTGTCAGGACCTACTGAACGAATAAAACCATCAATTCCTAAATCGAATCTTCCATTACTGTTCAAATCGGTAAACGGCTCACCTATCACCGAGTCGCCATCAACATACGGCTCTGGCTCACGGGAATTAATATGGCTGATACGATTACCGTCCAAAATGCCATTTCCGTTTTTGTCCTGCAAGAAATCACCTTCGTCCCAAACACCATTACCGTTCAAATCAAGGTATGGCTCACCTTCAAGGCTATCAATAAATCCATTACTATTGAACCGAAAATCTTCAAACCCATCACTGAAAAACTCACCATATGTATAGCGAGGTCCAGAAAAGTCGGTGCCATAGGTAGCAGTATCAGGATACCTGTTCAATATCGGTTCCGGGGGATCATAGATTCCATTTTTATTACGGTCGGTAAATGACTCCCACTCTACATCAAGCGGGAACTGATCGGGATCAAGACCTTTACCCGGGTTGTTCGGATCACCCGGTTTCTGGAGCCGTCCTGTCTCCGAGTAAGATAAGACCATTTCATAGTTCATATTTTTTGTAACCGCCTGAGAAATTTCAAGCGAGAGAGAGCGCCACTTGTCCTCACGAACAGGGGCGGTTGCTGAAGAATACCGGTAATCCCAGGAAAATAATGTATTTCTCTCTTCAGAACGCTTATAAGACAAAATAAACTTCAGATTCTGTTGAGGACGGAACTTAAAGTTCGCATTAATGTAGTAACGATTTAAGCGACGATCCGGAATTTTGAGTCCGAGGAAATCAAAGAATCCATTCGAGCGACGAGTATTTGGGGTGTCATAACGACCATATTGATATACCCCATCACTCTTGTCCACTTCAGCATACAGGTAATACGTAAATTCTTTATCTTCAAGGAGCCGCAGTCCCAACGCCGGAAGAATTTTATTCTTAAAAAACGGGTCAGGACCGGAAATAGCTAAACGGACATAGTCATTATTTCTTGAATATTTATTGAGGTCCTTATTGCCGAAATCATCGGTAATATACTGAAAATTAAGTTTCGTATTATCCCGTGAGCCGGTCTGGGTAGTAATTTTAATGATACCGGAAAGTGCGTCACCATACTCAGGGTCAAAACCATCCTTAATAACCTGAAGCTCCTGAATAGAACCAGAGACCAATGACAACTGTGCCCCACCACTACCTCCACCAAGAGGGTCGTCAAGCGGAACACCATCGACAATATATGATACCTCACCGGCACGACCACCACGGATAAAGATTTGTCCCTGCTGGTCAGTAACTACACCGGCAACCTGCTTCAACAGATCATCAACGGTAGTTACCGGCTGTGTTTCAATTTCTTCTTTTGTGATTGTCTGCTGGTTGGAAACCTGGTGAATATCAAGTCTGTCCTGCTTCCCTCTCACTTTAATGACTTTTTTAAGCTCTGTAGCTTTTTGAGATAACTGAAATGATTGTTCAGTGGTAATATCAGCTTGAACCTGCACATCAGTCACTTCCAAAGTCGCATACTCAATATGAGTAATTTTCAGGGAGTACATACCAGGTTCCAACTGTGTTATAACATACTTGCCATCGAAATCTGTTACAGCACCACGGCTGGTTCCAACTACTGTCACTGAAGCACCAATAACCGGTTCTCCCGTTTTCTTATCAGTGATAGTCCCCATAATTTTACCCGTTCCAGCCCCAAGAACATTACCAGCTACTACAAGTAACAATATAGCAAGGACACCGATAAGTGGGAAAAACCCCCTTCGACAACCTGGCATGATATCTCCTCCTCGAAACAAGTACATTACCATATTTTTACCGGATGTTCATCTTTTACGGTTGGATTCTCATAGCAGATATCTTTACTATCAATGCTATTCGTTACCAATTTATATCCTTAATCAACCGTATCGAACCTTCCGGAAGTATTACCTTCTTGCCATTTATGGAAAGGATCACATCCCGATCACTTTCCCCAGTCAATAGAAATCAAATATTAGTCACGACTGGCAGTACAAGTCAAGCACTTTTTCGTATTGCTCAAAGTCATGAACCACGATATATAGACTATTCAGCTATTTCTACTGTTTAAT
>JAJRZL010000331.1 GCA_024275255.1 Candidatus Zixiibacteriota bacterium | reverse complement strand
GCTTTTTGAGCTCAATGTTCCCTGACAGCGCGGACAGCCGTCCCCATCCTGAGCCTCGGTAAGGTCCACTACTTCCGTTGCCCGGAAATCCCTGTCTACATTTACATTCAGGATATGTTTTTCAAACTCATTAGCTCCAACGATAAAATTCTTCATTTTTGTCACTAACGGGTCCACAAAGATACGGACATTTTTCAACCCGACAGGTCCGGCAAATCCTACTGGTGCAGAGGTAATCTGTTTGACCTGCTCCGGCGTTGCCATTTCCAATTCAACAGCTCCAGTGGCATTTTTCAACTTTACCAGATTCAACTCCCGGTCACCACGAATCAACGCTGCTACCGGCTGGTCATCAGCCATGTAAAGTAATGTTTTAACTAACCGTGTAGAATCAACTTTGAGAAAAGCAGTTACCTCTTCGATTGTAGCTGCCTTGGGGGTGTCAACCACTTCCATATCCTTTAGTTCGCTATCAACAGGAGGATTAACTGTATCCCGGAACGTAGCTTTTTCGACATTGGCGGCATAGTCGCAGGAATCACAGAAAAATATAGTTTCTTCACCGGCATTGGTATCAACTAACAGCATAAACTCGTGTGCTGCTTTTCCTCCCATTGCCCCGGTATCTGACTCGACTTTGACCACATCCAGCCCGGCACGATTGAAAATGCGGAAATAGGCATCGACCATTTTCTGATATGATTCCTGAAATGATTTCTCAGTGGCGTCAAAGGAATAAGCATCTTTCATAATAAATTCACGACCCCGTAACAGTCCAAACCTGGGACGGATTTCATCGCGGAATTTAACCTGTATCTGGTACAGGTTCAGAGGTAACTGGCGATAGCTTTTAACTTCCCCCTGTATTAAACTGGTAACCGTTTCCTCGTGAGTGCCACAAAGAATCATCTCATGGTCATGACGATCTTTCATACGCATCTGTTCTTTTCCAACCGTGTTATATCGCCCGGATTGCTGCCATATTTCCGCCGGACAAAGGACCGACATGGTAATCTCAAGAGCGCCGGCACGATTCATTTCTTCACGCACGATATCCGAAAATTTCTGGATTACCCGTTGCATAAGTGGCAGGTACAGGTAAATACCCGAAGCCAGTTTACGGATATAACCGCCACGGAGTAACAGTTGGTGCGACACCAGTTCCGCTTCGGACTGGTTTTCACGGAGTGTGGGGATATACATCTGCGTCCAGCGCATAGTCGAGTCCTCTATAATTCAACAAGTTAACAGGTTGCTTCCCATTGTTCCGGAATAGACCGCAACAATTGCCTAAAATAGACATTTGCGCGTATAAAGCAATCTAAAAAGGAATAATCTTACTTCCGAAGACTAAGTATAATGATAGCTCGGTTTGGTTTACTACAAACAGGCTACCGAAGGTATGTGGTGTTTCATTTTGATGCGATTTGTATTTCTTACAAATGATACCTGCTCAAATTATGTAATATACTTTCAGTAAATATTGATTGCGTTTGCTCGTAAGATATTATATTTATGCTTTTGCCAGTTATGGTGTATAATTATTTACTATGTAACAGGAAATGAAGATGGTTTAACTGGTACAGCCGGTAAAACAAATAAAATTTGTGCCCCCGTGGTGTAACGGATAACGCGTCGGCCTCCGGAGCCGGAAATACAGGTTCGATTCCTGTCGGGGGTATTTTTGTTGGGTTGAAGCATCATATTTTGTCAGTAAATCATTATTATAAATCAAAACAACCGGTAATATCAATTTGAGTTTGTAAAAAAGTATAAGTTATTATATTATTTTCAAGTTATTATATTATTTTCAACAGGATTATCAGACAACCGGGGGGATTTATTGTACAAGAGATTATTTAAGGAGGGTAACTATGTCTTCCAAAATTATCTTTTTCTCAATATATACTTGATATCATAGACCAACCTATCGGATACTGGGATAATAATGGTACTCCTTCGGTTTACCCTGTGCCAGCGTTGGCAATGTTGACGGTATTAAAGGTCCTTCTGGTCCTGTAGATGTAGCTGACTTATCATATCTCATTGAGTATTTATTCCAGAATGGTCCGGAACCACCTGCCTGTCCCTGATTATTATTATGACAGTGCTTGGAACCGTAAATATGAGATTCAATTGTCTTGGTATTAGTTTAGTAAGTATTTGTCTATCTATAATTTGACTGTTATTAATTATTACCAATACCAACAAGTGGTGTGTTACCTCTTCTCCCCCCCAAATCCTTTTAACCCGAAAAGGCTGGATGGGAGGTGGGGGTAGAATACTAACCATAAGATAAGTGGCATGGCATCATTAACCAGATAAAACGGCACGATGATTTTATAGAATGTTTTTGACAAAGAATATTTTACACTGAAATAAAATACCGCCCAGGATAACAGTAAATGAAATAACATAATGATTGCCGTTCCTCCCAGCAAGGCAGTAAGCATTCGTTTCCAGTGTGTAATGATTCCCGGTGACGACAACACCAGCGCGATATATGGTACAAGATTCGTAAAATGTTCCAATACCAACACCAGCCGCCATTTGGTTACCCCCACAAATTTGAAGAAAGGAATAGCGATAGGACTGATGAGATGCGGATATTGCTCCTGCAAACCGGAAAACCATACATACCCCAATATCAATGTCAATGATGCCAGTTTAAGAAGAAACAGTAACAGGTTTTTTTTCACGGTACACCACCAGATATAGCCAGCCTATCCAGACTGAAGCTATCATAATTATTAGTGTTGCCTGCCAGAAATACAGATGCATGAAATCAAATAGTTTTCTCGATGATGCCCCGGCTACCATAAGAAAATAGATACGCAAAATATTAAATACATAGATTGCCGGAATGCCCGCTGCGATACCGATAAGTTTTTTTTTGATTGTAGTTGAGAAGCTGATTACCGCTGCCAGATAAATAACCATCTCCAGCATTCCGGTACATTCATCTATAATTTCTACAGCAAAACCATTATAGGTAATATATCTCTCTGAGTAGGTAACATTACTGCTGAACAGCGATGCTATCCACCCACTGAAAGAAGCAGTGGTTTCCATTACCCAGCCCAGTTGGTCGTGGTATCGAGCGGTAAAATATGAGTATATCGCTCCAAGAATTACAAGACTAAGAATAAATGTCAGGACAAATTTCAGTGCCGGTGAAAGCTGGAATGGTTTTTTAATGGATTTCTTTTTTGTTCTTGGTGGTTCAGCTTTTTTTGATTTTTGCTTTCGATTGCGTGACATAGGCATAATGTACATAAAACTATGGCACGACGCAACACTACTTCCCTATTGCGGGCACCCTTCACATGGAGCGGCACCTCCCTGGAATAAAAATGTTACTAAATACGTAATATCTGCAACGTTTACTCCCGGAACACAGTCAACATCGCCAGCTTGTTCGGTGACAGGCAGTATTCCCCCATTGAACAAGAAATTGACTAACCACGTCAAGTCGGAAACATTAATATCTCCATTATGATTCATGTCACCACAAATAAAGGTATCAAAATGATAGATGTAAAAACTGGTTGTATCAGCATCAGGACCTTCAGAAACTACCAGCGATATATAATATATACCGGTATCTGCCGCCGTGCCCTGATAATAATATTCTCCCGTTAAAGTATCGAGGTACCCATTGGGGACAGGATCCTGTGGTGAAATGTAATACGAATACCAATAGTCATAACAGGGACCATCATCCTGAACTAATAACGATACGACAAGGTTGTCACCGGTTTGTGTTACAAATTTGTTCTTTTGCCCGGAAATAAAGGTTGGAGGATTTTCTGGAGCTACATCAACAGTGAAAGAACATACGGCGCTATCGCCGTACCTGATATATGAACCATCACCACACCAGTCTTCCCCAACACGGACAGTAACAGTATACGACTGGCCGGCATCACTTGGCCGGGGAGTAAAAGTCCATAAACCACTATTTGCATCTATCGTTCCCGGCCCACTTACAATTTCAAAATGTGGCATCTCGGTACCTTCATCTTGCCAGCCAAATTGATGTTCAAGTGTTTGATAGTAGCAATTATTGGTGTGCGGTGTAACCGGACAATCGGTAATTGACATATAACAACAGTTCGGAATAGGAGCAGCTATACCATACACCACATTACCAGACCATGCAGGACTTCCCCCACCACTGAAGGACCATCCTCCCAATGTGTCTGAGTATGAAGAATCGATATGGAATATATCATTTTCATCCAAACCGTACCCCATGGTAAAACTCAGTCCAACGTATGTAATAGTATCACTTGAAACCGGTATTCCCCCCGGTAATTCCTCAATGTTGGCAAAACGAATGACAATAACACCGGTATCACCATGTTGCTCGTATGAGTGCATAACAGCACCATACTGAAGCAACGTATCTATTCCGTTATAAAGCATCAGTACAGGTTGAGATACGGGGGTTCCTGATTCAAGATAGTATGCAAAAGATAAGACAACATCTTTCTGTATGGTATCAGGGTTGGCAATGCCAATAGTTTGAATATATGTATTTCCCTCTTGAAGTTCACCACAAAGGAGGGAGCCGTCCATGCCAGTTGTAACTACATATGGTTGCGATATGACTACCGGACATACCAATAGGATTATTCCAAGTACTACCATAAAATTACGCATGATTAGTCCCTCCGCATGACTTTTATTCAATTACTTATAGTAATTTAAGTATAATAGAATATGACATTTATGTCAATGTTAATATAATTATATGGAGTAATATATCCAATTACGGCTATCGCTGTTGTCTTCTGTATTGCTTCAGAAAATTCTCAATTCCCCTGGCAATTGCTTTAGCAACCTTTTTCTGGAAGTATCCCGTTTTTAGGTTAGCTTCCTGTTCAGGTAAAAGCATGAAAGCACACTCCACCAGTACTGCCGGGTATTGAGTAGGTCGAAGAACAGCAAGATTACCATGAAAAAGCCCATGGTCCTTTAATCCGGTTTCCTGGAGCATCTCTTCGTGAATTGTTCTGGCAAGGTCTATGGAATGAAGGTTATAGTAATAGGCGGAAGTACCATTATTGATAAACGGGTTAACACCATCGGGGAGCGCATTGTTATGAATGGATATAAATAAATCGGCATCGTTGAGTTTTGCTATTGCCGGACGGTCATACAGTGGAACATCACTGGCATCGGAACGAGTCATGATGACATGTGCTCCTTGGGATTGCAGGACATTTCTGAGTGCCAATGCAATACTTAAATTGGCATCAGCTTCGGTATAGCCAGTCGGACCGATAGCACCGGGATCTTTCGAGTGACCCGGGTCTATAACGACGGTTTTTCCTTTTATCTTTCCTACGCGTTCCGGAGGACGGTTGAGCTGAAAATACAGTGTGTTTCCTTCATAGTAGGTATCATATCCCCAAATATCCTGGTTCAACATAATTTTCAGTTCATACAGTCCTTCCTCCAGTTGAGACCAGGTAATAAGGTCCACCAGTTTGTCGGAGAAGTCGTACCGAATCCAGTCGGTATCACTGGTGACCCCAAACAATTGCAACCGAATCGTCCGGCGGTCATCCTCAATCACACGAAACGGGTGTTTCCCTTTTAATGGTATTTCTATTTGCAAACGGTCAGGATAACTGTAAGTACGAAGCGAAACAATATATGAAATTGGTGGAAGTATCCCTTTCGGGAGCGGTTCCACCGATTCCTGGTTCACCCAGCCATATTGTGTCCTGGATAGCTGAATCTTGTACCAATCCCCTGTTTTCCCAACAGCCAGAGCCCGAATACCTTCGGGTTGAAAAACAGACAGGTATCCTTTTCGAGGACCATAACGAACAATTTGCACTGAATCGGTAAACTGTACAGTAAACGGATATGAAACGGGATTGATGGTTATTGTGCTGCTCCCTTTCCTCTCAACAGCAGAATCCGGTAACTGTAACAGGCATGTAATAACAGAGTCAGATTCATCAAGCTCACCTACTAATATCAAGTGGCGTAATTTTTCTTTATCTGGTGTTGCCAGATGGTATACTACTCTGACACTGTCAACCGACTTGTCATCAGGGATGTCATAAAAACTATGATAAATACCACGAACCAAAAGTGAGTCCGGTACCGCCCCTGCCCCAAACACTGATTCCCCCCAGTAAGCCTGTGTTTGTGGGGTTGTTTCTGTCATCGGAACAGAATCAATCACTCCCGGTATTTCAAACCATGCCCGGCACCCGGGTGTTCCCTGAAATGAGACCCGTAACCTGTCACCATTGAACAGCACAAGGTTTTGTTTCGGTGTTTGGTATTGTTCCGATATTTTTAGTGTATCCGGAGGGATGGTTTGTATCGGCTCCGGGACTCGCACAAGAAGTGTTTCCGCTATGATAGGAACAAATGACCTGTCATACCTTTCCTGTTTATGATAAGCCCGATGTGCGTCTGTTTCATGGTCGTTAAGATATGCTTCCAGTCTGAAAACAAACTCGCCCGGTTCAATTGGTAAAAAGGCAATAAAGCCGCCATCGCGATGTACCGGGACAGGAAAGCCGTTGATATAGAGTAACCATTCGTGGTTGTGGTTATCGGAAATTATATGACCAAGGATAAATGTGGAATCAACCGAAGAGATAAATTGCCCTTCTTTGGGATAGACAATTTGAATCGATGGTTCCGTCGAATCAGCCGATAAAACCGGAGTATGTATTAACAGGCTATAGCAGAAGCAAATTACAATTACCGCTGAATACAACCGATAAACTCTATTCGAGGATATATTTTTCAACCACATCGCGCCGAAGTTTCGGGCCTCCAATTATTTCCCGGTCAACATTGATTGCTTCGCGGTCATATGTTATCCCGCGAGCAATATCTTTTTCAAGAAGCAACGGACCGTCCAAATCAAAATAGTCAGCCAATGAAGAAAGATACACCGATTGAGCAATACCTACTGATGATTCTACCATACAACCCAGCATTACTTTCTTGTTATCTTCCTGTGCCTGCCTGGCAATACGCATCCCTTCCAGAATTCCCCCGCTTTTTTCCATCTTGATATTGACTCCGTCAACAAACTCCGCATATCGCTTGTAATCTTCGAACGTGTTCAACCCCTCATCCATAATGAGCTGCACATCAGTATGTTTTCCCTTCAGCCGTTGCCATTCTTCGACATACTCGACATCAGTCGGCTGCTCAATAACTTTAACACCTTTTTTCGCAAGGTAATATATCATTTCTTCCGCTTTGGCACAGGACCAGGCTCCATTGACATCAATGCGTATTTCTTTATCGATTATTTCATCCAGTGCATTGAGAATCATGATATCTTCTTCATTTCCCATCTTAATTTTAATGATGGGGTAGTCACTTTTTTTGATTGCTTCTATCATTTCGGAGGGTTTATCAATACTAACAGTTATCGAGCTTTTTATTCCGATGGGGGTTCCAAGATCAAGCAGTTCCCACGGATATCGACGGGACTCACCGGAAAGATAGTTCAAAACAGCGGCGATAAGTGCCGAGCGGGCGATAGGAAGAATAGGATACGTATCAATGCTTTTAAGAGTATCCAGGTCTATGGTTTCGTTTTGTTCAAGGAGTGATATTCCCTTTTTAATGTCTTTTTCTATTTCTTCAATGGAGGGACCGTAAAAGACCGAACCGGATGCCTCGCCGCTGTACCGGTTATTCAGAATAGTGAGTAAGCTTGTTTTTTCTATGGCTTCACCCTTGGAAACAACAAACTTCTGCTTCAGGGGGACAGATATTTTAACAGTATCAAGCTTTATCATACCAATCTCCTCGCTATCACAAATTCCCTGTCAAGATCTTTGCGATATTCAGGGTCACCTGCTTGCAATGATTCCAGCCGTACTCCACCGGCAGCCCGGGAAGCATGAATTATTTTATCCTTCCCCACGGCAAAACCGACATGACGGTTGAAAAAGAGCAGGTCACCTGTTTTTACAGCCGAGCGCCCGATAGTTTCCCCATACTGTATCTGTTCCTTTGTATCACGGGGAATACTTATTCCAAAACGACTACATACAGCCTGAACGAACCCGGAACAATCATATCCAGCCGGGGTTGTTCCTCCCCACAAATACGGAGTTCCCAGAAATCGTTTTGCTTCTTTTATCAATGCAGCTCCGCTGACTAACTGCCTGTTTCTCTTATCTATCGGACTGAGATTGCCAGCCTTGATATATACTGTGGTTTTGTCCGGTAATAATACACAGGCAGTATTATTCCTGACCTTTTGTACCGGCAGTTTGGTAGCATAATACACAAAATATGGACTTATCGGTTTACCTGATTTTGTAAAGAGACGAGCTTGCCTGGAAATGACAACCTGTTTTGTCAAACGTTGATACTGCTTGAAATCTTTTTGGGTGAGATTTGTTATAAGTCTGCTATCTACCCATCCGGCATACCCGCTGGTTAACTTCACCCGCGTAAAACCTTTTCTGACAGCACGATATACCAATAGCTCGGCAAACAGTGCCTGAGAAACCCGTTCGGCAGTAAACGATGGTTCCGCCCGCAAATCGGCAACATTGGTCACAATCCAGCCATATTGACTCATAGCCACATAGTATATTTCACGGGAAGGAGAATCAAATAAAAACAACGTTCATTCGATGTGCCAGTAATCATCCTATAAACAGACAAGGCAGATGTTATTGTCAGATATTGGCTTATCACTTGTGTATCTTATGGATGAACTCCTCCACTTCGGGAATACCACCCTGCAGCACAAGATAGCCGTTGTATGGTTCACGTTCTGTTATTTCTCCACAAATCGGAGTAAGCATCAGTTCTTTTACCTTCTCTAAATCATCCGTTTGCCCTAATGCCCAGCCGAGTTTGATATACGCCACTTCGGGCAACATGTTTTCAGCAGGGATAATTCCAAGACTCATCAAGTCCCGCCCGGTGTCATAGACAAACATATGCACATATCCCCACAATGTCTGCACCGTCATGTAAATAGCCACCCCGGCTTTGGTTGCTCGTTCGATGGCGGGATAGACCGGTTTGTTGACATGTCCCAGACCTGTTCCGGCAATGACAATACCCTTGTACCCGTTATCAACAAGAGAATCTATCATATCCGGCATCATGTTCGGGTAATAATAGAGCAGTGATACTTTCTCTTCAAAATACGGCAGAATAGTCACTTCCTTGTCATTCCGGCGATGATTGTAATCATCTTTTAATGGGGTTATCTTTTCCCTGTCAATCATAGCCAGTGGAATATCCCCGATAGTACGAAAAGTCGAACGGTATGAAGAGTGCATTTTACGGACCCGGGTAGCACGATGAAGTAACCCGTATTCATCCGAGGTAGGTCCAAACATACAAACCATGACTTCGGCAATATCAGATTCAGCGGCTGCCTTTGTGGCATGGATTAAGTTCAGGGCTGCATCGGAAGATGGTCTGTCAGATGAGCGTTGCGAACCGACCATAACAATGGGAACCGGCGAGTTCTGAACCATAAACGCCAGCGCCGCGGCGGTGTGATGCATCGTATCCGTGCCATGACCGATAACGATACCGTCAATACCCCGTCTAATCTCCTCCCCTATTGCTTTGGCCAACTCGATATATTGTTTCGGTCCCATATTTTCGCTGAAAACCGCAAACAGTTTTTCCGTGGAAAGGTTGCAGATATCCGCCAGTTCCGGAACCGCTCCGTACAACTCACCCGGAGAAAAAGCGGGAATAACAGCCCCGGTGCGGTAGTCAAGGCGCGAAGCTATTGTTCCACCAGTTCCGAATAACTTTATATTGGGCTTGTTTTCAGATACGGGGAATTCTTTTTCAGGAATTTTGTAATGCGCTTCTTTATAGCCCAGTTCTTTTATCTCAAGGATAGTATCAATATCAATTCCGATATTATACCCGGTAGCAAGCTTCAATACAATATGCTTGTCGTCGTCGTTTTCAGAACGGGGAAGCAAAATACCGTTGAATATCCCGCGTGTTGTTTTGACCTGGGCTTCACTCCATACCCGGGCCTTGAACTTGTTGAGTGCCGCTAAGGCTTCGCCTTTATATCCTTGTAATGTATCAGCCATGCTGTATTGCCTTTGTAATAGTATCCCGTAATTCTTTCAAAGAGACATTGCCAATAGCGTCTCTACGCAGTTGTCCCATAATCCAGTCAATTACCGCCCCCGGTGTTGTTGATGTTTGTATTTGTTCAAATTTCTTCACTAATTCCGGTACTTGCTTGATAAGGGCGTCCATGGTTTGTTTTCTGTATCCTGCTTCCTGTAAAGCCGCATGAAAATCTTTGGCAGGGGATGCGCAGACAATTGGCAGAAGCTCCCGGATTATTTCCGGCTGCAAATCCTGTTCTTTTACAAATCCCCAAAGCTTGTAGAGAATTTCAAAATCAAAATCGGCACCTAAAGATAGTTTCCCGTCAATATTTTTCATCGTATGACCAAGCAGACTACCCACAAATGAAGGTTTTGCACCATAATCAGCAATAATCCGCTCCATCAACGGAACAAGATTCCGGCGTAGAATATATTGGTAGCAGTCTGCAGGAACATTCCATTCAGCAAGCTGCTTCATTCGTTCAGAGATATCCGGTGGCAAAGTCTTTTGAATGGCTTCAATCCTCTCCTGTGTTATGGGAATAGGGGCGGTGTCAGTGTCGGGATACATCCTGTCGGGACCGGGTAATACCCGTTCAAAGATAGTCGTTCCGTCCGGTAAGGACTTACGGGTCTCGTTGGGCACACCTTCAAATGCCATCCGGCATCTTTCTTCAATAGTCTCGATAGCCGTTTCCATATCCTGCTCGTCACCCCAGATAACTACCTGGGCATCGTGCTCTGTGGCTTCAAGCTGCGCCTGAATCGGTTCCCAGATAATAGGACGCCAGTCAGGTGTTTGTTTCATTTCGCTGTGAAGCAGATTCGGTCGTTCCATACAGGCAATAACTTTCAATCGGTCACTTAATTCGTTGGCGAATACTTTCCCCGGCTGTGTAAAAAAAGAAAGAATATCCTTAAAATACGGCAGGTTCACCGCCACTACCCGGTCAGGGTCCAGTTCGTAATTATCTGTTCCAACCAGGTCGATACCGTAGCTTCGGGGATCGATATCAATAGTCGATATCTCCCAGTCATTTGGATTTTCAACTCGTTCATTCAATATTTTTTTAATTT
>JAJRZL010000330.1 GCA_024275255.1 Candidatus Zixiibacteriota bacterium | reverse complement strand
ATATTATTCAGATTCAGGTTAATAAGTTTACTTGAAATACAAGAGAGATTGATATAGGCCACTGTTCTTGACATTCTGGTGAGGAGTATTACACTTTTATTTATGATTTCTGTTATTGAAGATATCAAAGCTATCTACCGCAATGATCCGGCATGTAAGAATATCGAGTTTTTACTATATCCCGGTTTCCATGCTATCACTTTTCATCGGTTTATTCATTTTCTTGAAAGAATCGGCATCCCGTTTATCCCTCGTCTGCTCTCTGAGATAAATCGTTGGTTCACCGGTTTGGAAATCCATCCCGGGGCAAAGATTGGTCCAGGGTTCTTTGTTGACCATGGCATGGGGGTGGTAATCGGTGAGACAACGGAAATTGGCAAAAACTGTGTTCTCTTCCATAATGTTACTCTTGGCGGCACCGGGAAACATCACGGCAAACGTCACCCGACCCTTGGGGATAATGTCTATATCGGAACAGGAGCAACTTTGCTGGGACCAATAACGGTTGGCGATAATGTCAAAATCGGTGCTAACAGCTTTATCGTGATGCGGGATGTGCCTTCAAACTGCACTGTAGCCGGGACTCCGGCACGGATTATCAAGCAGGATGGGGTACGCTGTGATATGGAGCTGCCGCGAACACGATTGCGACCGGAACATGTAGAAAAATAACGAGCCATATTAGAGTAGTATGTTTCGTTTTTTAACGTTTCATTCAGTATGAAAAACGTATTTTACAACTCCATTTTCAAAAAGAGATTGACCTCAGGCAGGTTCTGTATAAGTTGATAGTATATTGATGTTGTGGAAAGTTTGGGGCAAGTAAAGCTCCATTTCTTACGTATAATATACATAACTTATGGTAGTGTACCTGCATGTCGTTTGCTAATTTTGTACATTTACATACTCACAGCCAGTATTCTTTACTCGATGGCGCCTGTCGTCTTGATAATGCAATAGAGCTGGCAAAAGAATATAAAATGCCTGCCCTGGCAATTACCGATCATGGAAACATGTTCGGGGCAATCGAGTTCTACATGAAAGCGCAGAAAGCGGGTCTCAAACCGATTGTCGGGTGTGAAACCTATGTAGCGGGTGGTAGTCGGTTCGAGAAAAAGCCGTCAAACCAATATCCCGATGGCGGGTTCCATCTGGTGCTGCTGGTGAAAAATATTGTCGGTTATCGTAACCTGATAAAGTTGTGTTCGGCGGGATATCTTGAAGGGTTCTATCATCGACCGCGTATTGATAAGGAACTATTGCGTCAGCACAGTGAGGGGCTCATTGCTACCTCTGCCTGTCTGAAAGGTGAGGTCAACTGGTATTTACTCCAGGGTAAAACTGATGCGGCGGTTGCGGTAGCGTACGAATTGCAGGATATCTTTGGTGAGGGGAATTTCTTCCTTGAAATACAAAATCACGGCTTGGAAAAAGAGCAGCAGCTTATTCCAAAAATTGATGCCATAGCCCGCGAGACAGGTATTCCGCTGGTGGTAACCAATGATTGCCATTACCTGCAGCAAAAGGATGCTGAAGCGCATGATGCCCTGTTGTGTATCCAGACCGGGAAGATGGTCGGGGACAGCGGGCGGATGCGATACAATACCGACCAGTTGTATTTCAAATCCGAAGAAGAGATGCGGGAGACTTTTGGCGACTTCCCGCAAGCGCTGGAAAATACCGTTCGTATTGCTGAAGCCTGCAACCTTGAGTTGGAAATGGGCAAGTTGCTGTTGCCGGTTTTCCCGATACCTGAAACATTCACCGATGCCGATATTTACCTGCGGCATTTATGTATAGAAGGTTTGCAAGAGCGATACCCGGAGCTGACCGATGAAGTCATGCAGCGTCTTGATTATGAACTGGGTGTGATTAAACAAATGGGCTATGCCGGGTACTTTCTGATTGTAAAAGATTTTTGTGACTACGCTCGTTCTCAGAGTATCCCGGTTGGTCCCGGACGGGGTTCGGCAGCGGGTTCGCTGGTATCGTATGCGCTGAAAATTACCAATATCGACCCCCTCAAGTTTGAACTGCTGTTTGAGCGGTTCCTGAATCCCGAACGTATTTCCATGCCCGATATTGACATCGACTTTGCCGATCGCGGACGTGATAAAATTATCAAGTATGTTATCGACAAGTACGGCGAAGAGAATGTTTGCCAGATTATCACCTTCGGCACGATGGCAGCTCGCGGTGTTATTCGTGATGTGGGCAGGGTGCTGGCTATGCCGTATGGGGAAGTCGATAAGATAGCCAAAATGGTTCCCGAAAAACCCGGAATTACACTGAACGAGGCTTTGAAAGAAGTCCCGGAACTGAAGGAGTTGCGGGAAAAGGACAAACGGGTAAACCAGTTGCTGGAATATGCTTTAACACTCGAAGGTCTTACTCGTCACTGCTCTACTCATGCTGCCGGGGTTGTCATAGCGCCTTCGGCTTTGACCAATTATGCTCCCTTGTTCAAAGGGAGTAAAAACGAAATTACAACCCAGTATGACATGAAAATGGTCGAGAAAATCGGCTTGTTAAAAATGGATTTCCTGGGGTTGCGTACCCTGACCGTGATTGATGACGCTATCAGGATGATACATGAAAATTATCCTGATGCGCAGATAGATATCGACCATGTGCCGCTCGATGATGCCGAAGTATATGCCCTGTTTGCCCGGGGAGAGACAATCGGTATTTTCCAGTTTGAATCTCCCGGTATGCGTGATTATCTCAGGAAGTTGCACCCGGAAACATTCAGCGATTTAACCGTCATGAATGCGTTGTACCGCCCCGGTCCTCTTGATGGCGGTGTTATTGATACCTTTATCGAGCGCAAACATGGAAAAAACAAAGTAGAATATCTGCATCCGAGCCTTGAAAAAATACTGGGGGCGACTTACGGGGTTATTGTTTTTCAGGAGCAGGTACTCAAGATTGCCAATGTGCTGGCAGGGTATTCCATGGGCAAAGCTGACCTGTTGCGTAAGGCGATGGGGAAAAAAGATGCTGATTTGATGGCTGCCCAGAAAAAGGAATTCCTCGAGGGAGCCGATGCCCGAAATATTGACAGGAAGATTTCCGAAAAAGTATTTCACCAGATAGAAACCTTTGCCCGCTACGGTTTCAACAAAGCCCATGCGACCTGTTATGCGTATATTGCTTATCAAACAGCCTGGCTCAAACGGTACTATCCGCAGGAGTTCATGGCAGCGTTGATGACTTCGGAAATAAATGACACCGACCGGGTATATGTGCTGCTTGAAGAATGCCGCCGAATGGGTATTGAGGTTTTGCCGCCCGATGTGAACTATTCAAAATCCGACTTTTCTGTTGTTGATGGAAAAGTTAGGTTTGGCTTGCAAGCGGTGAAAAATGTCGGTGAAGGTCCGGCAATGGCTATTGTAAAGGAACGGTTGAAAAACGGTGCTTTTCGAGATCTTGCAGATTTGGTAAGCAGGGTACCTATTCGGTCGTTAAACCGAAGAACCCTGGAGTCACTCATTTCCGCCGGGGCTTGTGATTCGCTGGAGGGCACTCGGGCACAAAAATTTGCCGTGGTTGAAGCGGTGCTGGAGTTTGGTCACAAAGTTGCCGAGCAGGCAGCTACCCATGATTTATTTACAGATGGCAGTGGAGCTGTTGTTCGGGTGGCGCCTCCTTTGCCGGATATCGAAGACTGGCCTAACGACAAGAAACTTGCCCAGGAAAAGGCTACATTAGGCTTTTTTATTTCCGGGCATCCGCTGGATAATTACCGTGATGTATTGAAATCATTCACCAACATGTCCACCGATCGGTTGAAGCAAGTGCCTGATGGACGGGAAGTTACCCTTGGGGGAATTATCTCTGCCGTAAAAAAAATGCTGGATAAAAAAGGCAATATGATGGCGTTTGTTACCCTTGAGGATTATATGGGAATTGCCGAACTTATTTTATTCTCTGATTGTTACGATAAAAGTAAAGAATATATTAATGTAGATCAGATGGTTTTGGTTACCGGGCGGGTTTCCACCCGGGAAGGTGAAGCGTCCAAGATAATCGCTACGGAAGTATTACCACTGGAAAAGCTTTCGGAACGATTCAATTGTCAACTGGTTATAAAGATTGACCCGGAGTGCTCAGAGCCTTTAATTGAGGAAGCGTTGACAGTGCTTGAAAAATATGGAGGAAGCACCCCGGTTTTATTGGTGGCGAAAGAAAATAGTTCGGAAGTGTATATAAAATCGCGAAAATATGCTGTTACACCTGATTTCAGTCTGCTTGACAATTTGAAAGAAATATTAGGTGAATCAAAAGCATATTTGAGACCATTAAACAGGAAAGAAAATGTCTAAATAGTAGGACGTACAATGCATTCTTTGATGAAAAAAGTATCTGCAGCAACATTTTTTCTTTTTATTATGGCTTTTTTGGTAATTGCCGGTGATACGTTTACCGCTGAAAAAGAAACTACCAAAAAGTCCGGATCGAAAGAAGGTATCCAGTGGACATCCTATGATGTCGGGTTAAAACGCGCCAAAAAGGAAGATAAACATGTATTTATCGATTTCAGTACAAAATGGTGCGGATGGTGTAAAAAAATGGATAAAGAAACATTCTCTGATCCAAAAGTTATCGAGATTCTCAATAATGATTTTATTCCGGTCAAAGTTGATGGTGATTCCAAGCGGGAGTTGGATATCGATGGCTACAAAATTACGGAAAAAAACCTTACTGCCCGTGAGTTTGGTGTCCGTGGCTATCCGACCTTCTGGTTTTTGAAGCCCGATGGTACAAAGCTGGGTGCGATAAACGGATATAAGCCGACCAATATCATGCTTGATGCGCTGATGTTTGTGAAAGAATACAAGTATGATTCCACCCGTACACAGCAACAACCCCCAGATAAAAAAGAAAAGAAGTAATTTGGTGATGAAAGGTTTGAACATGATGAAGGTTCTTGTAACGGCTTTTGTGCTGTTTTCAGCAACTCTTTTTGTTGTTTCGTGCAGCAGTGAAAAAGCGCAGTCAAAAAACACGACCAAAACGACTACAACAGAAAACTATCCGAGTACTACCCCTGTCGCTCAATCGGATGCGTCTGTCTTACAATTTACAGCCAGTGACTTAGATGGGAATATGCAAAACTCCTCAACCTGGGTTGGTAAACAACCGTTAGTGATAAATTTCTGGGGAACATGGTGCCCGCCCTGTCGGAAGGAAATCCCGGATTTGGTCCGTCTGTACAAGGAATATCATCCCAAGGGTGTGGAAATTGTCGGGTTGGCGGTTCGTGATACCCCGGAAAAAGTACGGGCATTTTCCAAGAAGAACGGGATGGAATGGGTGATGCTTATGGCTAACAATGAAGTTGCCTATAAGTTCAAGATTTCCAGTGTACCCACGACTATTTTTGTCGATCGCAACGGGAAAGTTGTTGAGAAGTTTATCGGTATGCGAGGATACGAAGCCTTTAAGAAAGCGTTCGAATCTATTTTATAACCAGCCCGATACCGACTTTGTGAATCTATGAAACTCTCGTTTACCCAGACGAGAGTTTTTTATTGACTCCTGCTCGGTTTTTATTCTACAGTAAGTGTATTTTTTCACAAAATCTTGACTCAGGTCAATTATATTGATATATAAAAGAGCGATTTTGTCGTATATGAGTTGTGGTAATCTCGTTAGCCGGTTCACCTTACCGTTATCGATTTTATTGCAAACAAACCAAACAGGAGAATAGCTGCATGGTTATATCAAGTCTTGTCATAAGTTCAAGCCCTACAGCTTTTGATGCCGTTTGTGATTCCATTGGAAAGATGCCCAAGATAGAAATTGTTGAAAAACAGGATTCCAAGCTGGCTATTGTCTTAGAAACGGATTCCACCGAAGAGGCGGTGACTATTGCATCGGAAATACAATCATTAGATGGAATACTCAATGTAGAGCTTGTTTCTCATTTTTTTGAAGACGAACAAAAACAGGAAGAAAATCAATAACAGATATATACAGATACAATGGAAAGGAGAGTTTGGTATGGGAGCTATGGACAGACGGGATTTTATTAAATCCACCGCTGCGTCATTAGCTGTATCCTCATTGCTGGTTTCCTGTGGAAAAAAGGAAAAAGGCGAACCGCTGGTACAAAAAATAGGCGGTGAAATCGATGCGCTGGGTATTAAATGGGATAAGTCGGTTTGTCGATTCTGTGGTGTCGGTTGTGGGGTGCTGGTAGGCAGGAAAAACGGGAAAGTAGTGGCTACCAAGGGGGATCCGGAGTGCTGGTCGAATAAGGGACTGAATTGTATTAAAGGGTATTTCCTTTCGAAAATCCTTTATGGAAAAGACCGCCTTACCACTCCGCTTATTCGTAAGAATGGCAAACTGGTCAGTGCCACCTGGGATGAAGCGCTTGATTTAATTGCGAAAAAGTATGAAGAGATTCTCAAGCGTGACGGCTCTGATGCGGTGGCAATGTTCGGTACCGGGCAGTGGACAATTTTTGAAGGGTACGCCGCTGTTAAATTCATGAAAGCGGGGTTGGGCTTTATTTCCAAGGATGGTGTCGGCTCCAATAATATCGACCCGAATGCGCGGATGTGCATGGCAAGTGCGGTTGCGGCATTTATGCGGACATTCCAATCGGACGAGCCGATGGGTACATACGAAGATATCGAACATGCCGATACCTTTTTCACCTGGGGTGCCAACATGGCGGAAATGCACCCAGTGTTGTTCTCGCGTATCATTGATACGAAACTGAAAAACCCTGACCGGGTGAAAATAGTTGATCTCGGAACACAGTTTACCCGTGTTTCGGAAGAAGCTGACTTGTATTTGGAATTCAAACCGCAAACTGATTTGGCGATTGCCAACTATTTTGCAAACTACATTATCAAAAACAAGTTGTACGATGAAGATTTTGTCAAGGACAACCTTGTGTTCAAAAAAGGTGAAACTAATATCGGGTATGGTTTGAAAGACAAAGGAGCTGATATTCCCAAAACTGCCGGGAAGATGGAAAAGATTAGTTTCGATGAGTACAAGAAATTTGTCTCTACCTATACGGCAAAATATACCTCGAAACTGTCCGGTGTGCCGGTTGAAAAACTCAGGGAAGCCGCCAAGCTTATCTCTGATCCCAACCGTAAGGTCTGTTCATACTGGACCATGGGATTCAACCAGCATACGCGCGGTACCTGGGTTAATCATCTGGTGTACAATATTCACTTGTTGACCGGAAAGATTGCCAAGCCGGGTCAGGGACCGTTTTCACTGACCGGTCAACCGAGTGCCTGCGGTACTGCTCGTGAGGTAGGCACATTTGTACATCGACTGCCTGCAGACATGGTGGTCAAAGTGGCAAAACATCGCGAAATTGCCGCCAAGATTTGGAAGATACCTGTAGAAAAAATTAATCCGAAAGTCGGATTGCATACTATTGAAATGTTCCGGGCTATTGACAACGGTCAGATAAAGCTGCTCTGGACACAGGTGACGAATCCATTTCATTCGATGCCGAATTTGAATCGTTTCACTAAGGCAGCGAAAGAGCGTGATATTTTTATCATCGTTTCCGATGTGTATCCCACTCGTTCGACTGAAGTTGCCGATGTTGTCTTGCCATCGGCTATGTGGGTCGAAAAAGAAGGTGCGTATGGTAATGCGGAGCGTCGGACCCAGCACTGGAATAAGATTGCCGATTCACCTGGTGAAGCCCGTACGGAGATATGGCAGATGTGGGAAGTGGCAAAACGGTTGAAAGTAGATGCCAACCGGACCGTTGCCGATATTATTTACAATTACAACCCGGATAATTACTACGAAGAAATGTGGGATGAATACCGCAGCTTTACTCTCGGAATCGGGAAGGATCTTGCTCCGTACAATGTCATACGTGAAGAACATGGGGTGTGCTGGCCCTATGTTGCCAAGTCAAAAGCGGTCAACGGCAAGAAAGACTTCAGCGATGTCTGGGCAGATATTGAAAACACAGAACCCAACGGCTTTGTCTCGGTGAAATGGCGGTACAATGCGAGGTATGACCCGTATGCAGCCAAGTTTATCAAGGAACACCCCGAACGTAGTTTCAAAGATGGAATAGTGTTCTACAAAGCGAGTAAAAATGATTACCGGGCTACGGTACTGGCAGTTCCTTATGAGCCGCCGGGAGAATCACCTGATAATGAATACCCGTTCTGGTTGTGTACCGGCAGGGTGCTGGAACACTGGCATACCGGTACGATGACCATGCGGGTGCCGGAGCTTCGTCGCGCCGTACCGCGGGCAGTGGTCAATCTCAATGAAGATGATGCCCGGAAAATGGGTATCAAGCGTGGTGATTTAGTGCGAATATCCTCTCGTCGGGGCAGTGTTGTCTTCCCGGCTGATATCGGGGGACGTTCCGTCCCTCAGAAGGGCCTGGTATTTATCCCGTTTTTTGATGAAACCCGGATGGTGAATGAGATCACGCTGGACCAGTATGATCCCATTTCGAAGGAACCGGACTACAAAAAGTGTGCGGTGAAAGTCGAAAAGGTCTGATGAAGGAAAACAGTACAGTTGGTTGAAAGCATATAGCTTTCAACCAACAGGTACTTTTTGAAAACAGTATAATGTAATAGTATGGACAGACGCGAATTCATAAAGAAAGGATTCGTTATTACCGCAATCGGAACTGTCGGCGGGTTTTCACTGGTGAATCTTATGGGACGCAGCAGGGAAATTTATTTCCGTCCTCCGGGAGCGTTGCCAGAAGATGAGTTCCTCGCTGCTTGTATTCGATGCGGAAAATGTGTACAGGATTGCCCGTATGACACCCTTGTGTTGGCTGATATACGGGATGGTATCAGTGTCGGAACACCTTATATAACGTTCCGCTCTGTCCCTTGTTACATGTGCGAAGATTTGCCTTGTATCGCTGCCTGTCCAACCGATGCACTGGACCATTCACTTACTGATGTAAACAAGATGAACATCGGTACCGCGGTCATAACCGACCGGGAAGCCTGTTTGTCGTTGAATGGGATACGCTGTGAAATCTGTTACCGGGTTTGCCCGCTGATAGATAAAGCCATTACCCTGAACAAACAGGAGCAGGCAATTACCCATCGGCATACTGTGTTCGAGCCGGTGATTCACAAGGACTTTTGTACCGGGTGCGGGATTTGTGAAAATGCCTGCCCGCTTGATGAGACTGCAATCCGAGTGATTCCTTCTGAACGTGGTGACAAAGCCGGACATTACTTTTATCTCAGGGAGCAGCAATCCTGATGTCGTGGATACGTAACAATCGCCGGAAAATACTTCGCAGGTTTGTACAATTATTTGTGATATTCCTGCTGGTATCGCCGTTGTTAGGATTAAAGCTATTCCGAGGAACGCTTATTTCCGGGACTTTGCTTGGTGTGCAGCTTACTGATCCACTGGCGGCGATTGATTTTATCCTGGCAACAAAAGCTGTGTACCTGCCCGTGTTGATGGGAGCCGTAATAGTTCTTGTATTCTACCTGCTTCTTGGCGGGCGGGTTTTCTGTGGATGGGTCTGTCCGGTTTATTTACTGACTGAGATGGTAAGGAAACTGCATACAAAACTGCATGTGTTCCAGTATAAGCCAAAATCTACCACTCGGTATTGGATTTTGGGAACAGTCCTGTTACTCAGCCTGGTTACCGCGAAACCGGTTTTTGAGACAGTATCGCCTATCGGTATTGTTTCTCAAAATATTGCCCTGGGGATTGATGCTCCGCAGGGAATTTTCGGCTCAGAGCGCGCGAAGGAACAAACAGATAGTAATGACCGGTATGCTGACAATTTTGCCGGGACCACTTCCGATTCATGGCGGGTATTATTTAACTATTCGCTGTGGATTCTCGTGATTCTTTTACTGGTTGATATCTTTGTCAGTCGCGGGTGGTGGTGCCGGTTTATCTGCCCGGTGGGGACATTGTACAGCCTGGTCGGAAAACTATCGCCGCTGAGAATCAGGATTTCGCATGCTGCCTGTACTAAATGTGGTGAGTGCTTTGAGGTTTGTGTACCATCGGAAGTCCTGAGCAAGCCTGTTCGTGGTGAAGAAACCTGGATCGGCAGCAGTTGTACGAATTGCTTGAACTGCGTGGACATTTGTCCTGAAGATGCTTTGAAAATAGGTATAAAACATATAAAGGAGAAATAGCGATGAGAGTTGTAATCCTGTTATTGGTTTTATTCGTGCTGTTCCTTGGTTGTCAGCAGAAGGGTGAAAACATACCGTTAACAGAAGCCCAGCAGACTGCCCTTGAAGAAGCGAAACAACCCAATGTCGCTTTATTGGGAGCACCGCCCATGATTCCAAAAGATCACCCGTTTGATGTCAACGAAGATATCAACAGTTTTGAAAACGGTGGTCAGGCATGTCTCGATTGTCATGATAATAAAGACGAAAAAGACACCCCCCAGACAACACACCCGGAACGGTACAATTGCTTGCAGTGCCATATTCCCATGAATAATGAATCAGCAACCGATCAGGACTTTACCGTAGAGAATACGTTTAAGAAATACATCCCGACACGTTAAATAGTAACAATGTTGAAGTGTGGCAAAAGATAATCTTTTGTCACACCCCTGAGAAACGTGAATATCATGTTTGTTTCGACGTGATTCTATTGATATAGCGGGAGAATACATATAGATTTTACAGTAAGATAACCGATAGGTACTACAGTACCCGACATGACACTTGAATTGTTATGGTTTCATGGTAACACGATCTAACTTTTTGAAACGGTCCTGGAAGATTCTCAGCGGAGCGATGGCACAGGCTATCAGTAACCGCATACCCGATGAAGTGAAGAATATTCCCCGACCGATTTTTCCGCCGGGAGCTATAGCCAATTATCCCAACCGATGTACTTCCTGTGGGGATTGCATAGCTGCCTGTCCTGAACAGGCAATCAAACTTGTACTGGATGAAATCAGTGGGAAAAAACTCCCGACTATTGTGCCATCTGAAAAAGCCTGTGTGATGTGCGAGGACCTGCCCTGTACAAATGCCTGCCCGGAGGGAGCACTGGTGATGCCGGCAGATAAACAATTCCCCAGAATCGGGACAGCTCATATTGTAGAAGATAGGTGCCTGGCATATAATGGGAGTCAATGTATCACTTGTTTTGACGCTTGTCCGCTTAAACGCAGTGCTATCAAAATCAAGTTTAACCGCCCTATTATTATTGAAGATGTCTGTACCGGTTGTGGAATTTGTGAACAGGTTTGTGTCCTTGAGCAACAAAAAGGGATAGTGATACAAGCAATACACCGTACTTGAGGGAAGCTCAAAAAGCAAGCTTGTTTACCGGCTTTCTGTAATAGTGTCAGCGACGATTTTTTTTGATAATATCTGTGATATTCTCACAGACAAAATCAACCTCGGTTTTTTTCAATGAAGGGTATAACGGCAAACTTACAACACGTCGTCCGGCATACGCAGCGTTAGGGAAATGCTGGGGCGATAAACCAAAAGATTTATGATACCAGGAAAGAGCAAAAACAGGCTGGTAATGTACCCCACACTCGATTCCGCGGGATGCCATCAGGGCAAGAAATTTCTCCCGGCTAATCTTTAACTTTGAAAGACACAGCTTGATAATAAACAGGTGCCAGCCATGCTGATATCCTTTTTCGATAATCGGCAGTTCAATGAACTCCGATAATGGCTGTAAATTACTGATATATCGTTCCGCCAGCAAGGTGCGGGTTTCCTGATTTTTCTTAAACAGCTTCAGTTGCCCCAGACCGACCGCGGCGTGCAGGTCTGACATGTTCCCTTTATAGCCGCCAATCACAGCATCATACAGGACACTTTTTTTTGCTTTCCGCTCAAATGTACCGGTAGTGAGTCCATGCCGTGCCATCAAGCGTACCCGGTCAACCAGTTTTTTATGCCGTGATAGAACCATACCGCCTTCTCCGCAGGTTAAGTTTTTTGTCGAATAAAATGAAGTAACCGCTGCATCGCAGAGGTTGGGAATGGTGCGCTTGTGATACGTTGCCCCGATGGAATGGGCAGCATCAGCAATCAATAAAAGAGAGTGGGCTTCACAAATTTTGTTCAAAATACGATAATTGGCTGGATACCCGGCAATATCAACAGGAATTACGGCAATTGTTCGTTTACTGACCTTACGGGCGACTTCATCAGGGTCGATATTTAGTGTGCGGGGATTAATATCTGCAAAAACCGGCTTGGCGCCAGCCTGTATGATAGCCTCAACCGTGGCGGCAAAGGTGAAAGGGGTTGTTATCACTTCCTTGACAGGTCCGAATCTGCCGGGTTGTATGCCGATAGCTCCCAGTGTGAGATGTAAGCCGACCGTACAGGAAGACACCGCTGCTACATGCTTTACTCTCAACAAACGGGCAACTCCCTTTTCAAATGCTTGCACTTTAGGTCCTGAGGTGAGCCAGCCGGAAGTTAGAACCTCGGCAACTTCCCGCTTTGTCTGAGATGATATCTTGATATCAAACAAGGGTATCTGTTTACGTTTTTTTTGATTCATCAATCAACCTCTCATATAAACTGCTCATGGCATCAACAGCATCTCTCCATTGGTATAATGCTTTGACAAGATGGTACCCTGCTATTCCCATCTTTTCTCTTAAGGAAGTGTTCTGTACAAGCTTGATGATGGCATCAGCCAGAAGGTGTGAATCGTGAGGCGGGACCAGTAAACCGGTTGTATCATGCTTGACAACTTCCGGTACTCCACCAACGTGAGTTGCAATGACAGGACGACCACAGGCAGCAGCCTCAACAGCAGCAACACCAAACGCCTCTTCACAGATTGAGGGCATAACCATGATATGGTGCTCCCGAAGAAACGCATAGATATTATCATGGGGAATAAAACCGGGAAATGTAACCTTATCCTGTATGCCCAGCTTCTGTGCCAGGGCTTTCAATTGTGGGGTGTTGTCACCCTCTCCCGCTATGGTCAGGGTGATATCGGGTGTTGTTTGCAGAGCTTCAGCAAACGCATGAAGCAGGACTTCAATGCCGTATTTTGGTCTATGAGCTTTTATGGAGCACAATTTTATCGGTTTCGGTTGTGGGGGAGAAACGATTTCCGGTGGAATAGTTACTCCAAAAGGAATGACGGATATTTTCTCCGCACCGGTGGGGAGCAGTTTTATGACCGTATCTTTCAGGAACTGACTGGTAGCGGTGATATGAGTTGCTTTGCCAAGAACACGTTTGATATAGCTCCGTCGCAGCCAGGTATTCGGGAAATCAACAATATCGGCTCCCCATACCGAGACCAGGGTTGGTTGTTTTTTTGCCCACAGTCCCCATACACCAAACCCGGTGATATAGTGAATATGTAATAAGTCCGGTTGAAAAGTAGCAATTTCGCGGGCAGCAGCGGAAGCAGAGGTAAGATATGATAATTTTCCTTTACGGGGAAAGATAACAGTTTCGCATCCCTTGATTTTTCCCCCACCTAAGGAAATCAGCTTTATGTGATACCCTCGATCAACAAGCCCGGAAACCCAGCGCTGAATATGCACCGAGTTTGCCCAGCCGAATATCGCTATTTTTTTACCTGGCAATTTGAAGCACCATTGCAACTAATTATTTCTATTAAGATACACAATTCACACCAAGCTCGTCAACAGGAGTATTCTGCTGTGCGGGTATTGCCTTTGCCTGCATTTTGGTGAAGAATCCGGGAAAACAGGAAAATAAATATGGTTGCGGTACGCTCTTTAATGTGGTATACATAGACCAGCAAAATCAATATCTGCCTGTGAAATAATGGAGTGATAGGGCAAGAAAGGGAACTTTTTTGTTTTTTTGGGCACTCTTTAGCAGATTGGTTGTTATAACATGATTGAAAAAGAGAATAAAAGCATACTGAGAGGACCTTATTCAGGAATTGGAGTATATGGCTGACGAGGAGAAAAAAGTTATCATAGGAGTACCCCGTGAGACATTTCCGGGGGAATCGCGGGTGGCAATTGTTCCCGAAACAGTTGGCTTATTCGGCAAAATGGGACTTGAAACGGTGCTGGAATCGGGTGCCGGAGTTGCTGCCGGGTTTCCTGATGAGGCGTATGTCAAAAAAGGTGGGCGGATCGTTGCTGAGCGGTCGGAGTTGTTTCAGGTCAGCGATATTATCCTGATGGTTCGTGCCGGGGGAGCCAATCCCGATGCCGGAAAGTCGGATATGTCGCTTCTCCGTTCCGGGCAGCTTCTTGTCGGTCATTTCGATCCTCTTACCCGGGCTGACATAGTAAAAGAAATCAGCTCCACGGGAATTACCAGTTTTGCCATTGAGTTGTTACCCCGAATTACCCGTGCCCAGAGCATGGATGCCCTGTCCTCGATGGCTACCATAGCGGGGTATAAAGCGGTATTGATGGCGGCAGATACCTGTCCGAAGATGTTTCCGCTTTTGATGACTGCGGCGGGGACCATATCGCCGGCACATGTCTTTGTGGTCGGTGCCGGGGTTGCCGGATTGCAGGCAATTGCCACTGCCCGACGGTTGGGAGCCGTAGTGAAAGCGTATGATGTCCGTCCGGCGGTAAAAGAACAGGTTGAAAGTCTGGGAGCCAAGTTTGTCGAATTGGAGCTCACTACCGAGGATGCGGAAGATAAAAGCGGGTATGCCAAAGCTGCAGACGAGGATTTCTACCGGCGACAGCGGGAAATGATGACCGGTGTGGTTGCGGAAAGTGATGTCGTGATTACTACGGCAGCGATTCCCGGCAAAAAAGCGCCTATTTTGATTACAAAAGAAATGGTTGCCGCTATGCCTTCCGGCTCGGTAATTGTTGATTTGGCAGCGGAGCGAGGGGGGAACTGTGAACTGACAAAAGTCGGCGAAACGGTTACCATTGATGGTGTTACCATCCTGGGACCGATTAATCTGCCGGCAACGATTCCGTATCATGCCAGCCAGATGTATTCCCGTAATCTTCATGCGTTTATTAAACATCTGATGGCAAACGGCGGACTGGAACCGAGTCTTGAAGATGAAATTATAAAAGAAACCCTCCTGACGATAAAGGGAGAGGTTGTCAACGAACGTGTTAAGGAATTGTCCGGCAAAACAGAAACGTCGGGCTCATAGATAGAGGAGTAGGAGTCGATGGATTCAATCGTTATGGTTATTACCATCTTTGTCCTGGCTATTTTTGTCGGGTTCGAGATTATAACCAAGGTCCCACCGACATTGCATACACCGTTGATGTCGGGTTCGAATGCGATTTCCGGTATAACATTAATTGGTGCGCTGATTTCCGCTGGGTCACAGCATAGTACATTGACCACGGTATTAGGATTGGCGGCGGTGGTGTTTGCAACCATTAATGTAGTGGGTGGCTTTTTAGTAACCCATCGAATGTTAAAAATGTTTCGAAAGAAAGACTGATATATGCCGGTTTCAGTTGTTAATATAGCGTATTTAGTAGCCTCGGTCCTGTTTATCATGGGACTGAAAGGGTTAACTCATCCACGGACGGCTGTCAGAGGGAATCTCCTTGGCGCCATGGGTATGCTTTTGGCTATTGTCGTGACCTTATGGGATCAGCGGATTATCAGTTTCGAGATAATCTTGATAGGTCTTGTCGTCGGCTCTGCTATTGGCGCTATCTTTGCTGTTAAAATTCAGATGACAGCTATGCCGCAGATGGTGGCATTGTTTAACGGTTTTGGTGGCGGCGCCTCGGTTTTTGTTGCCGGTGCCGCATTGATTGAGTTGATAATTGCAGGAGTTCACCCGCAAACAGAGTTCACCATAGCAACCGGGGCTTCCGGTATTATCGGGGCTGTTACGTTCTGGGGAAGTTTGGTCGCATTTGCCAAGTTGCAGGGAGTGATGACAGAAAAATCAATTGTCCTGCCGGGGCAGCAGTTTCTCAAGGTTGTACTGGGAATTGTTTCGGTTGGACTGGCGGTGTGGCTGGTATTAAACCCTGAGTTGACAAACACCTACTGGATTCTGGTCGGTGTGGCATCAGCTCTCGGTATTTTATTGGTTATTCCCATCGGGGGAGCTGATATGCCGGTTGTTATCGCATTGTTAAACTCGTATTCCGGTTTGGCGGCGGCGGCAACCGGGTTTGTACTGGGAAATAATGTGCTCATTATTGCCGGTTCACTCGTTGGAGCATCGGGGGTGATTCTCACCAATATCATGTGTAAGGCGATGAATCGTTCCCTGACGAATGTGCTGTTTGGAATTATGGAACCCGGGGAGAGCGCACAAACATCTGATGAAGTGTACGAAGGGAAGATTAAAGCTACTTCCGCTGATGAGATTGCTATGCTCTTTGATGGTGCTCGACGTGTCGTTATTGTTCCGGGGTATGGTATGGCAGTGGCTCAGGCACAACATGCCGTACGGGATTTGGCGAATCTTCTCGAAAGTAAAGGTATTGAGGTGGAGTTTGCTATTCACCCGGTTGCAGGACGTATGCCCGGTCACATGAATGTGCTGCTTGCTGAAGCAAATGTTGAATATGATAAGCTGAAAGAAATGGATGAAATTAATCCGACCTTCCAGCAAACAGATGTTGCGATTGTTATTGGTGCCAACGATGTGGTTAACCCGGTAGCACGTGAAGACAGCAACTCTCCAATTGCCGGGATGCCGATTCTTGATGTCGATAAAGCACGGTATGTGGTGGTGATTAAACGGAGTTTGAGTCCCGGTTTTGCGGGAATACCAAACCCGCTTTTCGCCAAAGACAATACCTTGATGTTCTTTAATGACGGTAAAAAAGCAATTGTTGAGCTTATTGAAGCTATTAAAGAATCTTAAGAGATAATAAGACAATCAACTTTTGACTTAAGCTCACGATGAACCGGACATAAGGTTTACATGATTATGGAAGGATAACATGTTGTTATCCTTCCCTTATATTATCTTATCTCGTGGTAATTACTTAATAAATACAGAGAATGGCAGCGGGGCTTTTTTCCTTGACTTGTTATCCCTGGCAGGATACATTGGTCGATAATTTCTGAATATGGATATGTATGTTCTGTAATTACAGATGTACAAAAAAGCGTTAGATAGTTTTGTAAATCTGTTCGTCTTTAGCCCTATGGAGAAAGACATTCTTTTTGTGGCAGCAAGTTGGGAATTAGTAACTTGAATATGCAGCAAGAACAATCGATAGCATTCAAAACCGGGATGCTGTCGATTTGTCTGTTTATCCTTTTGGGCCTGTTGTACTTACCGCCTGAAAGTGTTGCGCAGCAGGAATCATCAGTCCCACCGGGCACTGCAATCCCGGATTCTATCCAGCTAAAACCACCAATACATATAGAAGTGAAAGATACACCTGATGATGCGGGCGGTTCTGTTACTATCAGGTGGGAAGAGCAACCGGTTCTCGAAAATGCGGTGATTCAAAAATACCGTATATTGCGGGCTTCAGTGGAGAATAGTGTGCCGGGAGAGTTTATCTTCGTTGGTGAAGCAACCAACCGGGCAACGGTGTTTTCCGATGGTTCGACGGATGATGATTCTACGTATGTATATAAAGTGGAAGCCGTGTATGAGTTGAAAGTCGATGATACAACGGTTGTGACGACTACAGTGCAATCAAGTGTCAGCGATGAGGTGAGTTCTTCAGCACAATGGTTCAATTTTCAGCGTATCAATGTTTTTGTCGGAGTGGTACTGCTATCGTTTTTTATACTTTATTATATTTATCAGGCACAATCAGGGAAAAAACTCTTTATTCGTAAGATTGCCGGTCTGGAAGCTGTTGATGAAGCGGTCGGGCGGGCAACGGAAATGGGGAAGAAAATCTTTTATATCCCCGGTACACAGGATATGGACAATGTTCAGACCATTGCCGGGGTTACCATATTGGGGCGAGTAGCGGAAATTGCCGCCCAGTATGATACCTGGCTGGAGGTTCCGGTTTCCCGTTCATTAGTGTTGGTTACCGCCAAGGAAATTGTCAAGGAAGCCTATTCCAAAGTTGGACGCCCGGATGCGTTTCGTGAAGACCAGGTTCATTATTTGACTGACGACCAGTTTGGCTATGCGGCAGGTATTGACGGAATGGTTGTTCGGGAACGACCGGCTACTATTTTTTACATGGGCGCTTTCTATGCCGAGTCGTTGATTTTAGCGGAAACAGGTAACTCTATCGGTGCTATCCAGATTTCCGGTACTGCCATGCCATCACAGTTGCCATTCTTTGTTGCCGCGTGTGACTACACTCTCATAGGAGAGGAACTGTTCGCAGCATCGGCATATTTATCTCGTGAACCGAAACTTCTCGGAAGCCTGAAAGGGCAGGATGTCGGAAAAGCCCTGATACTCATTTCCCTGTTGGTAGGGACTATTCTCGAAACGTTTCATATCTGGCAATTTTCGTCTTTGTTCAAGGTGATAGGGGAATAACGTATGCGACGAGAGATTCCACTTCTGATTACTGCTATTACCGGAATTGTATTTGTGCTGCAATATTTTATCCCTCATGCCCCATTTAACAAAATGAACACTTGGTTCTCCGACTGGTTCTCGATTGTCGGGGCGTTTGCTATCTGGCTGGGAGCATTGAACCTGCTGAAAATTTCTTTTCAGAAGATAATGGATAAGAAATCGGATTGGTTTTTTGCTCTTGTTATTATCATCTCGTTTTTCGTGATTACTATTATCGGTTTTGCCGAAGGACAGGGGTTCCGTGAACCGGGCACTACATTCTCATGGTTATATGATTATGTGTATAGTCCTCTTTCGGCAACGATGTTTGCCATTCTTGCCTTTTTTGTTGCCTCGGCATCGTACCGGGCGTTCCGGGCACGTAATTTTGAAGCTACTTTGCTGCTTCTGTCAGCGTTTTTTGTCATGCTTGGTCGTGTTCCGGTCGGTGATATTATTACCGGGTTCCTGCCGCAGCAATACCAGCTCTCGCAAGTGGCAAGCTGGATTATGACGTTCCCACAAACAGCAGGACAACGTGCTATTATGATAGGAATTGCCCTTGGTTTAGTTTCGACTTCGTTGCGGATAATTCTTGGTATCGAACGCTCGCATCTGGGAGGGGGAGATTAGTCAATGAGTTCTACGACAAGAATACGTGAACTGGCAGTGGTCATACTAATACTTGTCATTTCTGTTATTGTGTATATAGGGAAGATACAGGGATGGAATAATGGTCTGATGTTCTCTCCCGCAGTATCGCTTACGGTTGTTATCGTTATTTTTCTGTTGTTGCTATACATCCTGTTGCGGACTTTGCAGGGGCATCTTATCGGGCGGCGGACAGTATTTTTATTCGTCGGGTTGGCGGTTGTATTGCCGTTCTTTATGACCTTGACATTAAAGTTCCGTGTTTCTCCCGAAGTACAGCAGCTCTATGATGCGCTCAGTGAATTGCAACCCGGGTCAAAAGTGCTTGTATCGTTTGATTATGATCCACCCTCAGCGCCGGAACTGCAACCGATGGCAGTTGCCTTTTTACGGTATTGTCTGTCGCATGATTTGAAAGTAATCATCATTGGACTTTGGCCGCAGGGGCCTCAGCAAGCTAATCTTGCACTTGAAGATGCACTGAAGAGCAAAGAAGTGGCGGCGAAAAAGCCGGAGTATGGGGTCGATTATGTCAATCTTGGATTCCAGGTTGGTAACGAATTTGTTATTCAGCGCATGGGAACTGATTTCAAGTCGATGTTCCCGAAAGATTATTCCGGTACGGTTTACGATGATTTACCGCTTGTTCGTAATGTAAAGAACTTTTCCAATATAGATTATTCATTCAATCTTTCTGCCGGGTATCCCGGAACGCAGGAGTGGGTGCAGGTGGCGGTTGATCGCTACGGGCTGAAAATGGGAGCGGGGAATACCGCGGTTCAAGCCCCGATGATGTACACCTACCTCAATGCCGGGCAGCTTGTCGGGCTGCTGGGCGGGATGAACGGTGCTGCGGAGTTTGAGTTAGTGACGAACGAAATTGGGAAGGGTACTAAATTTATGCTCTCACAATCATTCGCTCACATGATTGTGATTGCCTTTATTATTATCGGGAACGTCGCTTATTTTAAGAGTGGTAGGAAAAAGAAACTGTAGAGAGTAACACAATCGGTCAACGGTACGAATTATTATGGAACATGTTGCTGTTTGGATAGCCGCTTTTCTCACTTTGGGGATTATCTCCTTTCTGTATAAGGATAATCCGTGGTACAAACTCAGTGAGGCAATTTTTGTCGGTATTTCTGCCGGGTACTGGTTTGTGGTGTTGTTCTGGGATAATATTTACGGCAAGTTCTGGGTGGGAGTGTTTCCTCCCGATGTTGTCGATGAAGCAGGTAACTTTGTCAGCCATGGCGTCCCGGATTATGCCCTGATTGTAGGTGCGGTACTCGGTGTTTTGATGCTTGCCCGTCTGCTTCCCGGTGTCGGTTGGATTTCCCGCTGGCCCCTGGCGTTTATTGTCGGGTGTACTTCCGGGTTATACTTAATGAATTACTTCTCATCGAACATTATGCGGCAGGTGCAGGGGACAATTATTCCCTTGTTCGGTATTGGATACGGGGCATCGGTATATGAGATAATCGGTAATATTGTTATTGTTGGCGGAACCTTTGCCGGTCTGGTATATTTCTTTTTCTCGAAGGAACATCGGGGCGCCTTTGGTGCTACCGCGAAAGTAGGTATTTGGGTTATTATGATTACTTTCGGAGCATCGTTTGGCTATACCGTGATGAGTCGTATGTCGCTTCTTATCGGACGTATTGACTTTTTGTTTGGAGACTGGCTGGGGTTGATTAAATAGTGTTACTTGCCGGAGAAAGAATTTTGCGCCTGTTGATACATACGACGCTGTTTCTTTCGGTGTTTATATTTATTGGTAGCTCCCGTATTTTTTCTGTCGAACCTTCTCCACAAGTTCAAGCTGATACTTTGGTAAATACTGCCGATACGGTTGGTGTCTCGGTAGCGCCCGTGACTTCACTTTTGGTGGATGACTACAAATATGACAATGGAGAACAGTTAAACCTGTCATGGGTGCCATCTATTGATGATCAGCTTATCGACGGCAAAGTTTCAGTTTATCGGGTGTATCGGATTACGAATGATTCCACCCGTGAACTGATAGCTGAACTGCCACCCGGTTCTAATTCGTTTACAGATAAGAATTTGAATCGTCATGATACCTATCGCTATATTGTCGCGGCGGTTTCTGCCAGTGATGACGAAGTCTTATCAACAACCACCGAACCGGTTCAACCTCAACGGGAATGGATTAACTTTCGGCGAGGATATTTATTTCTCCTTGCACTGATAATTGGTGGGGCGGTGATTTATTATATCCAGTCGGCTCGGCGCGGGAAAAAACTATTTGTACGGAAAATTGCGGGGTTGGAAGCGGTAGACGAGGCTATTGGCCGTGCTACTGAAATGGGGCGACCGATTTTGTATATCCCCGGTATTCTCGATATGGACGATGTCCAGACACTGGCAGCAATTACAATTTTGGGCCGGGTGGCACACCAGATTGCCGATTATGATACGAAAATACGGATGCCGGTATCCCGGTCACTGGTGATGACTGCCGCCCGGGAAACGATTAAGACCGCCTACCAGACTGCCGGACGGCCTGACCAGTACAGCGATGATATGGTTTCGTATGTTACTGATGAGCAGTTCGGATATGTCGCTGCTGTTGATGGTATCATGGTACGTGAAAAACCGGCGACCGTCTTTTTGCTGGGTGCGTTCTTTGCCGAGTCACTTATTCTTGCCGAAACCGGCAATTCTATCGGTGCTATTCAGATAGCCGGTACTGCCCGTCCGGCACAGTTACCGTTTTTTATTGCCGCGTGTGACTTTACTCTCATTGGAGAGGAACTGTTTGCAGCATCGGCATACCTTTCCGGAGAACCAAAAGCGCTTGGTTCACTGAAGGGACAGGATGTCGGGAAAGCGATTGCCATGATTGTTATTCTTGTGGGGGTGATAGCAGTTACTATCGGCAATGCCTGGGATGTGAAATTTATGAATGATGTAAAAGATATGTTAACCACGATATTCTCAACCCAGTGATGAGATAATGAGACGCGAAGTACCACTCTTTATTACATTCTTTATCGGGATGTTGCTGATTTTCTCGGTCTTTATTCCTCCGATGGAGTCACTGGGGGAAGACTTTACTGTTTTCTTTGATATTATTGCTGTGTTTGCCTTCTTTCTCGGTGGGGGAAATCTGCTCCGCGTACATGTATCAAAACTCACTCGGCAGAAACGTGATTGGCAGTATTCAATTGTTACTTTGCTTGGATTTGCAGTCACATTGGTTATCGGGTTATTCAAAATAGGAAATCCCGGAGGTATTGCTGCTGCTCCGACAGCCGCCGGTTCATTATTTCAGGAGATATTTGATTATTGTCTGGTCCCGCTTGGTGCTACGATGTATTCCCTGCTGGCATTTTTTGTCGCATCAGCATCATATCGTGCATTCCGGGCGAAGAACCGGGAAGCAACGATTTTGTTGATTGCTGCTTTTATTATTTTGCTTGGTCGCACTCCTTTTGGGACGGTTGTCACCGGATGGATACCGGAATCATTCGATGTGTTGCAGGTTCCGAACCTTGCGGTATGGATTATGAACGCTCCCAACCTTGCCGGTCAGCGGGCTATTATGATTGGTATTGGGTTAGGAGTAGTGTCGATGTCATTGCGGGTTATTCTCGGAATCGAACGAACCTATCTTGGTGAGGATAAGAGCTGATATGTTTTACCCCGGTCCATTGGTAGCGCTGGTCGATATTGGCAGGACGATTTCGCTTGTTATTATTGGTGGTGGATTGCTCTGGCTTTTTATCCGGGCACTGAAGGGAAAAGAGGTCGATAGACGGGTTATTTTCTTGTTTATTTTTATTGCCGTTGCTACCCCGATTTTATTTCCCATCACCTTTGGTGAGAAAGCAACCAGGGTTGTAAAAGCGGTCTATGATAAAATAGAATCTCTGCCTGCCGGCTCAACAGTAATAATCTCGTTTGATTTTGACCCGGCGATGGCTCCGGAAGTGCAGCCGATGGCAAATGCTATTACACGGCATTGTCTGGTAAAAGGGCACAAGATTATTTTCATGTCGTTGTTTGCTACCGGGCAGGCATTATTGACCCAAACGTTGCGTGATGTGGTGGAAACAGAATTTCCTGATAAAAAAGAAGAAGTCGATTACGTAAACCTCGGCTATAAAGCCGGGAACGAGGGGGTGCTGAATGTCATTATCTCCGACTTCAAGAAAATGTTTCCGACCGATGTCAACAATATCCCGTATGATAGTATTCCTGCACTCGATGATGTGAGTTCCTGTAAAGATGTGGACCTGATTGTTTCTATCGGCGGTGGAAAACCGGGAGTGAAAGAATGGGTGTTGTTTGTCGGTGATCCGGGCAGAGTGCCGGTGGCGTGTGGGGTTGCAGCGGTAGTGGCGCCACAGATGTATCCTTACTATCCCAAGCAATTACTCGGATTATTGGGAGGAATAAAAGGCGCTGCGGAATATGAATCCGAGCTTATTCATAATTATCCCCGTTTCAAGGATGTCGATACCCCCGGTCTGCGGATGATGGGACCGCAGACTTTGGCACACATGGTGATTATTACGTTCATTCTTATTGGCAATTTATCGTTTTTCATCAAAAAACGAAAGGACCGTCAGTAATGAAGCGAACCACAGTCCTTGTTATGGTTGGGGCAATAGTGATTTTCGGCATCAGTTGGGTGTTGAAATCAATGTCATTGACTTCCACCACCGACCATTATATTGCCAAAGGGTTTGCCATTACCTTTGCTGCGTTTCTGACGTTGTGCATTTTTTCGTTTCTTTATAAGGATAACCCGTTTTACAAGTTTGCGGAGCATCTCTTTGTCGGTGTTTCGGCGGCATTCTGGATGTCGATGGGATTTTGGAGCACTATCGTCGGAAATTTGATTCCCCGTGTCTCGGAAACATTGTCAAATTATTTCAAAGTCCCGTATCATCCCGAATCGTATAACCCCTTTTATTTCTTGCCGGTATTTCTTGGAATTTTGCTGTTGCTGCGTTTGTCTCGAAAGGTTGGCTGGGTCTCACGGTGGCCCCTGGCATTTATTGTCGGGACAACAGCCGGGTTTAACTTCATCCGTTACTTACGCTCGGATTTTATCGAACAGGTATCGGCTACATTTGTCCCATTGCTGGTGGATTGGCAGGGAATTGGACATTTCTTTTCCAATCTCAGTCTTTCTTCAACCGGACAATTTGTTGCAATGCTGTCAAACTGGGTGATATTTTTCGGGGTGTTGTGTGGTATTATCTATTTCTTCTTTTCCAAAGAACATAAAGGAGTATTTGGAGGAGCATCAAAGATAGGTATCTGGATATTGATGATTACATTCGGTGCGTCATTTGGATATACTGTTATGGGACGTATTTCCTTGCTTGTTGGGCGCATAACGTTTTTATTTAAGGACTGGTTGAGTTTGATAAGTTGAGCCGTTTCTCAAAAAGGAGAAGAATATGGCATTATATAAATGGTTTTTTGTTCTTGGTTTCATTTTTTGTCTTTGTGGTATGGCAACCGCCCAGGAAAGTGGTGTGCCCCCGGATAGTGCGAATATCGATACCATATCCCAGTCAATCCCCCCACCCGCTCCGGTTACTGATTTACAAGCATTTGATACAAGAAATGACCATGGTCATTCTATTACGTTGAAATGGAAAAAATCCGCCGATGATGGCGCAGGCAACAATTCTGTTATCGGTTACGAAATCTATACCTGGGAACCGAACATGGTCGATTCCATGGCGCAACTGCGTTCCGAAATCGATCAGGTGCGTGCTGCCATTTATGGTGGAAAAAAAACCGGTGAGGATCTGAAGAAAAAGATACGTACACTCAAAGATCAGTATGATATCTTATTGGAACAGTTAACTGTTGCACATGCCGGGTATCCTGAAGGTGGAGAATGGCGACTGGTTGACAAAGTCCCGGCAGGTACTGAAACCTATGTACACTTGGGAAGTAAAGAAAAGCTCGCCGAGGGCTATATTCCCGACTATACCGACTTATATTATCGTGTGGATGCTCTCACTGCCGACTCCGTGGTGAAAACACCATCAGTCGTGGTTGGTCCGGTACAGTGTTATGGTCAGTGGTTTAATACTGAGCAAGTACCGGTGCTTATCACGGTAATTCTTTTCGGAGTGCTCATACTTTACTTTGTCATGCTGGCTCGAAAGGGAAAAGAAATTTATGTTCGCCCGATAGGTGGTATTGAAGCTGTTGACGATGCTATCGGACGAGCTACAGAGATGGGAAAGCCGATTCTCTATGTTCTTGGTTTGGGCTCTGTTTCCGATGTGGCTACCATTGCAGCATTTACAATTTTGCAGCGAGTGGCAAAGAAGGTTGCAGAATACCAAACAGACCTCATCGTTCCGACTTATGATCCGATTGTGATGTCAGTTGCCCAGGATGTTGTGAAATCTGCGTATTATGATGCCGGTCGTGCTGATACATATAAAGAAGATTCGGTATTCTTTGTTACCCAGTCGCAGTTTGCGTATGTTGCCGCTGTGAACGGAATCATGTTACGTGATTTACCGGCAACAAATGTATATATGGGTAAGTTCTATGCTGAATCGCTGCTTCTTGCTGAAACGGGAGCGTTAGCTGGTTCGATTCAGATTTCCGGAACAGATGAAATTGCCCAGATGCCGTTTTTTATTGTGGCTTGTGACTACACATTAATTGGTGAAGAATTATATGCCGCTTCAGCATACCTTGGTCGGGAACCGATACTGCTGGGTTCGCTCAAGGCACAGGATTATGCAAAAGCGGCTATCATTATTCTGTCTATACTGGGAATAATTGCAACGGTATTAGGGTTCACCTGGTTTACAGAATTTTTCCATGTAACCAGTTAAGAGGAGTTTATTATATGAAGCGAGAATTACCATTTGTTTTAGTTTTTATATTCGGTATGTTTATGCTGCTTCAGTATTTCGTACCGCATGAGAAATCTGAGTGGGTGTATGAATTTTTCCTGGCATGGACTATTATCATTGGTATTTTTGCCCTTGCTCTGGGTATCTGGTCCCTGTTTAAGGTGTCTGTTGATAAAATTAAAATGCACCGTCCCGGATGGGGGTATTCGTATGTGACTCTTGCCGGGCTGTTTGTCATGATTGCTTTTGGATTTACAAAGCGAAATGGAGATGCCTGGGGACTGTACCATCTCTGGTGGATTCTTGGGTTGCTTTGTTTAGGGGCAATTATGCAGGTTCGTGCAGAGACTAATACCGGCAGGAAAAAGATGTACTTCGTGGTATCCCTTGTTTTATTAGCTGCAACAGTGGCTATTAGCATATTCGATAACACCTGGAGCTTTCATTTTTATACCTCAGAAGGTCTTGAAAATACCCTGTTTAGAAATTTCTTCGATTATATCATGATTCCTATCCTGTCAACGATGTTTGCCCTGCTGGCATTTTTCATTGCCTCCGCGGCATATCGCGCCTTCCGGGCACGTAATCTTATGGCCACGTTACTGCTGTTTGCAGCATTGCTGGTGATGTCACGATTTAATCCCTGGATACCGGGTGCGGAATATGTTGCCAAGGCATCGACCTGGTTGATGAATGTTCCCAACCTTGCCGCCCAACGAGCAATTGTTATGGGTATTGGTTTGGGTGTGATTGCAACAGCGCTGAAAGTAATCCTCGGAATTGAGCGCGGCTACATGGGGAAAGGGTAAGGAGGACTACTGATGAATAGTATATTTGAAAAATTTATGAAACTGGATCGTCGGTGGATATTTCTCCTGCTGGTTATTATTTGTGTCTGGGCTTATAAAGCAAAGTTCACCATCCCTATTCTTATTGAGGATGAGACGAGAAGTATCTATGACTTTATTGACAGCCTGCCGCCGGGAGATATCGTTTTTATCGCCATAGATTATGATCCCAATAACCTTGCCGAGTTGCATCCCATGACCTATGCGATAGTCGAGCACTGTTGGCGAAAAAACTTGAAAGTGATATTTTCAGCATTATCACAAAACGGTCCCGGTATGGCTGACCAGGCGATTCGTGATATAAGCGATTCCATGAAGGTTGATAAAGAGTACAATGGCGTGCTATATAAGGGAAGGGAAATCAAAAACGGTGTCGATTACTGTTTCCTGGGGTATAAACCCTACTATGGGCTGGTTATCCTTGGTATGGGACAAAATTTCCGATTACCATTCCCGAATGATTATTACGGTACCCCGCTGGATTCGTTGCCGATGATGAAGGGGGTTATCAACTATGACCAGGTGGCATGTGTGATTGACTTATCAGGAGGCAGTATTACCGATGCCTGGATTGCCTTCGGACAGGGCAAGTTTGGATTCCCCCTTGCTTTGGGGTTAACCGGAGTTATGACTGCCCAGTATTATCCGTATCTCGGTTCCGGTCAGATATTCGGTCTTATGGGGGGGTTGCTTGGCGCTGCTGAGTATGAAAGTCTGGCAGATAATCCCGGTAGGGCTATCGATGGTATGCGGGTTCAGTTGTTTGCACACCTGGTGATTATCTTTTTCATTATTATGGGTAATATCGGGTACTTTGCCAGTCAACGCCGCAAGAAACGTGAGGAGGTATAAGAGTTATGGATTTCACTACGTTTTTGTGGATGACATTTGGGGTCTTTGTTACACTGGCAACGTTTTCCTTCCTGTATAAGGATAACCCTTTTTACAAGTTTGCTGAACATCTTGTGGTCGGGGTCTCTGCCGGGTACTTTGTTATTATCCTTTGGCACAATGGCTTGGTCCCCAATCTCTTTCAGAAGCTTGCCGATGGCGACTGGTATTATCTCTGGTTAAACTCCTCCGAGCCCTGGTACATTGTGCCGGCTATTCTTGGTATGCTCATGTGGACAAGATTTTCTAGAGAATATGCCTGGGTCTCCCGCTGGCCCATGGCGATGTATATCGGTATTTCAACCGGTATTGCTATCCCCTTGACAATGTCCACCTATATCAATAAACAGCTCTATGCTACCATGACTCTGAGCTTTGATAATTTCTGGGGACATGGCGGGTTCAACCTGCTTGACCCATATAGCGGACTTTCCAACTTGATTATTTTCGTTGGGGTTATTTCCGCTCTTATCTATTTCTTCTTTTCCAAGGCTCATGAAGGCTGGTTTGGCAGAGTAGCTGATTTAGGAATCTGGACCCTTATGATTGGATTTGGAGCCTCATTCGGTTATACGGTTATGGCTCGTATTTCCCTGTTTGTAAACCGGATTCAGGATGTCGATGATTGGGGGAAGGTTGCCTGGAACTCCACAGTGGAACCAAACCCGAATTACAGCAACTGGTTTTTGGTTGTTTTCTGGGGAATGGTGCTTATTATTGTTGTCTATATTATCAAAGAAATAGTCCAGCACTTTTCGTCTAAGTCGAAAGCACAAACCCAGGCATAAGATCGAATCAGAAAATAAAAAAACCTGCTAAACAATATTTAGCAGGTTTTTTTATGGCAAAACCTTATGTTTTTTTGTATAATAAGGTGGAATCAAGCAGGGGGAAATCCGTCTCATTCATTACACCATTAAACGAGAAGTGAGTAGGTGTATGTGGACGAAATACACTACATCTCACTATCTGTTGTGTGACAGTTAGTTGCATTGCTATAAGCTGTTACGCATAACTTTTTGTTTAATAGGAGGATATAAGTACGTCGAATTTTAGATTTGGTAACTCATTATATGACTGAAAATTATCAGAAAAATTTTTCAGATAATTGGAAAATAATGCTTGACATACAGATAAAATTTCCTATCATATTTCCGGAGGAACCAAAAAGCTGGATTTGCACACCATCTGCCTTGGTAGGCAAAGGGTAGTCACCTTAAAAACAGGGAAAGTGAGGTAGGAACATGGCTCGGGTTTCAAGGACTGATAAAGCCGATGAGTCCACGGCTCCTGCTACAAAGACAAAGGTGAAAGAAAGGAAAACAGGGAAACTGTCTACTGCTGAAGCGCGGCGTGAGTATCAGAGGCGCTATTACCAGATGCACAAAGAGAAAGCGAAAGAGTATCAAAGGCAGTATAACCTGACCCACAAGAAAAAAGCGCGGGGAGGACGGGGACGAACAGGATTTACTTGTCCGCGTGAAGTAGTGAAAACAACGTTTAACACCGCTGATCTCATGCATGCACCGGTTGAAAAAACACTGGCTATGCTGGAGAAAATAATCAAAGGTGAACGGTTCTTCACTATGTAATTGTATTCTGTCAGAAACGCTTCAAATTTGAAGGCGGCTGGAAAGAGTGTCTCAAACCGGTCGCCTTTTGTATTGCCCCCGGATAGTTTTTTATATACATTCCTTCAATTGCTTGAATAGTATTTTAAATTGAGGAATAATAGATATGCCTACGAAAAAGACTTCCACAAAAAAGAAATCAACGGCTTCGAAAGCAAAAGCCAAAACTACGAAATCTGCGAAAAAGACTACCGCCAAACAAATTACTAAGAAGAAAACAACTGTGAAAAATACAAAATCAAAAAAATCCGTCTCTAAAGGGAAATATTATTACCATTTTGGAGATAAGAAAGCCGATGGCACCGGGGATATGAAAGAGCTTCTGGGGGGGAAGGGAGCCGGACTGGCAGAAATGAGTCGTGCTGGTATTCCGGTACCTCCGGGATTTACTCTTACCACGGAAGTCTGCCGCCTTTTTTATGAAAACGGGATGGAAGTCCCTCGTGAAATTGACAAAGAGCTGGAAGCTCACATGGCGGTTATTGAAAAAGCTACCGGAAGAAAGTTTGGCGATCCGGAAAAGCCGTTGTTAGTTTCTGTACGGTCAGGAGCAAAGTTTTCCATGCCGGGAATGATGGATACGGTTCTAAACCTGGGACTCAACGAAGAAACAGTAGAAGGACTGGCAAAAGAGACTAACAACATCCGTTTTGCACTGGATAATTACCGGCGTTTTATCGCGATGTTTGGTAATGTGGTACTTGGTATTGACAAGGATTTGTTCGAAAATGTTATCACCAAGAAAAAAGCCGAAAAGCGTATCAAGCAGGACAGTTCGCTTCGTGAAGGTGATCTGAAAGATATTATCAAGAAGTTCAAACAGATTTGTAAACGGAAGTCCGGTGAGCCGTTCCCCGATGACCCGTATGTTCAGCTTCGCATGGCTCGGGATGCTGTCTTTCGCAGTTGGAACAACCCACGGGCAATCTCATACCGTCGTATGCACAATATCCCGTCGGAATTGGGAACCGCTGTTAATATACAGGCTATGGTTTTTGGAAATATGGGGAACAACTCGGCAACAGGGGTCGGTTTTACTCGTAATCCTGCTACCGGGGAAAAGGAATTTTACGGCGAATACCTTATCAATGCTCAGGGTGAAGATGTTGTTGCCGGTATTCGTACCCCACAGCCGATTTCCCGAATGAAAACGGAAATGCCCGAAGCATATAAGCAGCTCAAAGAAATCACCACCCGTCTTGAGAAACACTACCGTGATGTACAGGATTTTGAATTTACCGTTCAGGAAAACAAACTGTACATGTTGCAGACCCGTACCGGAAAACGTACGGTGCAGGCGGCAATCAAGATTGCGGTGGATATGGTGAAAGAAAAACTTATCAATAAGGAAGAGGCGCTCTTTCGGGTGGAGCCAAGCCAACTGGACCAACTGTTGCATCCGCGTATTGACCCCAAGGCGAAATATGAAGTACTGGCAAAAGGACTGCCGGCATCACCGGGAGCGGCTTCCGGGAAAGTGTATTTCACGGCTGAAGATGCAGTAAAGGCGAGCGCAAAAAATTCGGTTATTTTGGTACGGGAAGAAACGAACCCCGATGATATCGAAGGAATGCACGCTGCTGCCGGTATTCTGACAGCGCGGGGAGGAATGACTTCACATGCCGCTGTTGTTGCCCGCGGTATGGGGAAATGCTGTGTCGCCGGTGCAGAGATGATTCGCGTAAGTGCCAAGAAGAAGCAGTTCCAAGTCGGGAAATTGATTATCAAGGAAGGCGAAGTCATCACGCTGAACGGCTCTACCGGTGAGGTGATACTGGGGCAGGTTCCGACCATAGATCCTGAATTATCCGGCGAGTTTTCCGAGTTTATGAAATGGGCTGATGAATACCGCAAACTGAAAGTACGAACGAATGCGGATACACCTCGCGATTGCCAGCAGGCAATAAAATTTGGTGCAGAGGGTATTGGTCTTTGCCGGACAGAACACATGTTCTTTGCTGAAGACCGTATTCCTATTGTGCAGGAGATGATTCTTGCCGACTCTGCCGAAGAACGTCAGGCTGCCCTTGACAAACTGCTCAAGTTCCAGAAGAAAGATTTCAAGGCAATTTTTGATGTTATGCAGGGATTGCCGGTAACTATTCGTACACTCGACCCTCCACTCCATGAGTTCCTGCCGCGAAGGGAAGAAGTGGAAGCGAAAATTGCAGCGTTGGAAAAAACGGATGATGAGTACGAAGAGAAGCTCGAAAAGTACAAGAAAGTTATTCAGCGTCTTGAGGAGCTTTCCGAGGTCAACCCCATGCTGGGGCATCGTGGTTGCCGTCTTGGGATTATGTATCCGGAGATAACCGAGATGCAGGTGCGGGCAATTATTACCGCTGCCTGTGAATTGGTCAAGGCAAAGAAAGAAGTTTTACCGGAAATCATGATTCCGCTTGTCGGGCATGTCAACGAGTTCAAGAACCAGAAAGAAGTAGTGGTGCGGGTTGCCAATGAAGTGATTGTAAAACATCGTATCAAGAAATTGGAATATAAAGTCGGTACAATGATTGAAATCCCTCGTGCAGCCTTGACCGCGGATGAGATTGCCACCGAAGCGGAATTTTTCAGCTTTGGAACCAATGACCTTACCCAGATGACCATGGGATTTTCTCGTGATGATGCCGGGAAGTTTCTTGCCTATTATCTCGATAATGGGATTCTTCCAAAAGACCCGTTTATTTCCATCGACCAGGAAGGGGTGGGGCAATTGGTTCGTATGGGGAAAGAAAAAGGATGCGCTGCCCGGTCTGATTTGAAAGTCGGTATCTGTGGTGAACATGGTGGCGACCCGGATTCTATCCATTTCTGCCATGAGGTGGGACTTGATTATGTCTCCTGTTCACCTTTCAGAGTGCCAATCGCCCGGCTGGCAGCAGCTCAGGCGACACTGT